>CAIPAY010000069.1 GCA_903863195.1 uncultured Holophagaceae bacterium
AGCCCGAAGGGTGCGGCCCACGGAGGGGTCGCATGAGCCCGGAGCACGAGCGAAGGGCCACTCTGCCAAAGGCGAGCCCGAAGGGTGCGGCCCACGGAGGGGTCGCATGAGGATCAAACTGGATGAGAATCTCCCCGTCCGGGCAGCCCAGCGACTCAGGGACATGGGCCATGACGTGGAAACGGTGCTGGAAGAGGGACTCGGCGGGCAGGGAGATGAGACGGTTTGGCAGGCCGCGCAGTCGGAAGCGCGCTTCCTGATCACGCAGGATTTGGATTTTTCGGACATGCGGCAGTTTGCCCCAGGCACCCACCACGGCATTCTGCTGGTTCGTTTGAGCGACCTGGAGCAGCCACGGATCGCGGAATTTCTCGATGCCTGGTTCTCGATGGGTCAGGTCGATTCCTGGGCCGGGGCTTTCGTGGTGGCGAGTTCCAGGAAGGTTCGCGCAGTACGCCCCTGACTCTGCGCAGAGGGCTGCCTTAACCAAGGGTGCGTGGCCTACCGACGAATGGTGGGACCGCCTGCAGTGAAAGGGCGGGGACCATGGCGGGCATCCTCGCCCCCCCCGGCCCCTGCCCACCCCGCATGCCCCCGTCGCCCGCTTAGGGTTTCGACTGGTTATGGCATCGTTCCAGGGTGTATAGCCAGGACGATTCACCCAGCCATTCTTCTTGGCCTTACTGCGACACCCGAGCGAGCCGATGGGGTCAGCTTCTCCCCCTATTTCCACATGCGGATTGACGGTTCCCCCGCCGTGGAACTGCGTCTCTGGAAGGCACTGGACGAGCAACTGCTTTCGCCCTCTGAGTACTATGGCATGACCGACAACACCGACTTCTCAATCGTGAGGTGGAGCCAGGGACCGGAAGTGGCCGATCTGGACAAGATTCTGACGGGGGACCACATCCGGGCGCGGAGGATCGCCTAGGTCTTTCAGAAATACTCATCCATGCCAGAACAGGCGCGGACCCTGGGCTTTTGCGTGAGTGTCCGCCATGCCGAATTCATGGCCGAACAGTTTCGGCAAGCTGGCTACAAGGCGCTCGCCGTGACAGGAGCCACGGACCGAACCTTGCGCGAGCGAATTCCCGGGATGTTGGCGCGGCAGGAGGTCACCGTCGTTTTTACGTGCGACCTGTACAACGAGGGCATCGATCTTCCGGAGGTGGAGTGCCTGTTGTTGCTTCGACCCACACAGAGCCCTGTCTTGTTTCAACAACAGATCGGCCGAGGCCTTCGTTTGGCCAGAGGCAAAACCAGCTGCTTGATCCTTGATTTTGTCGGGAGGCACAGGATTGAGTTCCGATTTGACAGGCTTCTTCAGTGTTTGACTGGCCTGTCCAAGCGAACATTAATCGCCGAAGTCGAGGCGGGCTTTCCCACACTACCTCCGGCCTGTCACATCCAATTCGAACGCGTGGCAAGGGAACGCGTCTTGGAGAATCTCAGGGCGGCGACCACCTAAAACTGGCGGCGGCTAACCCAGGAGTTCCTGGCCTATCGAGCCCTTCCCGGGCATCGATCACCTCGAATGGGCGAATTTCTTGTAGATCAGGGGTTGACGCTCGCGAAGCTCTATCGGAGCCAGGAACCAAGTGGCTGGACCGGGCTTCGGAGGGCTTCCGGCATGGACCTGGGAATCTGCGGCCCCAAGGAGGGTTGGCTTGGGAAGATGTTTGGCAGTCTGCTTCATGCCAATGACCCTGACTGCCTCAACCTGTGGAGCCGTGTCGCAGAAGAAGCCTTTGAGTACAGCACTCTGACCAAGCTGGATCGGCAACGGGTGCAGATGCTGGCCTACCAACTTTTCCCCGACACAAAGGACACCTTCGACGGACCGGAATTCCTGCGCCGACTTCGTGCCCACCCACCAATGCTTGAAGAGCTCACCGAAGTCGCTGATTGGTTGGCGGGGACCAGCGGGCTTGAAGCACGTGATCTACCGGGTGCGCCGTTGGACTGGCCGCTACGCTTACATGGCGCCTACGACGTCAGGGAAATACTTACTGGAGTTGGGTGGCTCGGCGCGACAAGGCGCGTCCCGTTCCAGGCAGGAGTACTCGCCCTCACGGAGGAGCAAGTTGAGTTCCTGTTTGTCACGCTCGACAAGCGTGAAGGATTCCACTCAGGGATTACTTATCACGACTACGCCATCAGCCCAGAACGCTTCCATTGGCAGACACAGAACTCGGCGGGGCCCGAAACAATGGCGGGGAAGCGATACCTGGAAAGTCGCACCAATGGCTGGAGGTTTCAGCTGTTTGTGCGGGAAGCCAAAGGGCCCCCCTATGTGGCTTTGGGGGGCCCCCCGCGCCAAGCTCGTTGAGACAGGAGACACTTCAGAGTCTTATGTCGGGGCAGGGAAGGAAAAGGGATGAGCAAGGTCGTGAAGTTGGGAAGTGGGGAGGTGGAGTTGAGCCGCCCCAGTCGGAGGCGGTTCAGC
>CAIPAY010000070.1 GCA_903863195.1 uncultured Holophagaceae bacterium
CGTGGAAGACCACCACGTTGATAGGTCGCATGTGTAAGTCCGGTAACGGATTCAGCTTAGCGATACTAATCGGTCCATAGACTTGACCTTTCATCAATGAATTGCATCACCACGAACGCGCTCCGCGCGCCTCGCAAACCCTTCTCAACCCTTCTACCCTTCGTCGTGGCTTTTCCCCAGGGGTCACACCCGTTCCCATCCCGAACACGGCCGTTAAGACCTGGAGGGCCGATGATACTGCTCTGCACAGGAGTGGAAAAGTAGGTCGCTGCGACGTTAAAATCCCCTCCGGGCCATCATAATTGATGGCCCGGAGTTGTTTAGAACGATAGTATTTTTCTCTGTTTCGAGGCAGCCATGTCCATCGAGGTCCGACTTCCAGATGACTCTCTCCGGCAGCTGGCCGAGGGTGCCACCGGGGCTGACCTGGCTGGCGGAATCGGCGCCCGTCTGCTGGAGGCCGCCCTGGCTGTCAAGGTCGATGGCCGGCTGGTGGACCTGAAGGCCCCCCTGGCGGATGGCGTCAAGGTCGAGATCGTCACCAATAAGAGTCCTGACAGCCTGGAACTGGTGCGCCACTCAACAGCCCACCTGCTGGCCCATGCAGTGAAGCGGCTCTATCCCCATGCCCGCGTGGGCATCGGGCCGACCATCGAAGACGGTTTCTACTACGACTTCTGGATGGATAAGCCCTTCACGCCCGAGGACCTGCCGGTCATCGAGGCCGAGATGCGGAAGATCGTGGCCGAGGACGTTCCCGTGATCCGGGAGGACCTGGGCCGGGATGCCGCCGTGGCCCGTTTCGCGGAACTGGATGAGCCCCTGAAGGTTGAGATCGTCGCGACGATCCCTCAGGGCGACATTGTCAGCGGCTACAGCCAGGGCGACTTCTACGATCTGTGCCGCGGACCCCACGTCCCCAGCACCTCGAAGCTGAAGGCCTTCAAGCTGCTCAGCATCGCCGGTGCCTACTGGAAGGGCGACGAGAAGCGCCAGATGCTCAGCCGCATCTATGGCACGGCCTTCCATTCCCAGAAGGAGCTCGACGAACACCTGAAGCGCCTGGAAGAGGCCAGGGCCCGGGACCACCGGAAGCTGGGCAAGGAACTGGGTCTCTACTCCTTCCACCCTGAGGCGCCGGCCTCGCCCTTCTTCCACCCCAAGGGCACCCAGGTATACAACGAGCTGGTGACCTACATCCGCGAGCTCTACTTCAAATACGAGTACAGCGAGGTCATCACGCCGCAGATCCTCGACGTGGCGCTCTGGAAGACCAGCGGCCACTACGACAACTACGCCGAGAACATGTATTTCACCACCGCCGAAGAGCGGGAATACGCCGTGAAGCCCATGAACTGCCCCGGCCACTGCATCATGTATGGCAGCCAGAAGCACAGCTACCGGGACCTGCCCATCCGCTACGCGGACTTCGGACGCCTGCACCGCTTCGAGCGCAGCGGCGTCACCCACGGTCTCACGCGGGTCCGCACCTTCTGTCAGGACGACGCGCACATCTACTGCACGCCTGAGCAGATCAAGGCCGAGATGGCCGCCTTCCTGGAGCTGCTGAAGGAGGTCTACGACACCTTCGGCTTCGAGGGCATGCGCGTGGCCCTCAGCACCCGGCCCGAGAAGCGGCTGGGCTCCGATGAGGTCTGGGACGCGGGCGAGAAGGCCCTGGCCGAGGCTCTTGACGAGGCCGGCATGCCCTACACCCTGAACCCCGGCGAAGGCGCCTTCTACGGTCCCAAGATCGAGTTCCAGATCCTGGATGCGCTCAAGCGGCCCTGGCAGCTGGGCACCCTCCAGGTGGACTACATGCTGCCGGAGCGCTTCGAGCTCACCTACACCCGCCCCGATGGTGGGGAGGGGCAGCCCATCATGCTGCACCGCGCGATCCTCGGCAGCCTCGAGCGGTTCATGGGCATCCTGGTGGAGCACACCGCCGGTGCGTTCCCGGCCTGGCTGGCCCCGGTCCAGGTGGCCATCCTCCCGATCACCGACCGTGCCCATGCCTTCTCCATGGAGGCCGCGGCCCAGGCGAAGGCGTTGGGACTGAGGGCTGAGCTGGATCTCCGGAACGAGAGCCTGAAGGCCAAGATCCGGGAAGCCCAGCTGGCGAAGGTGCCTTACATGCTGGTCATTGGCGATCGAGAAGCCGAGGCGGGCACTGTCTCCGTCCGCCATCGCCACCGGGGCGACCTGGGGGTCCAGCCCCTGGCCGAATTCCTCGCGTCCCTGGCTACCGAAGTCCGGGACCGCCAGCGCTGATCCTGTTTTCCGTGCTTGGCGGGGAACCATTCAAGTGATAGACTTTTTGTCCTTGTGCAACTAGGGGAGGAACCATTCGTCCTAATGAGACTCGCATCAACGACGGCATCCGGGCCCAAGAGGTCCGCGTCATCTCCGAAGATGGCGAACAGCTTGGCTTGATGCCTCCCCAGCAGGCCATCCGGATCGCAGAAGAGCGCGGTCTCGACCTGGTGGAAGTAGCCGGGAATGCCAATCCCCCTGTCTGCCGGATCATGGACTACGGCAAATACAAGTTCATGGAAGCCAAGCGGGAGCACGCCGCCCGCGCCAAGCAGAAGAACATCGTCGTCAAGGAAGTGAAGTTCCGACCCAAGACCGATGACCACGATTTCGATTTCAAAGTGAAGCACATCCTGCGGTTCCTGGAGGACGAAGACAAAGTCAAAGTGGTGGTCATGTTCCGCGGACGCGAAGTGGTCCACCGTGACATCGGCTACCGGATCATTGAGGAAGTCATCCAGCGGATCGGCGACAAGGCCATCGTTGAAAAGTCCGCAGGCATCGATGGTCGTGACATGCACGCCATCCTCGCGCCCCGGATCATCGAAGCCCCCAAGCCGCCCAAGAAACCGAAAGCCGTCAAGACCGACACCCCAGCAACGGAATCCCAGATCCAGTGAGGAACCCATGAGCTACAAAATCAAGACCCACAAGGGCGCGCAGAAGCGTTTCAAGAAGACTGCCGGCGGCAAGTTCAAGCGCGGCTGCTCCCACCAGCGCCACATCCTCACCAAGAAGACGGCGAAGCGGAAGCGCCAGCTCGACATGGGCCGCATGGTGTCCAAGGCCGATCAGAAGGCCGTCATGGCGATGCTCCCCTACGCGTGATTTCCCGCGGGGTTCCCCCGGGAACCCCGTAACCGCGCAAGCGTAGCTTGCGCATGGTTTTACCCTCTACGCCTTCGGCGCTATCGCCGACGGTTCAACCCGGTGGCTGCTGCCACCCCCGATGAGGCCCCTAAAGCCCGCCCCTACCCGGACGTGCTGCCTCGAGGAAAGGATCCAACATGACTCGCGTAAAACGCGGTTTCAAACGAGCCCAGCGCCGCAAGCGCATGATGAAGTTCGCCAAGGGTTTCTACGGCGCCAAGTCCCGCCTGTACCGCTCGGCCAAGGAAGCGGTCGAGAAGGCTCTCGGCTACGGCTATCGCGACCGCAAGGTCAAGAAGCGTGACTTCCGCCGCCTGTGGGTGGTCCGCATCAGCGCCGCCTGCGGCCAGAACGACACCAGCTACTCGAAGTTCATGGGCGGTCTGAAGAAGGCGTCCGTGGACCTGGACCGCAAGATCCTTGCGGATCTCGCCGTTCGCAATCCCGAAGCGTTTACCAAGCTCGTGGCCGTGGCCAAGGGCTGAACGCGAAGCAGCACGTCGCAGACACCCGAAAGGCCGCGTGAGCGGCCTTTCTCTGTTCTGAACCACCAGTCGAGGGCTCCATGGATCAGCTGCTGCCGCCTGAAATCGTCGAGGCGAGCCAAACCTTCCCCGCCGCGCTGGCCGCCTGCGGCGACCTGGATGCCCTGCTGCGCCTGAAGGGCGCCTTCGTGGGCCGCGAGGCCAGTCACGCGACGCGCCTCATGGAACTGCTCAAGACCGCGCCGAAGGAGCAGAAGCGCGAGCTGGGCGCGGCCGTTAACGGCCTCAAGCAGCAGTGGGAAGAAGGCCTCAAGGCCCGTCAGGCGGAGCTCGAAGCGGCCAAGCGGAAGCTCGGTGCCCTCGCGGCCGCCTGGGATCCCGCGCTGCCGCCACCCCAGCCGCCGCGCGGCGCGCTGCATCCCCTGAATCGCCTGATGGACCGGCTGGTGGACGTCTTCCGGCCCATGGGCTTCCACGTCGAGGAAGGCCCCGAAGTCGAGACTGAGGCGCACAACTTCGACGGCCTGAACATCCCCGAGGATCACCCGGCGAAGGCGAGCTCCGACACCTTCTACCTGGCCGCGCACCCCGAGCTGTTGCTGCGCACCCACACCAGCCCCGTGCAGGTGCGCACGTTGCTGCGAGTGGCGCCGGACCTCGCCGCGCGCGGCGGCATCCGCTTCCTCGCGCCAGGTCGCGTCTACCGCAAGGACGAGATCGATCCCACCCATAGCCCCATGTTCCACCAGGTGGAGGGCATGCTCGTGGGCCACGGCATCGGCATGCAGCACCTGAAGGGGACGCTGGAGTACGCGCTGCGCGCCCTGTTCGGCCCGGACACGGAGATCCGCCTGCGGCCTTCCTACTTCCCCTTCGTAGAACCCGGCTGTGAGGTGGACGTGAGCTGCCCCCTCTGCGGCGCCAAGGGCTGCCGGGTGTGCAAGGGCTCGGGCTGGGTGGAGATCCTCGGCGCCGGCCTCATCCATCCCAACGTGCTGGCCTACGCGGGCATCGATCCCGGCGAGTGGTCCGGCTGGGCCTTCGGCATGGGGGTCGAGCGCATGGCCATGATGCTCAGCCAGACACCGGATCTGCGCTTGTTCTTCGAGAACGACCAGCGCTTCCTCAAGGCCATGGGAGGGCTCGACTGATGTGGATCGAACGCAAGGTCCTGGCCCAGGAGATCCTGGCCGCCGCAGCCTTGGACACGCGCCAGCTCTGCGAGGTCTTGGCCGCCCTCGGCTTCCCCGTGGATGGCGTGGCCACCCTTGAGGGCACCGAGGCGCTGGACGTGGACATCACCGCCAACCGGGGAGACGCCATGTCCCACCGGGGCATCGCCCGCGAGCTCGCCGCCAAGCTGAAGCAGCCCCTGGCGCCCATCCCCACGGGGACGGTGTCCGAGGGCGAGGCTCTGCTCCCGGTGCGGCTCGAGGCTGAGGCCTGCCCCATCTACGCCACGGCCGTGCTGGAACTGGGCGAGGGGGTCACCCCCGAGGCGACCCAGTCCTTCCTGCGCGCCCTGGAGGCCAGCCCCAAGCGGCTGCCGGCGGTGGATGCGTCCAACGAGCTCCTGCTCCGCTACGGGCATCCGACCCACGCCTTTGATGCGGACGCCATCCGCGGCGCCGTCACCGTTCGCTGGGCCAAGGCCGGAGAGACCCTGGTGACCCTGGACGGGGTGATCCGGAACCTCACCAAGCTTGACCTCGTCATTGCTGACGAGGCCGGCCCCATCGCCCTCGCGGGCGTCATGGGCGGCGACAGCACCAAGGTGACCGAGGCCACGCGCCGCGTGCTCCTGGAGAGCGCCTGGTTCGAGCCGAAGGTGGTCCGGGCCACGGCCCGCCGCCACGGCCTGCACACGGACGCCTCGCACCGCTTCGGTCGCGGCGCGGATCCCGCCATGGCCCGGGTCGCCCGCGACCTGCTGGTGGCGCGGCTCCAGGCCTGGTGCCAGGCCAAGCTGATCGGAGCCTGGACCGCCGGCGCCGTGCCCGCACCCGCGGCGCCAGTGAACCTGGACCTGCCCCTGCTCGCCCGGGTGGCGGGTGAGGCGGTGCCCCTCGAGGCCGCCCGGGAGGCGCTGGTCCGGCTGGGCTGCGCCGTATCGGCCGCGGGGGACCGGCTCTGCATCGCGCCGCCCACCTGGCGGCATGACCTGGCCATTGCCGAGGACCTCGCAGAAGAAGTCCTGCGCCTGCGGGGCTACGAGCACATCCCCTCGGTGCTGCCGCCCATGGAGGGGCCGCCCGAGCACCTCGCGCCCGCCTATCTCCTGCGGCAGCGGGTGGCTCGCCGGCTGGCCCAGCTGGGCTTTCACCAGACCGTGACCTACGGCTTCATCAGCCCCGAGGCCGATGCCCTCTTCGCCGCTCCGGACAATCCGGCGGCCGGGCGGACCCTGGCCAATCCTCTGGGCTACGAGTATTCCGTCCTGCGGGCCTCCCTCCTGCCGAGCCTCAAGGCCACGGCGGAGCAGAACCTGCGCCAGGGCTCCCGGCAGGTCCAGCTCTTCGAGCTGGCACCCACCTACCGCAGCACCCCCGCGGGTCCCCGGGAGCACCTGACCTTGGCTGCGGTGTGGGGCGGCGTCCTGGGGGGCGAGGACTACCTCAGTCCCGCCCGGGCGGTGCTGGAGGCCGACCTCGCCGGGCTGGCCCGCGACCTGGATATCCCCGGTCTCCCAGTCATCCATCGGCTGGCCGACGGGCTCTTCGGCTTCGAGGTGGAGCTGGACGCGCTGCCCCGGCCCCAGGACCGGATCATCCCGGTCTTCCGGCCCTTCAGCCGGTTCCCCTCCGTGGAGCGGGACCTGTCCCTCCTGGTGGACCTGAGCCAGTCCTACGCGGCCCTGCACCAGGCCATGACGGCGGCCCTACCCGCCGAGAGCCTGCTGGAGCTCCGCTGTGTGGATGTGTTCCGGCACAAGAGCCTGCCAGAGGGCCAGCAGGCCTGGCTCCTCCGCATGCGCTTCCAGGCGGAGCGGACCCTGGTTGGCGACGAGGTCGACGGCTGGGTCTCGGCGGCGCTGGCTGCGGCCGAGTCCCTGGGGGCGAAGCTCCGGGCGTAGAATGAGTCCTTTGAGGCAGCTCCCATGGACCTACTGAAACAGCTAGAAGCCAAGATGCAGACCCTGCTCCAGCAGCGCAACCAGCTGAAGGAAGAGCTGGATGCGCTGAAGTCAGCCGGGGCCGCCGGGGACCAGGAGCTGCAGTCCCTGCGCGCCCGCCTCGAGGAGGCCGTGGCCGCCCGAACCGCCCTGGAGAAGGACCGCGAGGCCACCCGGGAGCAGGTGGCGGCGATCCTGCGTGCGCTGGAGGCCCTGGGATGACCCTCCCTCTCCCCCTGCCGGGCACCCACCCGGTCACGGTGACGGTCCAGGCCCGGGCGCTCCAGGTCCAGACGGACCAGCCCGAGACCCTCGCAGCGGCTGTCCGGATTCTGGAGGAGACCTTTCAGGACATGGACTCTGAATGCCAGCTAAGATGGGGTTGCGTCCCGAAGGGCCTGGACACTCCGTCCTGGTACCTGCTGGGCGCCCTGAACCTGGCGCACCGTGTGGCGCGCCTGGAGCAGGAAGCCAACCAGCAAACCCATAACCTGGAACAGACTCTGTCCAAGCTTCTGTACGATGTTCCGGACGAACCTTCCGCCCCTGTGCCCCTGCTGGACGAGGACGGTGACTGATCTCCCTGCGAGGCCCGTGCTTATGGCCAAGCGCTTGTTCCGTAAGTCGACACGGGAAACCTTCCCCCTGACCTGTGCGTTCCGCGCGACGGCGCGCCTTAGCCAGGGATTCTGGTCTCCCCCCTACACGCTAGGGAACTCGGCAAGCCTCCACGACTGAGCGGGGATTTTCATTTCGGGTGCTGTTGGCTCTTTGGATCCTCATCCTTGGAGTCGCTGATGAACTTGATCGCCTGGATCTTCCTTATCCTCTTCTTCGCCGCATCCGGCGTGGGCCTGCTCATGGCCCTCAAGGCCCAGAAGGCCACTGCGGAAGCCTCGCTGGCGCAAGCCAAGGCCGAGTCTGACATCAAGGCCGAGCGCGAGCGCCTCCTGGAAGAAGCCCAGCGGGAGGCCCAGCGGCTTCGGCAGCGGGGCGAGCAGGAAGCCGAGACCATCCGCAAGGAATCCGAGCTGAAGGCCAAGGAGCAGGCGCTGCAGGCCCGGACTGAGGCCGAGAAACTGCTCACCGAACGCCAGAAGAACCTGGAGAAGCAGGAGCAGCGGCTCCAGTCCAAGGAAGAGGGACTGGACAAGAAGCACCAGCAGGTGGACCAGAAGACCAAGGACGTGGAGACCCTGTCCGAGAAGCGCAAGGCCGAGCTGGAGCGCCTCGAGGCGCAGCAGGTCGAGGCCCGGCAGTTGGTGGAAGCCCAGGCCAAGCGGCTGGAGGAGGTGGCCGGGCTCACCCGCGAGGACGCCAAGAAGGAGCTCATCTCCCAGCTGGAGTATTCCGCCAAGATGGACGCCGCCAAGCTGGTACGCCGCATCGAGGAGGAGGCCCAGGAGGAGGCCGCCAAAAAGGCCCGCTGGACCATCGGCGCCGCCATCCAGCGGGTGGCCTCGGACGTGGTGGCCGAGCAGGCCGTAAGCTCTGTCCAGCTCCCCAGCGACGACCTGAAGGGCCGCATCATCGGTCGCGAGGGCCGCAACATCCGGGCGCTGGAAAAGGCCACGGGCTGCGACCTGATCGTGGACGACACGCCCGAGAGCATCGTCGTGTCGAGCTTCGACCCCATCCGCCGCGAGGTCGCCCGCCAGGCCATCCTCAAGCTGCTGGCGGACGGCCGCATCCACCCCGCCCGCATCGAGGAGGTGGTGGAGAAGGTCAAGGTGGACATGGACCAGCACCTCAAAGAGATCGGCGAGGCCGCCTGCATCGAGATGGGCTTCCCGGATGTGCACCCCAAGCTGCACAAGCTGGTGGGTCGGCTGAACTACCGGACCTCCTACGGCCAGAATGTGCTGGAGCACACCAAGGAAGTGGCCCGCATCGCCGAATACATGGCCGGCGAGATGGGCTCAGACGCCCGGCTGGCGCGGCGCGCGGGGCTCTTCCATGACATCGGCAAGGCCATTGACCGGGAAGTGGAAGGCACCCACATCGAGATTGGCATGCAGCTGCTGCAGCGCTACGGAGAGAAGGAGGAGGTCATCCACGCCATGAGCTGCCACCACGGGGACTTCGAGCCCCGCACCGTGGAGGCCATGCTGATCACCGCCGCGGACGCCCTCAGCGCCGCCCGGCCCGGCGCCCGGCGCGAGATGCTGGAGACCTACGTGAAGCGCCTCGAGCAGCTGGAAGGCATCGCCAACAGCTACAAGGGCGTGCAGAAGAGCTTCGCCATGCAGGCGGGCCGCGAGATCCGCATCCTGGTGGATGCCGGCTCCGTGAACGATGACCAGGCCTACTGGATCGCCAAGGACGTTTCCCGCCGGATCGAGTCCGAGATGCAGTATCCCGGCCAGATCAAGGTCACCGTCATGCGCGAGCTGAGGGCCGTCGAGATCGCGCGCTGAGCCTCAGGCAAGGTGGATGAGACCGCGCCGGAGGGCGATCACGGTCGCCTCCGTCCGGTCCTTGGCCTCGAGCTTCCGCAGCAGGTTGTTCACGTGGATCTTCACCGTGGGCTCGGCCAGGCCGAGGGTCTTGGCGATCTCGCGGTTGCGCTCGCCCTGGGCGAGCAGGCGCAGCACATCAAGCTCCCGG
Source organism: uncultured Holophagaceae bacterium (assembly GCA_903863195.1). Classification (GTDB taxonomy): domain Bacteria; phylum Acidobacteriota; class Holophagae; order Holophagales; family Holophagaceae; genus Geothrix. The sequence goes on from CAIPAY010000070.1 coordinate 9,388, forward strand.
GCGGTGAGACGCTCGGCCTCCATGGCCTCGACCAGGCGGGCGGCGGTGGCGGGCGGCAGGTAGCGCTGGCCTGCCGCGACGGCCCGGACAGCTTCGATCAGGGCGGCCCTGCGGACGTTCTTGAGCAGGTAGCCGCGGGCGCCGGCTTCCAGGGCGCGCTGGATGTCGGCATCCCCGTCAAAGGTCGTGAGCACCAGCACCCGGGCCTCGGGATCCTCCCGACGGATGGCCTTGATGGCCTCGACGCCGGTCTGTCCCGGCAGTTGGAGGTCCATGATGGTCACTGTGGGGCGCAGGTTCCGCCAGGCCACGACCGCTTCCTTGCCATCGCCTGCCTCGCCCACGACCTCCAGGTCGGGCTCACCTTCGTGCAGGATCGCGACCAATCCGTCACGCACGATCGGATGGTCATCCACGATCAGGAGGCGGATGCGTTCGGTCGAGTCTGGGGTCATAGAGGCCACCTTCGGATAGGCACGGTGAGGGTGATGCGGGAGCCGAAGCCCGGGGTGCTGTCGACATCGAGGTGCCCCCGCAGCGTCTTGAGGCTCTCACGGATGCTGCGCATGCCATAGCCGGCGGCGCTGGCGGAGGGATCGAAGCCGCAGCCGTCGTCCTCGATGCTGATGAGCACCAGCCGACCCTCGAACTGCAGCACGATGCGGACCCACCGCGCCTTGCCGTGCCGCAGGGCGTTGGTGAGCAGCTCCTGGGCCATGCGGAGGAGGTCCTCCTCCAGCTGGTTGCGGAGCGGTCTTGGTTTCCCAGTGAGGGCCAGCTCCACCTGGATCTCAGTCCCCGCCAGCAGGCGGTCGGCCAGGGCCCGCAGGGAGCCCAGGAGGTCCTTGCCCTCGGGCTTCCGGGGGCTGAGGGTCATGACCGACCGGCGGGCCTCCTGGAGGCTGTCCGCGGCCAGGTTCCGGGCGTGCTCGATGCGTGTGAGGACCGGGGCGGGATCGCCCTCCATACGGGTGAGCTTGGCCTCGGCGGCTTCCAGCTGCAGGAGGACGCCCGTGAAGCCCTGGGCGAGGTGGTCGTGGATCTCCCGGGCGATGCGGTTCCGCTCGGCGAGGACCGCTGACCGGGCCTCCATCTGCTGGAGCCGGAGGCGCAGCAGCCACCATCCAAAAGCCGCGGCGGCGAGCCCGCACAACACCCAGAAGGTCGGCCGCTGGTAGAGGAAGGGCCGCACATGGACATCCACTGAGCACTCCTCGGGGCGGCTCTCGTCGTCCAGCCGCCAGGCCTGGACCACGAACCGGTAGGAACCCGGGGGCAGGTTCGAGTAGGCGGAGAAGCGGCGATCGCCCACCTCATTCCAGACCTGCTCCCACCCCTCGAGGCGGTAGCGGAAGCGGACCTTGTCCGCCCGGGTCAGCGAGTTCGCGGTGTAGTAGATCTCGAAGCGGTGGGTCCCTGGGGGAACCTGGACGGGGTGAGTCCCTGGGAGGGTCGTTTCGTCCGCCTCAGCCCTCAGAAGGAGCAGGTGCAGCCGGGGGCCCTTCGGTGCGGGGGCGTCGCCGTCCAGTCGCGACAGCCCGCGGCTGGTGGGGATGTAGAGGGCCCCTTCGCGCGTGAGCCAGGCCGCGGGCTGAGGGCCTCCCAGGGTCTCGCGGGAGGGCATGCCGTCGTGCTGGTCGAAGACCATCATGGGCAGCGTGCCAGGCTCGCGGCGGCTTCGCAGCAGGGCCTCCCGGGGGATCCGGAACACCCCCTGGGCTGTGCTCAGCCACAGGCGCCCGGTGCGGTCCTCGAGGATGGCGTGGATCGCGAGCAGGAGGGGGATGGCGTGATCGGGGATGGGCTGGAACTGGCCGTTCCGGAAGCGCCGGAGCCCCTCCCCGGTGCCGACCCAGAGGTTGCCGTCCTCGCTCAGGTGGAGCGACTGCGCGCCAGCGGAGCCCAGCCCGTCAGTCCGTCCCAGCCAGCGCACCTGACCGGCTTCCACGAGGCCCAGGCCCTGGGTGGGGCTGGCGAGATACAGGGGCTGGGTGCCGCCACCCGCCATGGCCAGGACCCCCTGGACGGTGGGGAAGAGCAGGGGGGCACCGGCGGCCGGAATCCGGAACAGGCCCTCCCGGCCTGTGGCGATCCAGAGCACCCGCTGGGCATCCTCATAGATCGTGAGGATGCTGTCCCCATGGGGACCCTGGGGCCAGCTGACCCGCTGGAGGCGACCCTGCTCCAGCGTGTAGAGCTCGCCTTTCTGGGTGCCCAGCCAGAGGCCCCCGGCCTGGCGCGGCCAGAGGGCGGTGATGGGGGCGTTGGGCTGGCTGCTCCGAGGCGCCCGCTCGACCTGACCCGGACGGACCACGCCCAGGGAGTGGTCCGCCGTGAGGCACCAGACGGTACCAACGGTGTCCTGGCAGACCATCCCAAGCGGTTCTTCGCGCGGAGCGCCGACCAGGGGGAGCCCCCGGAACGGAACGGGATAGAGGACGTGCAGGCCATGGTGTTCGGTGCCCGCCCACAGGGCGCCGGAGCGATCCTCCAGCAAGGCGAGTGGCGTGCTGCGCGCACCGGCTGGACCTGGAGCAGCTTCAAGGTTTCCATTGGGGATTTTCCGGAACAGTCCGGCCTGCTCCAGGCCGATCCAGAGGCAGCCCTCCCGATCAAGCCGGAGGGCGCTGATCCCCTGCGCCGGCAGTCCCCGCACCCAGGGCGGCGCCCACAGCCGGCCGTCCGCAAGGGTGAACAGGCCCTGTGTGCGGGTTCCGACCCAGACATCCCCATCGGTACCGATTTCGAGTGCGGTGATCTCCGCAGCGGTCAGGGCTGCCACCACCAGGCGACCCTCCCGCAGTCGCCAGAGGCCTGAGCCTGCGGTCCCCACCCAGAGACCGCCCTCCGGATCTTCCGCCAGGGCGCGGATGCGCAGATGGGCGGCATCCGAAGGCACGGTCTGGAACCGCTTGCCATCGTAGCGGAGCAGGGGGCCTTCAGCAGGCGCAGCCCAGAGCGTGCCGGCACGGTCTCTCAGCAGGCGCCGGATGGGGTGATCCGGCAGGCCTGCTTCCGACCCCAGGGCGCGCACGACGCCCTGCTCGAACAGGTAGAGCCCTGGCTCCGAGGTGGCAATCCAGATGGTGCCGGGTTGGCCTTCGGCCAGCGCCTGGATCCGGTTGTGAACAAAGGCCGGCTCCTCTACCCGCGAGTGGTGTTCAAAGCTCGCGCCATCGAAGCGGGCCAGACCCGCCTCGGTGCCTACCCAGAGGAAGCCGTCCCGGCTCTCCAGGAGGGCCACGGCGGTGTCCTGGAGCAGGCCGTCCTCGCTGCGCCACGAGCGGTGCGCGTGGGTCGCCAGGGGCCGGTCTGGATCGAGCGCGAAGGCCAGAGTCGTGGCCCAGAGCCAAGACAGCAGGAATGCGAGGCACCGCAGGGCACCTGGACGGAGAGATCGGTTTCCTGCAAACCGTGCGGCCATGGAAGCTGAAGATTAGGCCATAACCCGAGTGGGATCAACGGTGAAGGCCTAGATCGTACGGACTAGGAATGGACAACCGATCGGGATATAGGTTCTATGGAAATCTGGCGCGATAGTGGTCTGGTCTTGCAACAGCACTTCTTGCCTGATTTCTTTCCACCACCACCACCGCGGGCTCTGTCGTGAGATACCCCCCGTGGGTTCTAATGACTTTGAATTGTCATGACAACATGTAGTCACACAGTACGCGAACCCGCTCTTCTCTCCCGCCGCCAGCGCCCTCAGTCACGCGCCGCCAGCCATGCTTGGGTGTCCCCATGATCAGGTACCAGAACTGGAACCCACGGACAGGCCTTCGAGGGCTCCTCGGCAGCCTGCTGGTCTGCCTGCTGGCTTTCGTTGGCTGCGGCGGCTCCAAGGCCGGTTCCGGGATCGCCACGTACTACGGCAACTACCATGCGGCCGGGTGGATCGACACCCACCCCGGCAGCGCCATCGCCAGCATCGACACCTGCACCCGGTGCCATGAGCTCTCCGTCCTCAAGGTGGGCAGCGGCATCCCGACCTGCATGACCACAGGCTGCCACCACCAGGCCGCGCCCGGTTGGGCCGGCGCCGGCATCCATGGGGTGCGCGCCAAGGCCGCGGCCAGCACCGTGGGGGGGAGCCTTGTCTCCTGCCAGCTCTGCCACGGGACGGATTTCTCGGGTGGTGGTTCGGCCAGCGCCTGCGTGACCTGCCACGGCGCGAAAGCGCCGCACCCCGTCAAGCCCTGGCGCATCTCGGGCGGCTCGGTCCTTACCCACGCCACCACCGATCCCTCCAACGCGGTCACCTGCGCCCAGTGCCACTACGCGGGCTCTCCGAGCAACCCGGCTGGGCATCCCTCGTCCCCCGCCCCAGCCAACACCCAGCCCGGCTGCTACAACGCCACCCTCTGCCACGGAGCCAATACGGCGCCCCACCCGGTGCCCTTCCTGACCGGGCAGACCGACACGCTGCTCAACGGCCACCTGACGGTCACCGCCACTGCCTTCACCACGGACTGCGCCACTTGCCACGCCTATTCCGGGACCGCCCCCATGGCGGCGGCCCCCCTCTGCAGCACCTGCCATCGGTTGGCCGACCCCGTATCCTCCGGCAAGGGCTCAGGCACCTGCCTCTCCTGCCACGCCGGGAGTGGTGTGCCGTCCAAGGGGCCCGGTGGCTCCAGCTTCCCGAGCATCGCGGGAGCCCATGCGAAACACATGGCCCTGGCCACGGCCCTGACCTGCGATACCTGCCACGCGGGCAGCGGAGCTGGCACCACCGTCCACTACTCCAACGCCAATGCCCGGATCACGGTACCTGCGGGACCTGTGCCGGTCAGCATGGACACCATCTACACGGCCATGTCCGGGGCCACCCCCGCCTATTCACCCACCGCGCTCACCTGCTCGAACATCAGCTGCCACGGGGGCCAGGTCACCCCGGGCTGGCAGAACGGCACCATCAACGCCAGCACCCAGTGCACTGTCTGCCACGCCGTGGCGGCCAGTGCCGGCACGATCACCCAGTTCAATGATGCCTTTGGCCGCCACAGCCTCGGCACCCACGATGCCACCAAGGCTGCCAACAGCATCGCCTGCACCACCTGCCACAACATGGGGAACGGCTCCCAGGGCGCCCTGGCCCACTTCAAGTATCTGAATACGCGGGCTGTGGACGGAACGGACACCGGCACCCCGGCGGATCAGCTGCCCAGTGGGACCATCGTCTTTGATGCTGCGATCGCGCCCGGCACCTACACGGTGACCTCCGCGACCCAGGGGAACGGCACCTGTGCTCTGACGTGCCACTCCCATCTTCATACCGGGCCGCTCGACACCTGGCAGTCCTCCGGGGCTCCCCATGCGGTTCCGTTCCTGGCCACCAGCCCCAATGACACTGCGGGCAACGGGCACCTGACGGCGACTGCCGCCGCCTTCACGGCGGACTGCGGCACCTGCCACGGCATGGCCGCCGGCTCATCCCCAAGTCCAGGAGCGCCTGCCTGCATGGTCTGCCACACCCTGGCGGATCCCACGGTGGTCTCCACCGGGAAGGCCACCTGCCTGTCCTGTCACCTGGGGGCCTCGGGGCTCCCCGTGGGTCCCACGGGCAGCCTCTTCCCCAACATCGCCGGCAGCCACCCCAAGCACATGGGGCTGCCCACCACCCTGACCTGCGATAGCTGCCATGCCGGCAGCGGCACGGGCACGGCGACCCACTACGCCAACGCCAATGCCCGAAACGGGGCTCCCACGGGTCCCGGGAGTGTCGCCATCGATGCGACCTTCAACGCCCAGAGCGGTGGTTCAGCGAGCTTCAATCCCACTGCCCTCACCTGCGGGGCTGTCAGCTGCCACGGCGGCCAGGTCTCGCCCAACTGGCGCACGGGCACCATCGTGTCCAGCACCCAGTGCTCGGTGTGCCACGCGATCAACGGCAATGCCGCGACCTCGCAATACAACGACGCCATTGGCCGGCACGCCTGGGGCACCCATGCCACGGCCGGCACCCTTGACTGCACCATCTGCCATGACATGAGCTCTGCCAATACCAGCAACGGGGCGGTAAAGCACTTTGCAGAACTCAACAACATCGCCGTCAGCAGCACCAGCAAGCTGCCCAGCGGGACCATCAAGTTCAAGCTCACCAATGCAACGTATCCCATCACCGGGGCGGCGACCTACGATGTGACCTCGGCCGGATTCTCTGAAGCGGATGGCGGCTGTGCCCTGACCTGCCACTCCCAGAACCACGTGCCTGCCACCAACCACTGGGCTGCCCCCAAGGGGTCTGGCATCGCCCACCCCTCGCCGTTCAAATACGCCGACCTGAGCAATGGGGGGAACACCCACCAGAAGGTAACTGCCGCCCAGTTCGCGGCCGAGTGCAAGACCTGCCACGACGAGAACAATCCCGCCAGCACCCAGCCCGGCCCCACCTGCACCAAGTGCCACACGGCGGGCTCTCCGCTGGCTGCGGGCAAGACGGCGGGTACCTGCCTCTCCTGCCATGCGGGCGCCAACTTCGGAACCCAAGGGCCTTCAGACACCACCGCCGCCTGGCCCAGCCTTGTTGGCTCCCACCCCAAGCACCTGGCGCTGCCGACCTTCACCCGGGCCACGCCAGCCCTACCGACGGCCCTCACGGGGTCCCTCTATCCCGCCTGTGAAGCCTGCCACGTGGGCTCCGTACCCGGGGATGCCTCCAACACCCACTACAGCAACGCCAACAAGCTGGTCACCGCGCCCATCACAACGGCTCCAGCCTCCGTCGGAATTGCCGCGACCTTCAACTCACAGGCTGGGACGGCCGGGTTCACCTCCAGCCCCACCGCCTTCACCTGCTCCAATATCAGCTGCCACGGGGGCCAGGCGACCCCCGGGTGGCAGACCGGGAGCAACCCCGTGAACGCCACCACCTACTGCATCGCCTGCCACAAGACAGCCTCCACGGCCACCCAATACAACGACGCCACGGGTCGGCACACGGCGAGCGAGCACAAGCAGACCTGCGACTACTGCCACAGCATGACGGTCGCGAAGCCCGGCGCCCAGAACCACTTCAAGTATCTGGATACCAGCGCGGTGAGCGGCATCAGCGGGACCCCCACCGACCAGTTCCCCAGTGACACCATCCTGTTCGGATCCGTTGTCACCGGCAGCAAGACCTACACTCCGACCACCGCAGGGAGGGGCGGCTGCGCCCTCTCCTGCCACGGACAGACCCACACCACCACTGGCAACATCTGGAACTAGGTTTCCGCCTCACATTCCCCCCACCTACCAGGAGGCCCTTCATGCGGCTCACCACACTCTCTGCTCTGCTCCTTGCGGGCGCGTCTCTGCTGGCGGGCGACCCCGCCAAGGACCTGCCCAAGTTCCAGGGCGGCGATCTCCAGAAGTATTGGAACGATGCCTGCGCCCGCTGCCACGGTGCCAATGGGTCCGGCCGGGACAACAGCGGCAAGCCTCTGCCGGATAACGGTTTCGACTTCACCGACAGCCGGAAGGCGAACAAGAAGAAGGACTCGGACTGGGTCAAGATCACCTTGGATGGCAAGGAGAAGATGCCTGCCTTCAAGGACAAGATGTCCGAAGCTGACGTGCGCGGGATGATCCCCATCATGCGCAAGTTCGCAGCCAAGTAGATGAGCCTGGAGATCCGATGACACGGAAGCCCGCTGCCCTGCTCCTTTGCTCCCTGCTGGCCGGAGGGACCCTTCGCGCCGAGTCGTCCGACTACCCGCTGGTGATCAACCTTCCGTCGGCGGAGCGGATGCAGTACTGGGACCTGGGGGTGGTGTTCACGCACCGGTTCATCCAGCCCATCAAGGACCACGGCAAGGATGTCTACGGCCTGGATGGCTATGCCTACGCCGGGGTGGGATTCACCTTTGGCATCAAGCCCATCAAGGGCCTGAACGCCTTCATCTATCGCACGGCGGACAACAAGACCTTCAACGTGGGCCTCCAGCAGCAGGTGCTGAACGGGGACCGGGTCCGCATGGCTCTGCGTGCAGAGCGCTTCGATGAGGTGGTGAAAGAGACCATCACACCTCTGGGCAAGGTGGGCATCTCCGGCATGACGGCCCAGGTGCCGACGGAGATCTTCATCACGGACGACATCATCTTCTCCCTGGTGCCCACCTACATCACCAAGACCACCACCACTGACACCATCCTGCCGGTGCCCCCGGGGAAGACGCCAAACACGACCCCGAACAAAGGCGGGGTCTTCAATGTGGGCCTCGGCCTGCGCATCGGCTTCACGGACAAGTTCTCCTTCGCAACGGAGTACTACCCCCGCCCCTCGAAGTTCGCCAAGGCGGCGCCCGGCGGCATCACCGATGGCACCACCTACCAGAACGGGTTTGCGGGGGGCTTCTCCTATAAGACCTTCAAGCACCGGTTCACCGTGTTCGGCACCAACGCGAGCGGCACCACCGCCAACCAGGTGCTCAGCGGGGACTACGGCGGCGGACCCCGGCTCTCGTCGCAGTGGGCCCTGGGCTTCAATGTTGCACGCGTGTTCTGAGCCAGGAGTCCCATGATCGCATCGCCTCTCCTCGAGTTCGTCGCCCGGGAGCACCCGGCCTTTGTGCACCTGCCTCTAGGCCTGGTGGCGGCCCTGCCCCTGGCGGTACTTGCCTCCTTCTTCCCGAAGCACAGCAAGGTGACTACGGGCACGGCCTTCTTCCTGGCCCTGGTGGCCTGGGCCGGCAGCACGGTGGCGCTCTTCAGCGGGCTGCTCTGGGGGCGTCAGATCAACCTGATCCCGCCCTCCGGGTTCCTCCCGGTGGTGGCCTCTGAGAAGCAGGTCCTCCAGAAGATGCTGCAGCTGCACATCTTCGCGGCTGGTGCTGGCTTTGTCATCGGCGGCCTCTGTGTCTTCCTGCTCTGGCGCGCCTGGCGGAACCTGGAGGCGGGACCCGCGGACCGACGCCACGGGGGCCGCCGGTTCTTCGAGCGCGGCGCGGGCCTGCCGGCCCTCCTGATGGGTCTGCTCTGGCTGGGTACCTGGGGCTTCAGTGGCAAGCTGGGGGGCATCATGGTGTTCGGCAACGAGGCCACCAACAAGGCCGCCGCGGAAGCCGACCTCGCCAAGCGCAACGACCAGGAGGCCGATCTCCCGATCCGGGCCCTGGACTACGCCAGCCTTGAGCCTGCGGAAGCTGCTCCTTCCCGGAGCAAGGCCCATGGCGACCGCTGGCGCCGGATCTGGGTCACCGCCTCAGGTATCGATGACTATCAGGCGGGCAAGCCCCTGCGCTCGGGCGCCTACGCGGTGATGGCCACCTACTCCGACGAGAAGGGCAAGCCGGGCACGGAGCCGGGGCCGCTCTACATGAAGGAGACCAAGGCCGACGGCAGCACGGCTTTCATCTTCTACTGGGCTCGGGTGCCGGAGAACCTCCGCAAGGAGGTGGGCGGCCAGGACAGCGTCTACTGGCGCAGCCCCGACCCGAAGCTCATCACCTGCCTCGGCTGCCACGAAAAGGGCGGAAACAAGTAAGTTCTAAACGGCCAAGCTCGCGTCCAATTGTTTTTATCTCGGTATCGGCGGAGCCGATACCGAGTAGGCGCGAAGGCCCAGGAATTGCTGGGAACCTACAGCGAAGCCTTCACGGCAGCCAGGGCTTCCGGGAGACCGGCCGGGTTGCTGCCGCCGCCCTGGGCCAGATCCTTCTTGCCGCCCCCGCGTCCGTTCAGGGCGGGCAGCATGGCGCGGAAGAGGGCTCCCGCGTCATAGGTCAGGTCCGCCGAGACGGAGACCAGGGCCGCCACCTTGTCTGCGGCCACCGTCGAGGCCAGCACGATGACGGCGCTGTGGTGCCGGGTGCGCACCTGGTCCATGAGCTCGCGCAGGGCGTTGCCCTCGAGACCCTCCACCTGGGCGATCACCAGGGTCGTGCCATTGACCTGCTCGACCTGCTCCGCGCCGCTGCCGCCGCTGGCGGCCTTCAGCTTGGCTTCCTTCAGGTCCCGCTCGAGCTGGGCGATGCGGTGGTCGCGGGTTGTGAGCAGCTCCGGCAGGGCCTCCCGGCCGGTGTTCGCCTGGCGGGACAGCTGGTGGATCATGGCCTCGTCGGCCTGCAGGAGCTCCAGGGCGAGCTCTCCGGCGACGGCCTCGAGGCGCCGCACGCCCGCGCTCACGGCGCCCTCGGAGATGATCTTCACCACGCCGATCTCGCCGGTGTTGGTCACGTGGGTCCCGCCGCACAGCTCGGTGGAGAAGCCGGGGACCTGCACCACCCGCACCACGTCGCCGTACTTCTCGCCGAAGAGGGCCATGGCCCCGGACGTGAGGGCCTCCTCGATGTCCATCTCCCGCGTGGAGGTATCGATGGACTTCAGGGCCTGGCGGGAGGCGAGCCGCTCGATCTCGACGATCTGCGCGGGCTCCAGGGGGGCGAAGTGGGTGAAGTCGAAGCGCAGCCTGTTCTGGTCCACCACGCTGCCGGCCTGCTTCACGTGGGTGCCAAGCACCTCCCGCAGGGCGGCGTGGAGCAGGTGGGTCGCCGTGTGGTGCGCACGGATTCGCCGGCGCCGGATGGGGTGCACATGGGCGTTGACGGTGGTGTTCTCAACCAAGACCCCGGTGACCTGCAGCTTGTGCAGGTGGCGCTTGTGGGCCGGGGCGGTGGTGTCCAGGACCTCCGCGTGGCCGCCCTCGAAGCGGAGCTGTCCGGTGTCGCCCACTTGGCCGCCAGACAAGGCGTAGAAGGGCGTGCGGTCCAGCAGGGCGTAGCCGTCGCCCGTGAGCTGCTTCACGCGGCGGTGCTCGGCATCGAAGAGGGCCACCACATGGGCCTGGCTCTCGAGCTGATCGTAGCCGGTGAAGCGGGTCTGGGGCAGGTCAGCCAGGATGGCCAGGTCGCCTGCCAGCCGCAAGTCATGGGCCTTCATCGCCGCCCGGGCGCGGGTTCGCTGGGCATTGAGCTCCAGCTGGAAGCCGGCCAGGTCGGCCGTGATCTGCCGCTCACGGCACCAGTCCTCCACCAGATCCACGGGAAAGCCATAGGTGTCGTAGAGCTTGAAGATGTCCGAGCCCGCGAGGGTTCCGGAAGCGACCTCGCTGGCCTCGAGGATCTTCAGGCCCGTTGACAGGGTCTGGCTGAACTGCCGCTCCTCGCGGTGGAGGGCCTTCTGGATGCGGCCCAGCTCCGGGAGCAGCTCCGGATACTGATCCCCCATGGCCTGGAAGACAGCGGGGGCCAGCTCGGCGAAGAAGAGGCCCTCGATGCCGAGCTTCCGGCCGAAGCGCAGGGCGCGGCGCACGATCTTGCGCAGCACGTAGCCCCGCCCCTCGTTGCCGGGTACCACGCCGTCGTAGCACATGAAGGTGGCGGCGCGGATGTGGTCGGCGATGACCTGGGAGGCCGTGCGGTTGGCCAGCTCGTGCCGGTCTTCCGGCCGCACCTTGGCGGCCTTCCAGATGGCCTCGAAGATGGGCACGAAGAGGTCGATCTCGTAGTTCGAGTCCACGCCCTGGAGGATGCTGGCCGTGCGTTCCAGGCCCATGCCCGTGTCGATGCTGGGCTTGGGGAGGGGAGTCAGGACGCCCTTGGTGTCCCGCTCGTACTGCATGAAGACCAGGTTCCAGATCTCCATGACCCGGTCACCCTCCCCGTTGGGAGTGTCATCGCCCGGGACGTGGGCGCCCCGGTCGTAGTGCATCTCGGAGCAGGGGCCGCAGGGGCCGGTGTCGCCCATCTGCCAGAAGTTGTCCTTCTTGCCGCACCGCATGATGCGCTCTGCGGGCACGCCGGCGGCCTTCCAGAGCTCCTCGGCCTCGACATCCGCGGGCACGCCGTCCGCGCCCTCGAACACCGTGATCCAGAGCTTGCTGGCATCCATGCCCAGGTTGCCCTCGCTGACCGGGCCCGTCACGAACTCCCAGGCAAAGCGGATGGCCTCGGCCTTGAAGTAGTCGCCGAAGCTGAAGTTGCCAAGCATCTCGAAGAAGGTGTGGTGCCTGGCGGTGAAGCCCACCATGTCCAGGTCATTGTGCTTGCCCCCCGCCCGCAGGCACTTCTGGCTGCTCGTGGCCCGGCTGTAGTCGCGATTCTCCTTGCCGAGGAAGACGTCCTTGAACTGGATCATCCCGGAGTTCGTCCACATCACCGTCGGGTCGTCCGCGGGCCCGATCACCGCGCTGGAGGCCACGCGCCGGTGGCCCTGGCGCTCGAAGTACTGGAGGAAGAGCTGGCGGATCTCAGAGGTTTTCATGGTGTTTCCAGGGAAGCAAACGGTCGAGCGGAGGAAGCAGCGAGGGGCGGGCTTTGCCCGATCCGAGCGCGGGGGTCCGGGGGTGTGCGCGAAGCGCGGAACCCCCGGAGAACATTCAATGACGGAAGTGGCGCATGCCCGTGAAGAACAGCCACACCCCGAGCTTCTGGGCAGCGGCGATGACCTCGTTGTCGCGCAGGCTGCCCCCGGGCTCCACCACGGCGGCGACGCCATGGCTGGCGGCCAGCTCGACGCCGTCCGGGAAGGGGAAGAAGGCGTCGCTGCCCAGCACCGCGCCCCGGGCCTTGTCGCCAGCCTTGCGGCAGGCGATCTCGACCGAGTCCACACGGCTCATCTGGCCCGCGCCGATGCCCACGGTGGCGCCATCCTTCACCAGCACGATGGCGTTGGATTTCACCGCCTTGGCCACCCGCTGCGCCAGCACCAGGTCCTCGGTCCGGGGCTTCGCGCCCGGGCCGCTGGCCTTGATCTCCCATTCCTCGAAGGGCACGAAGGCATCATCGGCGCGCTGCGCCAGGAAGCCGCCGCCGATGGACCGGATGTCCAGTCCCTTGGCGCTCTGGGGCCACTGGTCGGGGGTCTGGAGGATGCGGAGCTGCTTCTTGGTGGCGAACACCTCCAGGGCCTCGCCCGTGAAGGCGGGGGCCAGGATGACCTCCCAGAAGTTCTGGGCCATGATGCGGGCCACCTCGGCGCCCACGGGCCGGTTGAAGGCCACGATGCCGCCGAAGGCGCTGATGGGATCACCCGCCTGGGCGCGCATGAAGGCCTCCAGCGCGTGGGGACCCTGGCCCACGCCGCAGGGGTTGTTGTGCTTGACGATGACGCAGGCCGGGGCCTGGAACTGCCAGACCAGGCGGGCGCTGGCATCGGCGTCGAGCAGGTTGTTGAAGCTGAGCTCCTTGCCCTGGTGCTGGAGGCAGGAGGCCATGCCCTCGACCTTGCACCCGGGCTCCACATAGAAGGCCGCGGGCTGGTGGGGGTTCTCGCCGTAGCGCAGCCCCTGCTTCTGGACCAGGTTCAGGGCGAGGTGGTGGGGCAGCTCCGAGGCCTTGCCGGCCTTCAGCTCCCGCTCCATCCAGCCGGAGATGGCGGCATCGTAGGCGGCGGTCCGGCGGAAGGCCTCCAGGGCGCAGCGGCGGCGGTCCTCCAGGTTCCAGGTGCCCGCCTGGAGCTTCTCCAGGAAGGGGCCGTACTGGTCCGGATCGGTCAGCACTGTCACCGAGGCGTGGTTCTTGGAGGCGCTGCGGATCATGCTGGGGCCGCCGATGTCGATCTGCTCGATGGCCTCGGCCGCCGTGACGCCCTCCCGGGCGATGGTGGCCTCGAAGGGATAGAGGTTGATGATCACCAGGTCGATGGGCTCGATGCCCTGGGCCTTGGCGTCGGCCACATGATCGGCCAGGTCGCGGCGAAACAGCAGGCCGCCGTGGATGCGGGGATGCAGCGTCTTCACTCGGCCGTCAAAGCACTCGGGAGCGCCGGTGTAGCTCGCCACCTCGATGGCTTCCAGCCGGGCTTCCTGGAGGGTCCGCAGGGTGCCGCCCGTGGCCAGGATCCGCCAGCCCTGGGCCAGCAGGCCCTCGGCCAGGGGGAGAAGCCCCGTCTTGTCGTAGACCGAGATCAATGCCGTTGGCATGGCTGCCCCCTGAACCCTTTATTTTTCCATGCTTTCAGTCCTTCTGGATAGAGCGGGATGTCCAGGCTTGGGTTCGGGGGGAATTGACCGAATAGAGAAGGGACGGGAGGGGCCGATGGATGTCCAGGTCGAGGTTCAGTTCACGGTCCAGCACACGCTGGAGCAGCTGAAGGCTGAGTTCGTCAAGCGGGGCCATATCCCGGATTGGAAGACCCCGGAGGACGGCGGGGCCCCGGACCTGTTCTTCGAGACCCGGCTGGTGAGCCTCACCCTGTCCTCCGAAAAGGACCGCTCAGCCTGGTTTGTCTTTTCTCTGGAGGCCACGGGAGAACTGCGCAAGCGGGTGGTCATCCCGAATGTGACTCCCGCCACAGTGAACCTGGATATCCCGGATCTGGAGGATTTCCTGGACTTCTGCCGGCAGTGCATGGTGGGCGCCGTCGGAAGGGGCTGAGGAACCGATCTTTACCTGCGAGGCATCAAGCCCCATCCTGGAAGCCCTGGAGTGGGCCCATGCCGACGATCAAGATCAACGACGTTGAACTCAGCGTGAACCCCGGCACGCTGGTGCTGGATGCCTGCCGGCAGGTGGGCATCGACATCCCCCACTACTGCTATCACCCCGCGCTCACGCCGGTGGCCACTTGCCGCATGTGCCTGGTGGACATCAAGGGCCAGCCGAAGCTCGCTACGAGCTGCACCACCACGGTGCCGCCCGCGCCCAAGGACAAACCCGATGCCGTGGTGATGGAGGTCTTCACCAACACGCCCGCCGTGGCGGATGCCCGGGCCGGCGTGATGGAGTTCCTGCTCATCAACCACCCGCTCGACTGCCCCATCTGTGACCAGGCTGGCGAGTGCAAGCTGCAGGACTACTCCTACAACTACGGCAGCGGCGACTCCCGGATGGTCGAGGCCAAGCGCCACTACCGCTACGAGGACCTGGGCGCCAAGATCGTCATCGACAAGAACCGCTGCATCCACTGCACCCGCTGCGTTCGCTTCACCCGGGAGATCAGCGGCGGCGGCGAGCTGACCGTGGCCAACCGGGGTTCCCGGCTCGAGGTCACCACCTTCTCTGGCCTGTCCCTGGACCAGAACCCCTTCGCGGGGAACGTGGTGGACCTCTGCCCCGTGGGCGCCCTCACCAGCCGCGACTTCCGGTTCCGCAAGCGGGTCTGGTATCTCAAGAGCGCGCCTTCCATCAGCCGCTGCTCCGCCCTGGGCAACCCCATCTGGATCGACCACGAAGGCAACAAGGCCTACCGCCTCCGCCCACGTCCCACCGAGGGCAAGGAGACCACGCTCTTCATCACGGATGCGGAGCGCTACGCCTACGAATTTCTCAACCGCTCAGGCGCCACCCCGGCTCCCCGGCTCAAGGCTGCCCCGGCCTCGGCCGAGGCCATCCGCGAGGCGCTGCAGGCCACAGGGACCGTCGCGGTGATCGGCCAGGGCACCTTCGGCTGTGACACGGCCCAGCGCCTGGGTGAGCTGGCCTCCGCGGCCGACCTGCGCTACGGCAGCGGCGACCGGACCCTCCCCATCCTGCTGCCCCGGTTCCAGACCAGCGCCGACGGCATCCTGAACCGCCGAGGCTTCACGGAGCGGGGCTTCCGCTTCGGCGCCCTCCAAGAGCTACTGGGCAAGGTGCAGCAGGGCGAGGTCAAGGCCGTGGTACTGCTGCACGATGCCGCCTTCACCAGTGCCGCCGAGACCGCGCTGCTGGGCCAGATCCTCCAGGCTGCGCCATTCAGCCTGGCCCTGGAAGTGGCACCCTCGGACCTGGGTCTCCAGGCCACCGCGTGGCTGCCGATCACCAATCACGCTGAGGAGAGCGACTTCATCGTCAACCACGACGGCGAGCTCCGGCGCTACCAGAAGGCCCTGCAGGCGCCCAAGGGCATCCGTACCGTGCCCGCCTGGGTGAAGGAACTTGCGGCAGTGCCCGCGCTGGCCTAGCCCAGAGTCAAGCACTCATGAAAAACGGGCGCCAGGGGCGCCCGTTTTTCATCTTAGAACGGCGGTTTGGGACTACTTCTTCTGGACCTTGGCATCCTCGATGATCATCGGGTAGGTGTAGCCCGCGCCGAAGTCCTTGTCCGTGGCAACGGTGCCCCGGGCGGTCACCACATCACCCTTGGCGGCCCCGTCCATGCTGGTCACCGTGATGTCGTTGGTGCCCTTGCCGGCATCGCCGCTGCCGTCCTGGAGGTGCATCCAGTTCTTGCCCATGACGCCGGCGCTGTAGCGCACGACCTTGCCGCGCACGGTCACGGTCTTGCCCTTGAGGCTGGCCTTCTGGGCCCAGATCTCGGCCACAGTGCGGGCATCCGCGCCGCTGGCCTTGTCGACCTTGCCCACCTCGATGGTCGCGGCGGTGTTGGCCACCTGGGCGTGGGGGTTGGCACCGGGGGCGGGGGCTGCCGCTGCGGGAGCCGCAGGCACGCCACCGGCCGGGGCCAGGTTGCCGAAGTAGATCTCGGGAAAGGTGCGCTTCAGGGTCTTGGACTCGAAGTTGTTCATGAGCATGGGGGTTGCGAGGGTGACCTCGGCGCCCTTCTCGATCTTGGCCTCGGGCACCGCAGCCCAGACTTCGCCCTTGGCGGTCTTGAGGCGCAGGTAGCAGTAGGGGGAGGCATCGATGCGCTCCAGCACCTTGCCGGTGAGACCCTCGGCAGCTGCGGGAGCGGCGGGCGCCAGGGTCCCCTGGGTGGGGGCGGCCACGACGGCCTCGGATCCCTTGGATTTGCACGACTGGAGGCCGAGGATGGCCGCCGCCGCGATCAGGACTGGAACGAAAACGCGCATGGGTCGAACTCCTTGAAGGAACAGGGGACAGAGTGGTCGGCCCTGAGCTTGGAACAATCATCCCACGATGGGAGGGAAAGGCGCAGGGGCGGCGGGGCAGGCGTGATCAAGTCCCGCGGCGGGCCGGGTCATCCCAGAAGGGATAGAAGCAGTACCACTGGCTCGGGTGCCGCCGGAGCAGGGCCTCCAGGTCGGCCACATAGGTCCGCATGCCTGCTTCGATGGCCGCCATGCGCTCGCCCCGGCCGCCCCGAATGGTGAGGGGTTCCCCGAAGCTGGCGTGGAACCGGCGCTCCTCGTCTGTGTAGAGGAAGGTGGTGACGATGGGTGCGCCCGTCATGGCGGAGAGCTCCCAGGGGCCCCGGGGGAAGGGCACCTCCCGCCCGAAGAAGGGCATGGGCAGGCCGTTCAGGCTGAAGTCCCGGTCCCCCTGCATGCCCACCATGGCGCCTTCCCGCAGCAGCTTCACCAGTGGCAGCGTGGAGAATCCGACGCCGTCCACGGGAACCCCCACCACACCGCCCTGGGCGCGCAGCTGCTCGCGCAGCCGCTCCACGGCCTCGAAGCGGTCGGGCTTGTAGACGGCATGGACCTTCAGGTTCCGGGACCGGAGCAGGATGCCCCCCAGCTCGTAGTTGCCGGCGTGGGCTGTGAGCAGGATGACGCCCCGACCCTGGGCGACGGCCGCGTCCAGGCGGTCCTGGCCCTCGATGCTGCCGAACTGGGCCAGGGCCTCCTCGACAGGGCGCTGGCCGTAATAGAAGAAGTCCACCCAGGCCCGGGCATGCTGGCGCACCATCTCCCGGGACACCCGGTCCACCTCCGGATGGGTGGGACCCCGGCCCAACACCCGGGCGGTGTTGCCCAGGATGGCGTCCAGGTACTTGGGGCGCAGGGCCAGGAAGGCGTTGGCGATCTGGTCGGCGACGTCGTGGGCGCGCTCCCGGCGGGCGAAGGTGCGGGCCGCGACATGGAACAGCGGGAACAGGGAGCCGAAGACTGCCCGGTAGAGCAGGCCCAGGACCCTGGACTCGGACTGCATGCGGTCCTGCATCAGCGCCACACGTTCTGGTTGGGGTTGCGGGTGTCCATCTCCAGCCAGAGCCGCTGGAGGCTCTGCAGGCGCTCCGGGTAGGCCAGGTCCAGGCGGTCCAGGGTCTCGTCGTCCTCGGGATCGAAGGCGCAGGGCTCTTCCAGCACCTCGGAGGGGAACTCCGGGAAGACCTGGGCCAGCAGGGCCCGGTCAAAGCCCCGGACGCTGAGGGTGCGGATGCCTGGCGTGTCCACCAGGATGCCGCCGCCGGGGCCGGCCGTCTGGGCCAGGGGCAGCCAGCGGGCTGCGGTGGTGGTCTGCTTGCCCGTGCCGAACTTGGTGAGGGTGCCGGTCTTCAGGACCGAGTCGGGCCGCAGAGCGTTCACCAGGGTGCTCTTGCCGACTCCGCTGTGGCCCAGCAGCACGACCACGTGGTCCTGCAGCAGCGCGCGCAGAGGCTCGATGCCCTCGCCCTTCAGGGCCGAGGTCTCGTGGATGGCGACGCCCTGCTCCCGGAGGGGATCCAGCTCAGGCAGGGTGTCCTTCTTGGCGGCCCGGTCCCGCTTGGTGATCAGGACGCGGAAGGTGAGCCCGGCGTCCAGGGCCAGCAGCTGGGCCCGCTCCAGGAGGCCCGGCCGCAGGGGCGGGTCCACCACGGCGGCGCAGATCCAGAGCTCGTCGGCGTTGGCGCAGATGAGCTGCCAGGGCTCGCGGTCATCGCTGCCGCCCCGCTTCAGCAGCGACTTCCGGGGCATCACGGCCACGACCTGGGCCTGGGGCCGCTTGGCGTCCGTGGCCTCCACGGGCATGGGGATGTAGCGCACCCGATCCCCGCAGACGAGGTGGACGCCCTTGAGCTTGCCCCCCAGGGTGGCGCAGAGGACCGAGTGGTCAGCGAGCTCCAGGTCCACCCACTGGCTGTGGCGCTGGATCAGGGTGGCCTCGGGGAGGTGCAGCCAGGGCGCGGGGTCCGGCAGGCGCAGCAGGGCCTGGGCGTCGTGGGCCTCGATGCCGGTCTCCAGCCGCTCCGCCCGGCGCTGGCGCCGCTTGCTGTCTGTCGCCCGCTCGCCGGAGTAGACCTCCCGGTGGTCCAGATCCTGAGCCTCCCGGCTCTGGCCGAGGCGGAACTTGCGGGACATCAGGCGGCCAGGAGCATCAGGCTCGGCCCGCGAACTCGCCGGTCTCAGTGCTGACCTTCACCTTCTCGCCCTCCTTGATGAAGAGGGGCACCTTGATCTCGATGCCGGTCTCCAGCTTGGCTGGCTTGGTGACGTTGCCGCTGGCCGTGTCGCCGCGGGCACCGGGCTCGGTGTAGGTGATGGTGAGCTCCACCTGGGTGGGCATCTGCAGGCCGATGGGGTTGCCGTTGAACTTCTGGATCTGCACCATGAGGCCCTCGGTGAGGTAGTCCAGGGCATCGCCGAGGAGGTCCGGACCGAGGGTGTGGGTCTCGTAGGTCTCCTGGTCCATGAAGTGGGAGCCCTCGCCATCGCTGTAGAGGTAGCTGGAGTCCTGGAGGACCAGGTCCGGCTCCTTGAACTTGTCGCCGGCCTTGAAGGTCTTGTCGAAGACCGCCCGGGTCAGCAGGTTCCGCATCTTGATGCGCACCAGGGTCTGCCCGCCCCGGGCAGTGGGGGTCGAGATCTCCACGTCCAGGCAGTGATACGGGGTGTCCTCGAGTTGGAAGAACATCTTGCGCTTGATCTCGATGGCTTCGAGCAGGGCGGCCATGGGGACTCCAGTGGGTCGAATCCTCCATTCTACCCCGACTCCAGGAGGGGGTCTCGCGGTTAGAATCTCAGTTCCATGGCGGACCCCAAGACCATCGGTAGGTATCAGGTCCTGCGCCCTATCGGTCAGGGGGGCATGGGGACGGTCTACCTGGCCGAGGATCCCCTGCTCAAGCGGCGGGTGGCCATCAAGGTGGTCCGCGTCACCGGGGCTGCCCGGCGCCAGGCCATGCTGCGGTTCCGCCGCGAGGCCGAGATCAGCGCCCAGCTGAACCACCCCAACCTGGTGACCATCTTCGACGTGGGCGTGGAAGAGGAACTGGGTCCCTTCCTGGCCATGGAATACGTCGAAGGGAAGAGCCTCGACAAGCACATCAAGGAGAAGAGCCTTGACCAGGAGACCGCCGCGCGGGTGCTGATCCAGGCCATGCGGGCCCTGCGGGCGGCCCACCGGCAGGCCATCCTCCACCGCGACGTGAAGCCGGAGAACATCCTGCTCAGCGAGGAAGGCCGGGCCAAGCTCATGGACTTCGGCATCGCCCGGAGCATGGGCCACAGCGGCATGGATTCTGAGGAGTCCCTGGAGCCAGCTGCGCCCGGGTCCGATGGCACCGAGAACTACGCCCAGACCATCGCCCTGCGGCTGACCATGACCGGGGACTTCCTCGGCTCCCCTGCTTACGCTCCGCCGGAGGTCCTGCGCGGAGGCGAAGGCACGCCCGCCTCGGACCGCTACAGCTTTGCCGCCACCGCCTTCGAGCTGCTGACGGGCCAGCTGCCCCACCCGGGCAGCGGCATCACGGAGATCATCGTCCACATCCTGCGGGAGCCGGTGACCCTGCCGTCAGACCTCCCGCCGAGGCTGGCGGCGGTGTTCAACCGGGCGCTGGCCGTCGATCCCGATGACCGCTACACCACCCTGCCGGAGTTCATGGAGGAACTCATCGATGCCCTGCCCGGTCCGGCCAGCATGCGGGCCCGGCTCTTCGCGGCCCTGGGCCAGGAGGAGGATGGCAGCAGCGTGTCCACCGCCCGGTTCCGGATCGCGGAGCTGGGCCTGGAAGACAGCGGCCCGGCCCCCGCAGTCACCCGCTCCCAGTCGGGACGGGCGCTGAAGATCGCTCTCGCGGAGGATCCTGTCGAGAGCTACCTGGCGTCCCGGAAGGCCCCCGCGGGGACCAGCCCTGGCCAGATCGACTGGGTCCGGATCCTCAAGTGGGCCGCCTTCATCTTCGTGGTCCTCCAGCTCTTCTGGTGGCTGGCGCCCGCGATCTCCCGGTTCAGGCTGAAGTCCTGATCAGGCGAAGGCCCGCAGCAGCAGGAACTGGGTGCCGTTCCAGCAGGCATGGATGAGGATGGGGGTGCGGAGGCTGCCGGTCTGGCGCATGGCCAGCCCCAGGACAAGACCGAGGGTGCTGAGGGGGGGCAGCCCGGCGGGCTGGAGGTGGATGGCCCCGAAGAGCAGCGCCGACAGAACCAGTGCCAGGACCAGCCGCTGCCGCTGGGCCAGCACGGGCAGGAGGAAGCCGCGGAAGAGCAGCTCCTCGAAGCAGGGCGCCAGCAGGGCGACCGTCAGGAACAGGGCCAGGTTCGGGAGCCAGCCGCGGAGGCTGCGCAGCAGCTCCTGCAGGTCCCGCTGGGGGCTCTGGTCGGGGCTCAGCAGCGGCCCCGTCACCAGGGCTACGGCCAGCACCAGCAGCACCGCCAGGCCCAGGAAGGCGCTGCCCCAGGCGAGGTCCCGGCCCAGGCGGCCCGGGGCCACCCGCTGCCAGAGCTCCCGGAGGCTGAGTCCCTCCGCCCAGCAGAGCAGGCGGATCCCCAGGGCTGCGTGGAGGCTGTAGCCTAGGGGAATGGCGAGCCAACGGAGCCCGGGCCAGGGCGCGAGCGCCAGCCCCGCGAGGTTGCTGGCCAGGAAGAAGCCCAGGAACCAGGTCAGGAGGACCAGGGCGGCGGCTCGGCCGGACAGGGACCAGGTCGGCAGGGGCTGGGGCAGGGGCAGGCCCTTGGTTGCCAGCAGGTAGATGAGCAGGGCAACGCCACCGGCCGCGGCGCCCACAACCAGCAACCCCATCACGGCGAGCCCGGCCAGTCGGGTCGCCAGGCCGCGCCGGGCCTGGGCACGCAGCGCCTCCCCTCCAGACTCGCGGTCCCGGAGGCGGGCCTCCAGCAGGTCGGCGGCATAGCCGTCCCCGAGGCGGCGATGGACCTCGGTTCGGTCCGCGTCGCTGGGGAGGGGCGCGCCGACATAGGCGGCGAGGCAGACCCGCCGGAAGCCCGGACCCCCGGCCCCAGCGGGGGTGGTCGCGGCCAGCCAGCGCTCGGCTGGCTCCGCCTGTTCGCCTAGCTCCGCCCTTAGGACGGCCAGCAGGGCCCGGTCCCAGGGCTCCCTGGCCTGGCTCTCGGACCGGGCCCAGTCCCGCGAAGGTCCTCCCCGGTGCAGCAGCAGGTCCGGCCCGCCAAGGACCACTTCCAGCAGGCGGCCCTGGAGGCTGGCCCGCTCCGCGGGGCGCCGGGCGCTGTGCCGGCGGGCGGCCAAGGTGAACCCCGCCGCCAGAAGGGCCAGCAGCGCCAACAGGGCGATAAGAGAATCGGCCCAGCGGCGGTCGGGGTGCCAGGAGTGGCGGAGAGGGGCGGACATGGCTCCAGGCTACGCGAGAGCGGCGGGGACGGGGATCTCTAGAAAGGCTGGCGGCCCGTGCGTCGGAACCGCCAGGCGGACCAGCGGAGATAGGTCCGGTTGACCAGCCCGGGGCAGCCGGGCAGGGCCAGCAGGGGGGATAGCCACCGCCAGCCCGGCAGCCGGCGGGCGATGGGGCGCAGCAGGTCGGCCCCGGCGCGGACCTCGCGGGTGGCCAGGTCGAGGCCGTGGATCTCGCGCTCGAGGGGCTTTCCGGCCAGCTCCGGACCCAGGCGCAGCAGCTCGGGGTCGCGCAGGGAGACCACCAGGAGCAGGCCCAGCCGGTCCTGCCGGGCCAGCCAGAGGGCCATGCGGCAGCAGAGGGTGCAGGCGGGGTCGTAGGCGAGGAGCAGCGGCGCGGGCATCGTCGAATCCAGGGTTGGCGTTAAGGTAGTTGCATCGGAGGCACCATGCCATTCTCCCACCCCATCGAGGTCAGGTTCGGCGATCTGGACGCCATGGGTCATGTGAACAATGCCATGATCGTGACCTACATCGAGCAGGCCCGGTTCCAGTGGTGGCGCAGCTACCTGGGGGGCCGCAAGTTCCAGGAGGAGGGCTTCCTGCTGGCCCGGGTAGAGGTGGACTACCGGATGCCCATCCTGCTGGGGGACGACGTCCGCGTGGAGCTGCACTGCAGCCGGGTGGGCAACAGCTCCTTCGAGCTCACCTACCGCATCACCAAGGGCCTCGGCGGCGAGCTCTTCGCCGAGGGCAAGTCGGTCCAGGTCATGCTGGACTTCACCACCAACCGTCCCAAGGCCCTCTCCGCCGCCACGCGGGAGTGGGTTGAAGCCCAAGCCTGATGTTGCTGGGCACCGCCACCTGGGACGAGGGTCCGGCGGTCCGGCGGGCCCTGGTGGCCCGGCTGGACTCCGGTCGCCTGGCGGACCTGAGCCGCATCGAGGCCCTCCGCCTGCGGAAGCTGGGCGAGGGGGACCCCGACCGGCTGGCCGAGGTGCTGGTGCCCGCCAGCCTGCGCCGCCTGCTGGACGGGGGGTCCCGGGCGCTGGCCCGGGCACGCCAGACCTTGGCCTATGCCGAGAAGTGGGACCGGCGGGGGACCCTCCCTGAGTTTCTGGCGCCGACCGCCTCGGCGGTGGCTCTGGGCCCCTGCCTGCCCCGGCCCGCGGCGCTGCGCCGGATGGATGGCTCCCAGCTGGACCGCCTTGGCGTCCGGGGACCGGGGGCGGAGCTTGCGGCTCCGCCCCAGCCAGCCATGGCTGCCGTGGGGCTGGCCGGCGGCGCCATCGGGGGCTTCTGTCTGGCTCTGGAGGAGGCAGGTAGTCTGGTGTTGGGAGCCTGGCTGACGGATGCCTGGCCCACGGGCAGCTTGGAGCTGCGGTCGGGGGGCACCCGCCGGAGCGCGCCCCTCAAGGCCTGGGAAGGCCTGGATCTGCCCCCGCTGCGCGCCGGCGAGGTGCTGCTCTTGCCGCCCCCGAAGCTGAAGCCGCTGCACGGCCTGGTGGCCGGTGCGGAGGTCTGCCTCAGTGCGGGCTTCGAGCAGCTGGTCCTGCGCCTCGGCCCCGAGAGCGTCCATCCCACGGTGCAGTGAGCCTCAGCCCCGGATCATCTCAGCGATGAGGAAGGCCATCTCGAGGCTCTGGGTGCCGTTCAGCCGGGGATCGCAGCCGGTCTCGTAGGCCTTGGCGAGGTCGGCCTCGGACAGGCGCTCGGTACCGCCGGTGCACTCGGTGACGGCCTCGCCCGTGAGCTCGATGTGGACGCCGCCCAGGTGGGAGCCCTGGGCCCGGTGGAGCTCGAAGGCCAGGCGGAGCTCCGCGAGGATGGCGGCGAAGTCCCGGGTCTTGTACCCCGAGGCGCTCTCGACGCCGTTCCCGTGCATGGGGTCGCAGCTCCAGAGCACCGGGTGGTCTGTGGCCTGGACCGCCGCCAGCAGGGGGGGCAGGGCCGCCTGGATTCGCGTGGCGCCGAAGCGGGAGATCAGGGTGATGCGGCCGGGCTCGCGGTCGGGATCGAGCCGGTCGAGCAGGGCGACCAGATGGTCCGGCGTGGCGCTGGGACCCACCTTCACGCCGAGGGGATTCCGGAGGCCGCGGAGGTATTCCAGGTGGGCGCCGTCCAGCTGACGGGTGCGCTCCCCCACCCAGAGGGTGTGGGCCCCCAGGTTGCAGTAGCCCCGGTCCTCGCCGACCCAGCGGGTGAGCGCCTCTTCGTAGGGCAGCAGCAGGGCCTCGTGGCTGGTGAAGAAGTCGATGCGCTCCAGCACGTCGCGCTGGACGCCGCCCAGGGCCTCCAGAAAGTCCAGGGACTCCCGCACCTGGTCCAGGGTCCGCCGGTAGGCGGGCACCTCGCCGGACCCGCCGGGCAGCTCCCAGCGCTCGGGATGGTGCAGGTCCGCGAAGCCGCTGGCGGTGAGGGCCCGCAGGTGGTTGAGGGTGGCGGCCGAGTGGTAGTAGGCCTCCAGCATGCGGCCGGGATCGGGCCGGCGGCTGTCGGGATCGGGCTCCAGGCCGTTGATGAGGTCGCCCCGGTAGCTGGGCAGCTCCCGGCCCTGAACGAGCTCCGTAGGCTTGCTGCGGGGCTTGGCGAACTGGCCGGCGATGCGCCCCACGCGCACCACGGGCTTGCGGCCGCCATGGGTGAGGGCCACGGACATCTGCAGCAAGACTCGCAGCTTGCCCTCGATGGCCTCCGGCGTGCAGTCCTGGAAGCGCTCGGCGCAGTCGCCGCCCTGGAGCAGGAAGCGCCGACCGGCGGCGGCCTCCGCCAGCAGCCCGCGCAGGCGCGTGATCTCACCCGGCACCACCAGGGGCGGCAGCCGCCGCAGACGCGCCAGCACAGCCTCGACCTCGGAAGGCTGATCGAAGACCGGCTGCTGCGCGGCCGGGCAGCGCTGCCAGCTGTGGGGATTCCAGGGTGCAGGGATGGGGGGCTCGCTCAACCGAGGGCCAGCATCCGCTCGAGGGGCTTCAGGGCCTGCACCCGGAGGGACTCCTCCAGGCGGATCTCGGGCTTGAGGTCCCGGAGGCAGAGGTAGAGCTTCTCCAGACTGTTGAGCTTCATGTAGGGACAGAGGCTGCAGTTGCAGCCGCTGTCGGCGGGAGCGGGAATCAGCTGAGCCTCTGGCCGCCGCAGGTGCATCTGGTGGAGGATGCCCGCCTCGGTGGCGACGATGAAGGCCCTGGCGCGGTCCTTCTCGACGTAGTTCAGTAGCGCCGCGGTGGAGCCCACGAAGTCCGCCAGCTGGCTGACCGTGGCATCGCACTCGGGGTGGGCGATGAGCTTGGCCTCGGGGTGCTGGGCTTTGAGGGCGGCCAGGCGCTTGGCGGTGAACTGCTCGTGCACGATGCAGAAGCCCGGGAACAGCACCATGTCCCGACCCGTCTGCTTCATCACCCACTTGCCCAGGTGGCGGTCCGGGGCGAAGACCAGCTTGCGGTCTTTCGGCAGGCTGTTCACCACCCGCTCGGCGTTGCTGCTGGTGCAGATGACGGTGCTGAGGGCCTTCACGCCCGCGGAGCAGTTGATGTAGCTGACGACATCGTGATCTGGGTACTGCTTCAGCCACTCGGCGAAGTGATCTGCGGGACAGCGGTCCGCCAGGCTGCAGCCCGCATCCATGTCCGGGATGACCACGGTCTTGGTGGGGTTGAGGATCTTGGCGGTCTCGGCCATGAAGTGGACGCCGCAGAAGGCGATCACGTCAGCAGCGGTCTTGGCGGCCTGCTGGCTGAGTTGCAGGCTGTCGCCCACAAAGTCGGCCAGGTCCTGGATCTCGGGTTCCTGGTAGTAGTGGCCCAGGATGACGGCCTTGCGCTCGGCCTTGAGGCGCCGGATCTCGGCGGGCAGGTCCAGGCCGGCGGGGATGCTCTCGAGGTCGGGGAGGTAGGGGGCGGTCAGGTCCATGGGATCATTCTAGAGGTCCTGGGGCTTGGAGGGAGGCCCGGGTTGTTTCCCCGACGAGTTGTCAACCCTTCGCCAGGAAACTTCGGATGCGCCGACTGGGCTCTGGGTGGTCAAAAACTTCAGAAAAAGCGGCTCTTTCCCAGGCCAGGGCTGCAGGGCGTGGCAATCCTGCCTGGTTCTGTCGGAGGTGATCCAGCAGGAGGAGGGCCCGGTCACAGGCCAAAAACGCTGTTGCCACACGCGGGTCTGTGCTACCCTGGTCGTGGATCACAGGGTCCAAGTGGATGTGGGAATCCGATGCATGCCCCCCAGGGGCGGCTATCGGTCCACGTCTAGTTGTATTCATGCTTATTCATCCAAGGGGGAAACATGTCCAAGACCCAGGCTCCGGATACGTCCAGCATCACACGGTTGGACCAGGTAAAGGTCAGCCAGTATTTCGGCTGCAATACCTTCAGCGAGCGCACCATGCGCGAGCGGCTGCAGAAGGACGTCTACAAGTCCTACCGCCAGTCCCTGAAGCGCAGCGAGCCCCTGTCCCCCGACGTGGCCAAGAGCGTGGCGCTCGCCATGAAGGAATGGGCCATCGAGCAGGGCTGCACGCACTTCACCCACTGGTTCCTCCCCATGACCGGCGCTACCGCCGAGAAGCATGACGCCTTCATCATGTGGGACGAGCCCGGTCAGGTCACCGAGCGCTTCAGCGGCGGCATGCTCACCCAGGGCGAGCCGGACGCCAGCTCCTTCCCGAGCGGCGGTCTCCGCGCCACCTTCGAGGCCCGGGGCTACACCGCCTGGGATCCCGCCAGCCCGGCCTTCCTCATGGAAGGACCCCTGGGCAAGACCCTCTGCATCCCCACGGCCTTCATCGGCTACCACGGCGAGGCGCTGGATCACAAGGTGCCCCTCCTCCGCTCCATGGCCGTGGTATCCGACCAGGCCAAGGCCGCGCTGAAGTTCTTCGGTGTGAACGCGGAGTCGGTGGTCGCCCAGTGCGGCCCCGAGCAGGAATACTTCGCGGTGGACCTGGAGCTGGCCCAGCAGCGGCCTGACCTCCTCTTCGCCAACCGCACCCTCCAGGGCGCCAAGCCCCCCAAGGGCCAGGAGCTCGAGGACCACTACTTCGGCAGCATCAAGGAGCGCGTCCTGGGCTTCATGCAGGAGGTCGAGCTGGAGTGCTTCAAGCTCGGCATCCCCGCCAAGACCCGCCACAACGAGGTGGCCCCCAACCAGTTCGAGATCGCCCCCATCTATGAAGCCGCCAACCTCGCCAGCGATCACAACCAGCTGCTGATGGAGCTCCTGAAGTCCGTCGGTGAGCGCCACGGCCTGGCCATCCTGCTTCACGAGAAGCCCTTCGCCGGCGTCAACGGCAGCGGCAAGCACGTGAACTGGAGCATCGCCACGGAAGAGGGCCAGAACCTGATGGAGCCCGGCCAGACGCCTGAAGAGAACCTGCAGTTCCTCTACTTCCTCAGCGCCACCCTGAAGGCCATCCACACCCACGGCGGCCTGCTCCGCGCGGCCATCGCCAGCGCCGGGAACGACCACCGCCTCGGCGCCAACGAAGCGCCCCCGGCCATCATGTCCGCCTTCCTCGGCGCCCAGCTGAACCACATCCTGGACTCCATCGAGAGTGGCGACGTGGCCAACGTCTCCATCCAGGGAATCATCGATCTGGGCATCGGCAACCTGCCCCGCATCGAGAAGGACGCCACGGACCGAAACCGCACCAGCCCCTTCGCCTTCACGGGCAACAAGTTCGAGTTCCGTGCCGTGGGTTCCAGCCAGCCCATCGCCCTGCCCCTGACGGTCATTAACGCCGCTGTGGCCGAGGCTCTCGAGGACCTCAACACCAAGCTGGCGGCCGAGCTCAAGGCGGGCAAGGAGCACAAGGCGGCCGTCCTGACCGTGGTGCGCCAGGCCATCATCGAGACCAAGGCCATCCGCTTCGAAGGCAATGGCTACTCGGACGAGTGGAAGGTCGAGGCCGAGCGCCGGGGCCTGCCCCACGCCAAGGACACCGTGGCCGCCCTGCACATCTGGGAGGAGCCCGCGGTGAAGGCCGTCTTCTCCAAGCCGGGCATCCTGTCCGAGGGCGAGCTTGAGTCCCGCCTCCACATCCGGCACGAGCAGTACCAGAAGGTCATCGCCATCGAGACCCAGGTCCTGAAAGAGATGGCGGAGACCCAGATCCTGCCCTCCATCTCGGCCGACCTCGGCGCCCGCGCCGAGAGCCTCGCCAAGCTGGCCGTCGTCGGCATCACCGTGCCGGAGACCCTGAAGCAGGCCCTGCAGGCCCAGGTCACCCTCGCCGGCGAGGCCCAGGCCCGTCTCACCGCCATGAAGGCCGCCCTGAATGCGGCGGAGGCCCTCGAGGATCTCCACGCCCGCACCGAGGCCTTCGGGAACTCGGTCAACCAGTCCAAGCACGCCCTCCGCGAGGTCCTCGACCAGCTGGAAGAGGCCTGCGACGCCGACCTCTGGCCCCTCCCGAAGTACTGGGAGATGCTGGCTCCCCTCGTCTAGCCTCTGCAGCAACCTCCATGAAAACGGGCCGCAGCTGCGGCCCGTTTCCATGGGGTCTTGGGGCTACTTCCCAAACCGGAAGACAGCGCTGACCTGGAGCCAGGTGGCTGTGTCGTAGCCGAAGCCATCGGGGCCGCTCTTGTCGACAAAGATCTGGTTCAGGGTCCCTTCCAGGGCGAAGGTGCGGTTGAAGATGTAGCCGGCCCCGCCGCGCACGCCGAGCTTGCCGCTCTGGGAGGCGCTGCCACTGGTCCACCGTCCCGCTCCGTTGATGAATTCCCAGTCATTCTTAATCTGGTTCAGGCTCGCCCCGGCGACGCTGTACCAGCCTCGGTTCAGGCCCTCGAAGCGGTAGACCCAGTCGGCGCCGGCCTGGAAGGCCTTGTAGTCGTTCTTGGAAGCCGTGAAGCCGCTCCAGCCGGACCCAGGGAAGTTCTGGAAGGTCAGGTGGGCCCGGACCTCATGGCGGGGGGCAACCTGGAAGTCGAGGTGGCCGCCGACGTGGGCGCCGAAGAACTGGTTGGTGCCAAAGTCAGATTTGTCCTTCAGGTCGCCCACCGGCAGGGAGAGGCCCGTGTAGATGCCGCCGGTGATGCTCTGGGCCGAGAGGGCCGCGCCCGTGCAAAGGCAGGCAAGGAAGAGGGTCTTGCGCATAGGTACTCCTGGGTTGAGGCACCCCTTGAGGGGGTTTCCCTAGCCTAGCGAGGCTAGCGATGTCCCGCGTCAACCGAAGGGACTAGGGCCGCGCTGCCCTTTCTCTGGAGAGCCTATTCCAGGGTGACGCCGCGCCCACTGAGGATCCGCGCCTCGATCTTGGAGGTGCTGTGTCCCGGCAGGAAGGGGATGAGGATGAGGCGCCCGCCCTGGGCTTCGACGAAGTCCCGACCCACCACGGTCTCCGGGGTGTAGTCCCCGCCCTTCACGAGCACATCCGGCCGGAGAGCTTGGATCAGCTCCAGCGGCGTGTCCTCGTCAAAGCGCACCACGGCGTCCACGCTGCGCAGACCCAGCAGCACGGCCGCCCGGGCGGCCTCGTCCTGCAGGGGGCGCCCTGGCCCCTTCAGGCGCGCCACGGAGGCATCGCTGTTCAGCCCCACCACCAGGAAGTCGCCCTGGGCGCGGGCGTCTGCCAGATACTGCACGTGGCCGGGGTGGATGAGGTCGAAGCACCCGTTGGTGAAGCACAGCGTCCCCGGGCGGGGGATGGCCGCGAGGAAGGCTTCAGGGGTCTGGAAGAAAAGGGTCGGTGACGGCATCGTAGGTTCGGAAGTAAGATCATCGGTTCGGGGACCATTCCCAGGAGAAGTCTGCCATGCCCCTCTACGAATACCGTTGCGAAGCTTGCGGCCAGCCCGAAGAGAAGCTGGAGAGCCTGTCCGCGCCTGTGGTCCACCCCTGCGGAGCCTGCGGGGCGGAGGAGGGCATGAAGCGCCAGTTGTCCGTTGCCGCGTTCTCGCTGTCCGGCGGGGGCTGGTATAAGGGCGCGGCCTCGGAGCCAGCGGCCTCGGCCTCGCCTTCGCCCGCGGCAGCGGAGGCCCCCAAGGCTGGCCACGGCTGTGCTGCGGGTGGCTGCGGCTGCCCCCTGGCCGGGTGACGTCTGGCGCGTTCATTGTTGTTGCATTGACTTCTGGGCTTATTCCGATAGCCTAGATGGTTCCGGCCCCGTGGGTCGGCGCAGGTTTTCATCCGTCCGATGTTCCCTCCGCGGAACCTCTCGGGCCCAGGCCCGGATCCACCGGTGCCTTCCATGGAGGATGGTGTGCCTACCATCAATCAGCTGATCCGCATTGGGCGGAAAACATTCCAGAACAAGACGAAGAGCCCCGCGCTCGACGCCTGCCCGCAGAAGCGCGGCGTGTGTACCCGCGTATTCACCACCACGCCGAAGAAGCCGAACTCGGCCCTCCGCAAGGTGGCCCGTGTGCGCCTCACCAACGGCATCGAGTGCACGACCTACATCCCTGGCGTCGGCCACAACCTGCAGGAGCACAGCATCGTGCTCATCCGCGGCGGCCGCGTGAAGGATCTGCCGGGCGTTCGCTATCACGTGGTGCGCGGCACTCTGGACGCCACTGGCGTCGCAGGCCGCAACCAGTCCCGTTCCAAGTACGGTGCGAAGCGGCCCAAGGCCGGTGCCGCTCCGGCCAAGAAGAAGTAGGTGAGGTGAAACATGGCACGCCGTTCCGCCCCCGCAAAGCGTGAGATCCTTCCGGATCCCGTCTACAACAGCCTCGTCGTCTCCAAGTTCGTGAACATCCTGATGGAGCGCGGCAAGAAGGCCACCGCCGAACGCATCCTCTACGGTGCACTGGAGATCGTCGCCAAGAAGTCCGGCGAGGAGGCCCTCGAGGTCTTCCAGAAGGCCCTGAACAACATCAAGCCCTCGGTGGAAGTCAAGTCCCGCCGCGTCGGCGGCGCCACCTACCAGGTGCCCGTCGAAGTCGCCCAGAACCGGCGCCAGTCGCTGGCCATGCGCTGGCTCAAGACCTACTCCGCCTCCCGCGGCGAGCGCACCATGCGCGACAAGCTGGCCGGCGAGATCCTGGACGCCATGAACTTCCGCGGCGCTGCCGTGAAGAAGAAGGACGACGTCCACAAGATGGCCGAAGCCAACAAGGCTTTCGCGCACTTCCGCTGGTAGCAGCACCCAAGACCGGGAGGAGCCGCCGGCTTGGCGGCTCCTCTCGCGAAGGTCTTTGAAGCACCCCCGAATCCGATTCCGATTTGATCCTTTCAGGAGGCCGCAGTGGCCCGTCAGACCCCCCTCGAGCGCTACCGGAACATCGGCATCATGGCGCACATCGATGCCGGCAAGACCACCACGACGGAGCGCATCCTGTACTACACCGGCAAGATCCACAAGATCGGTGAAGTGCACGAAGGCGCCGCCACGACCGACTGGATGGTGCAGGAGCAGGAGCGGGGCATCACCATCACCTCTGCCGCCATCACGGCCGCCTGGACCGCCCAGACGGGCCAGCTGAAGGGCATCGAGCACCGCATCAACATCATCGACACCCCCGGCCACGTGGACTTCACGGCCGAGGTGGAGCGCTCCCTGCGCGTGCTGGACGGCGCCTGCGCCGTGTTCTGCGCGGTCGGCGGCGTGGAGCCCCAGTCCGAGACCGTGTGGCGCCAGGCCGACAAGTACGGCGTGCCCCGCATGGCCTTCGTGAACAAGATGGACCGCCCTGGCGCGGACTTCTTCCGGGTCGTCGAGATGATGCGCACCCGCCTGAAGGCCCGGCCCATGCCGATCCAGATCCCCATCGGCTCCGAAGAGAATTTCCGGGGCGTGGTCGATCTCGTGATGATGAAGGGCCTCACCTTCGACGAGGGTGACAAGGGCTTCAAGGTCATCTACGGCGAGATCCCCGAGGAGCTCGTTGAGACTGCCAAGGAGTGGCGCGAGAAGCTGGTCGAGATGGTCGCCGAGACCGACGACACCCTCATGGACAAGTACCTTGGGGGCGAGGCCCTCACCGAAGACGAGATCCGCACGGGCATCCGCAAGGGCTGCATCGGCCTCGCTTTCACGCCGATGATGTGTGGCTCCGCCTTCAAGAACAAGGGCGTGCAGCCCATGCTCGACGCGGTGGTGAGCTACATGCCCTCGCCCCTCGACATCGCGGCCATCACCGGACTGGACGAGGAAGGCAACTCCGTCGAGCGCCGGGCTGACGACAGCGAGCCCTTCAGCGCCCTCATCTTCAAGATCATGGCCGACCCCTTCGTGGGTTCGCTGGCCTTCCTGCGCGTCTATTCCGGCGTGCTGGCCGCGGGCTCCGGCGTCTACAACCCCGCCAAGGGACGGCGCGAGCGCATCGGCCGCCTCCTCCAGATGCACGCCAACAAGCGCGAGGACATCGACGAAGTCCGCACCGGGGACATCGGCGCCGCCGTGGGTCTCAAGGATGTGCTGACGGGTCAGACCATCTGTGACGAGGACCGCCCCGTGATCCTCGAGTCCATGGACTTCCCGGATCCCGTGATCCAGGTGGCCATCGAGCCCAAGACCAAGGCTGACCAGGAGAAGATGGGCATCGCGCTGAGCCGCCTGGCCCAGGAAGATCCCACCTTCAAGGTCAAGACCGATCCCGAGACCAACCAGACCATCATCGCCGGCATGGGCGAGCTGCACCTTGAGATCATCGTCGATCGCATGATGCGCGAGTTCAAGGTCGAAGCCAACGTGGGCAAGCCCATGGTCGCCTACCGCGAGACCATCCGGAAGCGGGTGGAGTGCGAAGGCAAGTTTGTCCGCCAGTCCGGTGGCCGCGGCCAGTATGGCCATGTCCGCCTCATCGTCGAGCCCAACGAGTCCGGCAAGGGCTACGAGTTCATCAACGACATCAAGGGCGGCGTGGTGCCCAAGGAATACATCAAGCCCACCGACCAGGGCATCCAGGAAGCCATGCAGTCCGGCGTCCTCGCGGGCTACCCCTGCGTCGACATCAAGGTCACCATCTACGACGGCAGCTACCACGATGTGGACTCCAACGAGATGGCGTTCAAGATCGCCGGTTCCATGGGCTTCAAGGCTGGCTGCGAGAAGGCCTCCCCCGTGATCCTCGAGCCCATCATGGCCGTCGAGGTCGTGGTCCCCGAGGACTACATGGGTGACGTCATCGGCAACCTGAACAGCCGACGCGGCCGCATCGAGAACATGGAAGACCGTGCCGGCTCCAAGGTGGTCACCGCCAAGGTGCCCCTGGCCGAGATGTTCGCCTACTCCACCACCCTTCGCGGCATGACCCAGGGCCGCGGCAACTACACCATGCAGTTCTCGAACTACGAGGAAGCCCCCCGCAATGTGGCCGAAGAGATCGTGGCCAAGGTCAAGGGCGCCAAGTAGTTCTTCTTAGCTTCAAAATCGGGCAAAGCCCGATTTTGAAGCAAGGCAAGGCCGCTAGCTTGTTGTTTTAGCCCCCATGGGGTGAGGCCATTTCCCGAACCGCAAGGTTGCCGGGCCTCCTGATCCACCGCTTCCTCCCACGGGAGGTCGTGCGTTCTTCCAAAAAAGCCGTTGATTTTGCAGCGGCTTTTGTTATGCTGATCAGCCCTGTCCCTGTTTCCGGGACGGATCCACATGGGCGGTCAGCGCCCCACGTCTATGGACGGTCTCCGTCCCAATGGAGTGAACATGAAAGACAACATCCGCATCCGCCTGCGTGCCTTCGACCACCGTCTGCTCGACCAGAGCACCCGTGAGATCGTGGACACCGCCAAGCGCACAGGCGCCCAGGTGGCAGGACCCATCCCCCTCCCCACCCGTACGAACAAGTACACCGTCAACCGCAGCCCCCACGTCGACAAGAAGAGCCGGGACCAGTTCGAGATCCGCACGCACAAGCGCCTGCTGGACATCCTGAACCCCACTCAGAACACCGTGGACACGCTGATGCGTCTCGACCTGCCTGCTGGCGTCGACGTGGAGATCAAGGTCTTCAGTCGCCAGGGCAACCGGTAGAGGGGGGAGAGATCATGTCAAAAGGAATCATCGGCAAGAAGCTGGGCATGACCCAGATCTTCAATGAGCAGGGACAGGTCGTCCCCGTGACCGTCATCCAGGCTGGCCCCTGCGTGGTCGTGATGCGCAAGACCTCTGCCAAGGATGGCTACGAGGCTGTGCAGATCGGCTTCGTGGATCCCAACGGCGGCAAGCGCGCCACGAAGGCTGAGAAGGGCCACTGCGAGAAGCAGGGTGTCGCTCCGGTCCGCGTGCTGCGCGAGATCAAGGTGGATGCCACGGACGAATCCAAGCCCGGCGACAGCGTCCTGGCCAGCGCCTTCGAGGCGAAGACCAAGGTGAACGTCACTGGCATCAGCAAGGGCAAGGGGTTCGCCGGCGTCATCAAGCGGCACCACTTCGCTGGTGGCCGCGCGACCCACGGCTCCATGTTCCACCGTGCTCCCGGCTCCATCGGCCAGTCCAGCTATCCCAGCCGCGTCTTCCCCGGCGTCCGGATGCCCGGCCACATGGGCGACGCCCAGGTGACGGTGCGCAACCTCGAGATCGCCAAGGTGGACGTCGAGAACAACCTGCTCCTCATCAAGGGTGCCGTCCCCGGCCCCAAGGGTGGGTACATCGTCATCAAGCAGGAGGCCTAAGATGGCAGCCTTCCAGCACCCCGTACTCAGTCTCGAGAACAAGCAGGTCGACACCGTCGAGCTCCTGCCTGAAGTGTTCAAGCTCGAAGACGTGAACCAGCACCTGATCTGGGAAGCGGTCCGCCACTTCCTGGCCAAGCGGCGCGCAGGCACCGCGAAGACCAAGGACAAGTGGGAAGTCAGCGGCTCCGGCAAGAAGCTCTGGAAGCAGAAGGGCACCGGCCGCGCCCGCGTGGGCTCCATCCGCAGCCCGCTCTGGAAGGGCGGCGGCACCACTCACGGTCCGCACCCCCGTTCCTACGATTACGCCTTCCCCAAGAAGGCCCGTCGCGCCGCACTGCGCAACGCGCTGTCCGCCAAGCTGGCGAGCGGCCAGATCCTGGTGGTCGAGAACTGGGACGTCGCGTCCCACAAGACCAAGACCCTGGTTCAGACCCTCGGCAAGCTCGGCGTCACCGGTTCGGCCCTCCTGGTCGGCACCGAGGCCAGCGAGAAGCTCACCATGGCCGCCGGCAACAACCCGAAGCTGCAGACCGTCGAGAGCCTGGGCGTGAACGTCTATGAGCTCCTCAAGTACGACCAGGTGATCTTCTCCAAGGAAGCCGTCCTGGCCCTCCAGGAGGTTGTGAAGCCATGACCAAGATCTTTGACGTGATCCGCAAGCCCCTCCTCACGGAGAAGGGCCAACTCCTTCGGGAGAAGAACATCCAGGTGTTCGAAGTGGCCACTTGGGCCACCAAGCACCAGATCCGGGAAGCAGTCGAACTGCTTCTCCAGTCCAAGGTGAAGAGCATCCGCACTGTGCGGATTCCGAGCCGGACCAAGCGGCTAGGCCGTTTCGTGGGGACTTCCAGTCCCCGTAAGAAGGCCTATGTCGAGCTCGCCGAGGGCGCACCCGCGTCTGAGTAGGCGATTCCACGGCGGACGGACAAGCTTTGCCCATTATCGCCCGCCCCTTTCAACCCTGAGGCAAGAGGACAACCATGAGCATCAAACAGCTCAAGCCAACGACCCCTGGTCAGCGCGGCATGTCCAAGTTCGGCTTCGAGGAAATCACCACGGACACGCCTGAGCGTTCCCTGATTTCCAAGCGAAACCGCACTGGAGGCCGCTCCAACACCGGCCGGATCACCACCCGCCACATCGGCGGTGGCCACAAGCGCCAGTACCGGATCATCGACTTCAAGCGCAACAAGCTCGAAGTGCCCGCCAAGGTGGCCACGATCGAGTACGACCCCAACCGCACCGCCCGCATCGCCCTGCTGGTCTACTCCGACGGCGAGAAGCGCTACATCCTGGCCCCCGACGGCCTGGAAGTGGGCCGCGTCGTGGTCGCCGGCAAGACCGCCGACATCCTGGTGGGCAACGCGCTCCCTCTCCGGAACATCCCGGTGGGCAACACGGTGCACAACATCGAGATGAAGCCCGGCAAGGGTGGCCAGATCGCCCGCGCCGCCGGCACCTTCGCCCAGCTCGTGGCGAAGGAAGACGACTACGCCCAGCTCCGCATGCCCTCCGGTGAGATCCGCAAGATCCACCTGGACTGCTACGCGACGATCGGCACGGTCGGCAACCTGCAGCACGAGAACATCCAGATCGGCAAGGCCGGCCGCACCCGTTGGATGGGGGTCCGTCCCACCGTCCGCGGTGTGGTCATGAACCCCGTCGACCACCCCCATGGTGGCGGCGAGGGCAGGACTTCCGGTGGTCGTCACCCTGTGACGCCCTGGGGCCAGCCGACCCGCGGCTACAAGACCCGTGGCAACCGTCGCACGGATAAGTTCATCGTCAAGCGGATCAACTAGGAGGCCCGACAATGGCACGTTCCCTGAAAAAAG
>CAIPAY010000071.1 GCA_903863195.1 uncultured Holophagaceae bacterium
CGTCGTCGGCGACGGCCGCTGCACGGTGGTGGACACCTGGTGGCAGACGGAGACGGGCGGCATCCTCATCACCCCGCTGCCCGGCGTCACGCCCACCAAGCCCGGTTCCGCCACGCTGCCCTTCTTCGGCATCAAGCCGGTCATCGTGGACGCGGCCACCGGGGTTCCCCTCGAGGGCAACGGGGTCTCCGGGGCCCTCTGCCTGGGCGCCCCCTGGCCTGGCCAGGCCCGCACGGTTCATGGCGACCACCAGCGGTTCCGGGAGACCTACTTCACCCAGTACCCAGGCTACTACTTCACCGGTGACGGGGCGCGGCGGGACGAGGACGGCTACTACTGGATCACCGGCCGCATCGATGACGTGATCAACGTCAGCGGCCACCGGCTGGGCACGGCCGAGGTGGAGAGCGCCCTCGTGGCGCACGAAGCCGTGGCCGAGGCGGCCGTGGTCGGCTACCCGCACCCGATCAAGGGCCAGGGCATCTACTGCTACGTGCTGCTCAACAACGGCTACGCGGAGAGCGGCAGCCAGCAGCTCATCGGCGCCCTCAAGGAGCAGGTCCGGCAGGTCATCGGCGCCTTCGCCGCCCCGGATGTCATCCACATCGCCTCGGGGCTGCCGAAGACCCGCAGCGGCAAGATCATGCGCCGCATCCTGCGGAAGATCGCCTCGGCCGAATACGATGGCCTGGGCGACATCTCGACCTTGGCCGAGCCGGATGTGGTCAACCGGCTCATCGAGGAGCATCAGGAAAACAATGGGTGATCCTTTGCTCATTTAGCTCAACAGCAAGAAGCCCGGCGTTGCCGGGCTTCTTGCTGTGTGGCCCCAAGGGGCCGAAAAAACTACCGGGGCAGTCTGCTGACGAAGGCTCGGACCAGGGCGCCGAAGCGGTCGGCGGCGGCGGCGCCGGCTTCGAGGACTTCCTTGTGGGTCAGGGGCTGGGGCAGGAGGCCGGCGGCCATGTTGCAGAGGCAGGAGATTCCAGCCACCCGCAGGCCCTCCTGGCGGGCCACGATGGCTTCGGGCACGGTGCTCATGCCCACAGCGTCGGCGCCCAGCACGCGGAAGGCGCGGATCTCGGCGGGCGTCTCGTAGCTGGGGCCGGTGAGGCCCAGGTAGACGCCCTCGCGGAGGGTCTGGCCGAGCTGCCCGGCGCAGTCCTGCAGCAGGCTGCGGAAGGCCGGGTCGTAGATGGCGGTCATGTCCGGGAAGCGCGGTCCCGGCTCGACGTTGGGTCCGATGAGCGGGTTGGTGCCGAAGAAGTTGATGTGGTCCGTGAGGGCCATGAGCTCCCCGACCCCGAAGGCAGGGTTGAGGGCCCCGGCGGCGTTGGTCAGCAGCACGGACTTGATGCCGAGTCGCCCGTAGAGGCGCATGGGGCTGACCACAAGGTCCATGGGATGGCCCTCGTAGAAGTGGAAACGGCCGGCCTGGAGCACCACCTTGCGGCCTTCGAACTCACAGAAGACCAGCTTGCCGCCGTGGCCTGCCACGGTGGGGGCCGGGAAGCCCGGCAGGTCCGTGAAGGGGATGGCGAGGCCGGCCTTCGCCTCGGGGCCATCCGCCAGGGCGCCCAGGCCGGAGCCCAGGACGATGGCGAGCTCGGGCACGAAAGGGGCTCGCGCCTTCAAGGTCTGAAGGGCGTCAAGGGCAGTCATGAGAGCCTCCGTTGCCGGGGATCAGGAGGCAGGCACAAAGGCGATGGTCACAGCCACGGAGGGCTGAACCGTCGCGGCGCTCTTGAGCCGCAGCCGGACCGGGTGGTAGACGGGCGCCGTGTTGTAGACGGGCACGACAACGCCATCCACCTGAGAGCCCGCGCCCTTGAAGGTGAAAGTCCGACCCATCAGGGGCAGGTCCACCTCCAGGCTGGCGTCGGTGCCCAGGGCGGGTGTGATGGTGGCCTTGAGGCTGTAGCGCTTGTCCACGGTGAGGCTGAAGCCCGCGTAGAAGACTTCGCCCTGGCTGAGGTTGGGATAGACGCCGCCGACCTGGACCGCCTTCGCCATGCTGAGGGCCACGGGGGTCAGGGGCGCGGTGGTGGCATTGGGATCGGTGCCCCAGTCCGTGGCGAAGGGGGAGATGATGACGCCGGCACTGTCGGTGGGGCGCGGCCAGGTGAGGCCGAAGGGGGCCGAGAGGGCGGTCAAAACGGTATCCGAGAAGACCGACGCCAGGTCGACGGGCTCGCTGGTGGCCTTGCCTTCCCTGAGCCGGGTGAGCTGGGAGTAGATGTTCAGGGGCTCGATGTCCCGGGCCGTGGTGTCCGTGGCGCCGTTGGTCAGGGAGGTGGGTGCCTGGAAGAAGCGCACCGCGGCCAGCGGGTTCATGTTCGCCCAGTCCGCGGCCAGCCCGGGGGCGTTGATGTTGTTGGCCTTGAGGACCACGCCCCAGGCCAGGGCGCGCAGGGCGGTGGCGGAATTGGGTCCCTGGGTCGTGACCGTGCGGATGTCCTTGACGGAGGCAAGTGCCGTGCCCTTGGTGTCCGCCAGATAGGGGGACTTGAGGACGTTGGCGGCCATGGCCTCGGCCAGGCCTTCGATCCGGGCCATGTCCGGGCTGAGGCTGTCGAGCGGTGTCCCGGCCGGGTAGAGCGGGTTCAGCGGGGTGGAGAAGGTCCGCCCGAAGTTCCCGGCATAGAGGGCGTTCCGGGCCAGCAGGGGCAGGAGGACCCCCTCGTCCCAGGCGTCGTCATTGACCGGGCCCGCCCGGAGCGCGCCCCGGAAGTGATAGGTGCCATTGGCAGGGTCATAGAGCTGATCGTGGAGTGGCACCAGATCCCTGGCGTATTCGACAAAAGAGCCCAGGCTCTCATTGCCGCGCCAGTAGTGGAGGTCCAGGGTGGCGCCGGGCGTGGCGGTGGCGTAGTCGGCCACGAAGGTGGCGATGGTGTCCCCGATCCCGAGGACGCGGCTGCCCGTGCCCTGGGTGTGGCCGGAAATGGTGGTCTCCAGCACGGCCAGGGGCAGCGTCGTGGACTCGGAGGTCCCGAGGTTGATGGCGGGGTCCACGAGATACCAGGCGTCGTCGAGTCCGACTGTGAAGTTCAGGGTGGAGTTGGCGCTGAGCACCGAGGCCGGCACATTGTTGGAGCTGGTCGAGGCGGTACCGTCAGCCGCCTTGCGTATGGCGTAGCGGAGGCGGTTGTAGTTCAGGGTGGTGCTGTTGAAGCCACCGGGTTCTGCGATCAGGTTGATGAGGCTGGTGCCGCCGCCCGCGAAGGAGCTCTGGAGCTCCACCAGGGTGGGCCTATCCTTGGTGGCGCTCAGGGAGTAGTTGCCAGAGGTGTCTGTGAAGCCGCTGCCGGTGAGCTGCCAGACCAGTGTCTTGGTGCCATCCGGCTTGACCTGCTCGACCTGCTGATAGATCCGGAGGACAACCCCTCGGGCCGGAAGGCTTGTGAGATTGGCTGCCACCGTCGAGTCCGCCAGCCCCGTGGGGACCCCGTTGGCATCCTTGGCGAGGGGCACCCGGGAATAGGTGACCGTTCCCGAGATGACGGCGGTGGTGTCCGAGGCGGACGAGTTACCACTACTTCCCTTGCAGGCCAGGGCCAGGGCCAGAAGCACGACGGCCCCCAGGGTCTGGAGGGAAGCTCGGTACAGCAGCATGACCACCTCGGAACGGCGAAAGGACCAAGTCTAACACGGCCTTCTGAAGCGATCCCGCGTAAGGATCAGAAGGCACGCTCTCTACCAGTGCTTCCGGCGGCGGGGAAGTTCAGCGCGCCGTGCCAGTTCCCAGGAGGGCATTGTGAGCGGCCACTTCCGCGGGGATCTCCTCTTCGTCATTGAGGACGGGCAGGGGGTTGCGCTGGATGCCGTCGACCTTGAGCTCGAAGTGGAGGTGGGGGCCCGTGGCGTTGCCGCTGCGCCCGACCTCGGCGATCTTCTGGCCGCGCCGGACAATGTCGCCTTCCCGCACCAGGTTCAGGTTGTGGTGGGCATAGAGGGTGACGACCCCGTTGCCGTGCTCCACCACGACGTAGTTGCCGTACTGCTTGTGGCGCCCGGCCGTCACCACCTGTCCGTCGAGGGCCGCGAAGACCGCAGTGCCCGTGGGTGCGTTCAGGTCGATGCCCTTGTGGCGCCCCTTGTAGCGCACCTTCTTCTTCCGCTGGTCCTTCACGCGGACCGTCTTGGTGCGCATCCGGGGGCCCCAGGCCGAGCTGATGGTCCGGGTCTCCACGGGCCAGAGGAGGTCCAGGCGCTCCGGGTCCGCCTGAGAGTAGGTCGGCAGCAGGGCGTTGAGCTCGGCTTCGGTGATGGGCGGCATCACCGGCTGCAGGCGGGCCAGCAGCTGGGCAGTCGTGGCCGGAGACTGGTGGGCGTCCAGCTCCGCCGTGCCCAGGGGACCGCTGGCGGGGGGCGTGGCGCGCACCTGGTAGGGCAGCAGCCGCTCCAGGTGGGGCATGGGCGTGGCGGTGACCGCGGGGCTGGCGGGCAGGGCGGCCAGGGGCAGTCGGGGGCTGGTGGGGGCATCCCCGCTGGCGAGGGCGCTCTCCACGGCCGGCGTCCGGGGCACATTGACCTTGGCGCCGACGCCGAGCTTGGTGAGGGACTTGCCGGGGTTCAGCTTGGCGAGCTCGCCCATGCTCAGGCCGTTGGCGCGGGCGATCGCAGCGGCGGTCTCACCCTTCTTGACGACATGGACCGAGACATTCGCAGAGGCAGAGGCAGGGGTAGCCCGGGATACCGTCTTCCTGTGGGTTCGCTTGGGGGCGGCCTGGAGGCCGGGACTCAATGACGCGATAACGAGTGTCAGGATGGCAAGACGCATGGGTAAACTCCGGCTGGGACGGAAAAGCCTGCTTCGCTAGGCCTCCAAATGGGGGTGGTCACCCCGGTTGAGCGTTGGTGGGAACAGTCGAACGTTCATCTTATCGGCAGGTTGGGAGCTTGCATATGCAAAAGTTTTCCATTAAGCCCAGGAGGCTTAGGCGCTGGCGTGGGACGACCCTTGGCTCTGCCGTCAGGGCTCCCAGGGGCAATCCGCCCAGGGCAGCAGCACCTGTCCCCGACGGCCCCCCTCCTTGCGGAGCAGCCGGGCCGGACCCAGAGCCATGCCGTGGCTCACGGCCTTGAGCATGTCGTAGAGCACCAGCAGCCCGATGGTCACGCCCGCCAGGGCCTCCATCTCGATGCCCGTCCGGCCCTCGCAGGTCACGGCGACCCGGAGCCAGGCCCGCCGCCCGGCGGAGTCCCAGTGGTGGGTCACGTCCACGGCCTCGATGGCCAGGGGGTGGGCCAGGGGGATCAGGTCGGCCGCCCGCTTGACCCCGCCGACGGCCCCGATCCGGGCCACGGACCAGGGATCGCCCTTGGGGCCACCGCCCCGGGCGAGGGCCTCCGCCGCCGGGGCGTCCAGCTCCAGGTAGCCGGCGGCGATGGCGGTGCGCCGGGTCACGGCCTTGGCGGAGACGTCCACCATGCGGGGGCGTCCTTCGGGGTCGAGGTGGGTGAGTTCAGCCATGGGGGGTCCCTTTCAGGTGCTCCAGGCCAGGAGGATGTCCCGCAGCGCGGCGGTGTCCGGGGCATAGGCCCGGGGTCCGCAGGCCGCCAGGGCCTCCTGGGTTGCGAAGCCGTGGCCCACGGCGA
>CAIPAY010000072.1 GCA_903863195.1 uncultured Holophagaceae bacterium
CAGCACCAGACTCAACGCCAGTAGCGGGAGCAGGTCAACCAGGGACCATTTCCCTGCGCTCACGATCCCCGCAAGCCCCGCGTTCCGCCGCGCCGGCATCCTTGACATCGCGTCCACCCCTGGAGAAACCAACGGGATGACCGTCGCCCCGTTTTCCAATTATCGGGGATCTATAAAGGTTTATTAATTAATAGCTTCCATGCATAGGTGACGAATTTATATGATATTCGGCCTGACTTATTCCATGGGCCCCCCGTCTGGCATAGAATCTAGACATGAAGGACACCTCCTGCAATGTGCGCTGCCAATGGATCCTCGAGTCCGAGGATCCGGGGTTTGCCTACCGGGCCAAAGACGGGGACATCGAGGCGAAGTCCCTGCACTTTCCGCCGGAATTGGGCGAGGGGCTCTTCAGACATTTCGGCCTGGCTCTGGGCATGACCCTCTACCAGAGCGAGCACCGCATGAAGCCTGCGGCCGTGGGGCACTTCGTCCCCGTTGCTGACATCGACATTGACTACGGCGCTCCCGCCTTCGTGGTCCAGAGCGTGCGCGGGGGCCGGATCTGCCAGCAGGAGCGTCTCCCTGAGGCCAAGCTCATGTTCGAGGAGGGGCGCGACTTCTTCCTCCACACCCAGCAGCGGCGCACGCTGCCCCTGGTGGATGGCGCCACGGACTCCACCATGGTCGCCCTCGTCATGCAGGTCACCCTGCTGCAGACCCTGCTGGGCGAGGGCGAGGCGGCGGCCCTGCTGCAGGCGCTGGGCCTGACGGCCATGCCATCTCTGGCCGTCCACCCCATGCCGAAGCAGGTCAGCGCTCCGCTACATCTGGCCATGGCCAAGCGCCTCATCGGCCCCACGCAGAAGCTCTTCGCGCAGGCCAAGGTGCTGGAGTATCTCTCGGGGCTGGAGGCCCACCTGCGGGTGCGGACGCCCCGGGAGGTGCTGTCGCCGCAGGTGAAGACCCGGGTGAAGGCGTGCCACGACTACCTGCTGGAACAGGATGGGAAGCTGCCAACGCTGGTGGCCCTCTCTGAGCTGTTCAGCATCCCCGCCAAGCGGCTCAACACCGAGTTCAAAGAAGCCTACGGCCACACCATCTTCGCCTTCATCACCGGGCACCGCCTGGACCAGGCCCGGCAGGCCCTCCTGGAGACGGAGCTGCCTCTCAAGGAGATCGCCCACAAGCTGGGTTACTCCCATGTGAACAACTTCACCGCAGCCTTCATCCACCGCTTCAGCGAGCCCCCGGGCAAGGTCCGGGCCCAGGCCCGCAAACTGACCAAGAGCCGGTCAGCGTAGGCGTCCGCGGCCACCTGCGGAGCCGGGTACCGACGATGAGGGCAGCCTGCTCAGTCCATCCGCAGGCTGAGGTCCGCCGCTGGGGCGCTGTGGGTGAGGGCGCCCACGCTGAGGAAGTCCACGCCGGTCTCGGCCACGGCCCGGGCCCGGTCCAGGGTCAGGTTGCCGCTGGCCTCCAGGAAGAGCCGCCGCCCGCTGCGGTCGCGCAGGGCCACGGCCTCGCGCAGCTGCTCGAGGCTCATGTTGTCCAGCAGCACGCCGTCCACCTCCGGCAGCTCCAGGCAGGCCTTGAGCTGGCCCAGGTTCTCGGCCTCCACTTCGATCTTCACCAGGTTGGGCGCCACCCGCCGAGCGGCCTCCACCGCCGCGCGCACGCCGCCCGCCGCGGCTAGGTGGTTCTCCTTCAGCAGCACGCCATCCCCCAGGGTGAGCCGGTGGTTCACGCCGCCGCCGCAGCGCACCGCGTACTTCTCCAGCAGCTTCAGGCCCGGGGTGGTCTTGCGGGTGTCGAGGATCCGGGCGCCGGTGCCCTCGACCGCGTCCACGAACTGCCGGGTCAGGGTCGCCGTGCCCGAGAGGCGCTGCAGCAGGTTCAGCATCACCCGCTCCGCCAGCAGGATGCCGTGGCTCGAGCCCTCGACGGTGAACAGCTCCGCACCCTTGGACACCCGCTGTCCGTCCCGGGTGCTGGCTCTGATGACCAGCGCAGGATCTGAGATGCGGAAGACCTCCACCGCCATGGGCAGTCCGGCCAGCACCAGGTCGGCCTTGGCCACCACCCGGGCGGTCATGGGCCGGTCCGGCACGGCGGCCGTGGTCCAGTCCTGGGTGCCCCAGTCTTCGCGC
Source organism: uncultured Holophagaceae bacterium (assembly GCA_903863195.1). GTDB lineage: Bacteria > Acidobacteriota > Holophagae > Holophagales > Holophagaceae > Geothrix. The sequence continues at coordinate 2,151 of CAIPAY010000072.1, forward strand.
AGGAAGGCGCGGAGGGCGTCGCGGTAGGTCTCGGGGTGCGGGGGTTGGTGCATCAGTCACTCCGCCTTCAGCGTACAATGATCGGAAACCAGGAGCCCCCATGACCTTCACCCTCGTCGAGAAAGCCGACCGCATCGCCTGGGTCACCCTCAACCGTCCGGAAAAGCTCAACGCCCTCAACAACGAGGTGCTGGAAGAGCTGGAGCAGATCTTCGCGGACCTGGAGCAGGACGCCGAAGTGGGCGTCGTGGTGCTCACCGGCGCTGGCGAAAAGGCCTTCGTGGCCGGCGCCGACATCGCCGAGCTCCGCACCCTCGACACCGCCGGCGCCCGGGTCCAGGCCCTGCGCGGCCAGGCCGTCTACCAGCGCATCGAGTCCCTGCCCAAGCCCGTCATCGCCGCCGTGAACGGCTTCGCCCTGGGCGGCGGCTGTGAGCTGGCCCTGGCCTGCCACATCCGCATCGCCAGCGAGACGGCCCGCTTCGGCCTGCCCGAGGTGAGCCTCGGCCTGATCCCCGGCTACGGCGGCACCCAGCGCCTGCCCCGGCTGGTGGGCAAGGGCGTGGCCCTGGACATGATCCTCAGCGGCGACATGGTGCCCGCCGCCGATGCCCTGCGCATGGGCCTCGTCAGCCGGGTGGTGCCCGCCGCTGACCTCAAGGCCGCCGCCACCAAGCTGGCCAAGACCATCCTGTCCCGGGGCCCCCTGGCCCTGCGCAGCGCCCTGGCCTGCGTGAACGAAGGCATCGAGATGCCCCAGGACCAGGGCCTGCAGTACGAGGCCGCCATGTTCGGCCTGCTGGCCGCCACCCAGGACATGCAGGAGGGCACGGGCGCCTTCCTGGAGAAGCGGCCCGCGGCATTCAAGGGGCTGTAGGCCTTCACTCGCTCCAGAACAAAGGCGGGCCAGCGGGCCCGCCTTTGTTCTGGAGATAGGAAAGGACAAGGGGGTCAAGGCGGACCTCCGGTCGGCCGATGGATGGGGGGGAGGTTCTCCATGATCCGTTTCCTTGTGGGCCAGGGTCTGCTCATCCTGGCGGTGATCCTGGGCATCACCCTGATCGGCGGCCGGCTGGTGACCTGGCTGCATCCCGCCACCATGGCGCTGG
>CAIPAY010000073.1 GCA_903863195.1 uncultured Holophagaceae bacterium
CCATCGCCGAAGGTCCAGGCCCAGCCCGTGGGGCTGCCCGTGGAGGCGTCCGTGAAGGTCACGGTCTGGCCTGCGACGGGGCTGGTCGGGGCGAAGCTGAAGGCCGCCGTGGGGGCCACCGGCGCGGCAGTCACGGTGACGCTGTGCGTGACGGGGCTGCTGGCCCCCACCGCATTGCTGGCGATGAGCGTGACCGTGTAGGTGCCGGCCGTGCTGTAGGCGTGGGTGGGGCTCTTCGTGGTGCTGGTGCCGCCATCGCCGAAGGTCCAGGACCAGCCCGTGGGGCTGCCCGTGGAGGCGTCCGTGAAGGTCACGGTCTGACCTGCGACGGGGCTGGTCGGGGCGAAGCTGAAGGCCGCCGTGGGGGCCACCGGCGCGGCAGTCACGGTGACGCTGTGCGTGACCGGACTGCTGGCGCCCCCGGCGTTGCTGGCCGTGAGCGCGACCGTGTAAGTACCTGCCGTGCTGTAGGCGTGGGTGGGGCTCTGCGTGGTGCTGGTGCCGCCATCGCCGAAGGTCCAGGACCAGCCCGTGGGGCTGCCCGTGGAAGCGTCCGTGAACACCACGGTCTGACCCGTGACAGAGCTGGCGGGGGCGAAGCTGAAGGCCGCGGTGGGGGCCGCGGGCGTCACGGCGGCGGGGGAGGCCGATGAGCCTCCCCCGCAGTGGACGAGCAGCAAGCAGGACAGCGCCAGGGTCAGGAGCCAGGTCTCGGTGAGCTTCATGGGGTGTCCATCCAGATCGGCCGACAGGGGCCGGAGGCCATTCACTTGAACAGGGAGCCGGTGGCCGCGCTGCTCGTATAGGAGAGGAAGTCCGTGGAGGTGAGGGGCACTTCCGCCGCAAAGAGGAACTGCTTCGTGCAGCTGGAGTAGTCAACGGGAACGCCGTTTTCGGTCACGGTCATGGCGGTCTTGCGGAGTGCGGCCAGACCCGTCAGCTGGCCGCTGGTGAGGTAGGTGCCGCCCACGTTCCGGTAGAGCTCGGCGAAGGTGGTCGCATAGGCGTGGTTGTTCTCGCCGTCGAGGTCGCCGTAGACCCCGGACCAGGTGGCCACGGTGCTCTGCACCAGGGCCAGCTCCGCGGCGCTGGGCGCCGTGGAGGTGATCAGGCTCCGCAGGGCCTCGGAGATCTTCTGCCGCGCCAGGACGATGTTGGCCGAGGCGTTGCTGTAGAGGTTGGCCTTCTGGGTGGTGGTCAGGGCGTTCATCTTGGCAGCGCCGGCGGCGGAGATGTAGCCCTGGGCGCTGTCGCAGAGGGCCATGCCGATGGTCGCGGTCATGGTCTCGTCGATGCTGTAGCCGGGGTGGTTCACGGCCGGGGCGTCCTTGAGGTAGAAGGAGCCGAAGTAGGTGCCGTGCCGCTCGGGGCAGAAGTAGACGTCGGAGGTCACAGAGCCCGCGTACCAGGAGTAGAGATCCCCGGCATAGGTCATCATCGCCACGACTTCATCGTTGGTGAGGCCCTGGGTCTTGGCGGCCACATCGGCCTCGGTCTTGTCCGGCCAGGCGCTGTAGGCCTTGCCCACCATGGCGCCCAGGTAGCGCTTCTGGTCAGCCGTGAAGGACCGGTAGAGGTTGGCATAGACCACGGCCCGCTCGAAGCTCAGCTGGCCATCCAGCAGGTAGAGGTCCCGGGACACTGACTTCACGGCGTCCACGCTGAGCCCGGTGGTGCCCGAGGGCAGGGTCCCGTCCAGCAGCAGCCGGAAGGACTTCATCAGGGGGTAGCGCTTCCAGGCGTAGAGGTTGATGTTCGCCACCTGGCTGCTGGCGAGGGCCTTGAGGGCCGCCACCTGGCTGTCGTTGAGCACGTAGAGCACGTTGGAACTGACCCGGGTCAGGAAGCTGGTGTTGTGCCCCATGTCGCTGGCGTCGTTGTCCCGCAGGCACTGGAAGCCCCAGTAGTCCGCCACCTTCCCCGGGGGGAAGAAGGACTGGGCGCCGAGGTTCCCGGTCATCATGCCGAAGCCCGAGAAGGCGATGGTGGTGCTCTGGGCGCCGTCCGAGAGGCACTGGTCGAGGTTGAAGGGCGGGGCGGTGGCGGCGGTGATGGCGGCGGTGGCCGTCCCTGTGGCGGAGGTGCCCGTGCCGCTGGTGACCTTGCAGCTCAGGGTGACGGTGCCGGTGGCCCCGGGCGTGAAGGCGATGCTGTCCGTGGCGGCACCGACCATGACGGTGCCGTTGGTGACAGTCCAGGCGTAGCTGCAGCCAGCCTGCACGGGCACCGAGGCCGCATAGCCCGCCTGGCTTCCGGTGACACTCGTGGGGGCCGTGACGGTGCTGAGGGGAGCCACGCCGCCGGAGGCCGCGCTGCTGCCCCCACAGGCGAAGAGCAGGAGCAGGAGGCCGGCGGCTACGACCAGGCAGGCACCGGTAACAGGGCGGTTCAGGGAAGACGGGGAAGCAGGGCTGGGGAGCATCGATCCTCCTGTCGTGGTGGGAGAAGCTATTTCGCTTCCCTCTCACCATCGGCAGTCGCCGGGCGCGCCTTCGCTTTCCACTGGGAACAGCCCGTGGGTCTGGATGAACTGCAGGCACTCATGGCTGAATGGAAGAAACCAGGATCAGCCGAAGAGGCCGCTCACCGTGCCGTCCGTGCTGCTGCTGTCGCCCAGGGAGGCCAAGAGCGGATCCTGGCTGCCCGAGGTACCCAGCAGGAGGTTCAGCAGCTGGCCTGTCATGGCGCCGCTGTTCTTGCCGCTCAGCAGCGAGCCCACCAGGGCGCTGTTCGAGCCCAGGGCCGAAGAAGCGCTGTAGGTGCTGGTGCCGCCCTGGAGGCTGCTGACGATGCCCGCCAGGCTCTGGGGGTTCTGCTGGAACCAGGTCTTCAGCTGCGCCAGATCCCCGCTGACGTCCTTCTGGGCGGAGAGCAGGTCGGTCATGGCCTGGGTCACGGCGGTGGGCGCCTGGGCCAGCTGCTTGGCCGTGGAAGAAAGGGTGAGATTGTCCCCCAGCAGGGTGGTCAGGCTGCTGCTGTCCTGAGTCCCGGTCCCCATGGCCTGCAGCTGCTGCAGCAGCTGGGTGCCGATGGTCTGGGAGGTGCCGGAGCTGAGCGAGGCAATGTCCATGGAGACTCCCAGATGACGGACGGGGTGAACCTTGGTCGTGCTGCGCACATCCTGAAGAGAGCAGACAGGGGACGCCGGCCGGGCAGTCCTCCGCCCTGACCCCCAACGGAGCAACCCCCATGCCGGAACCACCCAGCCGCTCTTGCCCGGTGCGCCGCACCACCCGAACCGCCCTGGCCCTAGGCCTGCTGGGGCTGCTGGGCGGCCTGGCCTGCACCCAGGGCCCCACCTTCAGCTACGAGCGCGCCCCTGGGGTGGCCTTCGAGGACCTCCGCCGCTTTGCGCTGGATCCCCGGCGGGACCTCGCCTGGTTCCTCGAGGGCCAGCGGACGGTCCCGGCCCCAGACTACCGTGCAGCGGCCATCCAGGAGCTGCAGGCCAAGGGCTACCGCCTGGTGGAGCCGGACCAGGCCGACCTCTGGCTGGAGGTCATCGTGGCGGTGCCCGAGCGGTCCCGGGAGGGAGCTGCGGGGGGCGGGGGCGGCAAGAAGGGACATGACAAGCGCGGGGGCGGCAAGGGTGGCGAGGGCCGTGGACCGGAGGGTGCCCGGGGAGCCGGGAGCCGCCCTGAGGCGGGCTACGCGGCCTCACCCGCTGGGGAGTCGACGGTGATCGTCAAGCTGCTGGCCCGCACCGACCAGCGCACCCTCTGGTCCGGCAGCGGTCTCTTCCCCGCGGCGGACAAGGGCGCACCGCAGAGACCCCAGGACACCGCCGAGGGCCGCGTCCAGCAGCTGCTCGCCCCCTGCCCTGGAGGCCGTCCCCGCTGAGGGTCCGGGCTCAGGCCGTGGCGTTGAAGAGCTGGCCAGCGCCACCCTGCAGCTCGCTCGCCTCCTGGCGGCCCGCGCTGGCTTCCTGGCGCTCGTCCTGCTTGGTCTCCTGGACCTCGGTCTTGGCTGCCACCGCGGGTGGTGGCGGGGGCGGCTTCACGACCGGGGCGGAGTAGGCTGGAGCGGTCTGCACGCCCTGGATCGAAGTCATTGCACCCTCCGTGATGCCCGGGGGGACGGCAGTGTCCCCCATAGAGGCTCTATCGGAAGGCACCCCGGAGGACTTGAGGGTAAATGTCTCGACAAGTTATAGGTGGTGGCCCGGATGCACCCCGGGCTCAGGCCGGGAAGGTGCCAGGCTCCTTCTTGCGCCAGTAGCGGGCCAGGCCATAGACGCTCATGAACGCCGGATCCGCGATCTCATATTCCTCGATGGCGCGCTCGGGCAGGCCGTAGCCCGCCAGCAGCTCATGCATGAAGGCCTGGAAGGGCGGCACCATGGCCTCCTCCGTGGCGCCGGAGACCATGCGCTCCCGCACCCAGCCGGCGATGCGGACGAGGTTGTCCTCTAGGGAGTCGAAGTGGGTCGCCCCATCGCGCTTGATGCCGAAGTGGGTGGCGTAGATGAAGCGGGGCTTCGCGGCCCGCATGCGCTGGATGGATTCCGCCCAGGCCTCGAGGTCGATGTCCGGCGGTGGCAGGGGCGGGATGGTGGGGCCGTCGCCGATGCGGATGCCGCCCACGTCGCCGGTGAAGAGGCCCTCTCCAAGCCGGTAGGTGATGTGGTGGTTGGCGTGGCCCGGCGTGTGGATGGCCTGGAGGGACTCGCTGCCGAGCGGCACGGACTGGCCGTCCGCCAGGGCCACGACCTGGTCGCCGGGAATGGACTCCATGCGGCCCCAGAGGCGGTCCATGTCGTCCTTGTAGATCCGCCGGGCGGAGTCCATGAGCTTGCCCGGCTCCTGCAGGTGGGCGGCCCCCCGGGGGTGGACGTAGACCTTCGCCCCGTGCCGCGCCAGGCGCCAGGCCGACCCCGCGTGGTCCAGGTGGATGTGGGTCACGAAGACGTGGCGGATGTCCGTCATGGCGAAGCCCTGGGCGTTCACCGCCGCCTCCAGGTTGCCGTAGAGCGACTCGGGACCCGTCTCCACCAGGACCGGCCCCACGGGGGTCTGGACCAGGAAGGCCGCCACCGTGCCCTCGGCCTGGAAGTGCAGGTCCAGCGTCGTCACAGGTCCTAGCGCATCAGCCTTGGTCATCGTCGCTCCCGGGGGTGTCTGAAGGCCATCCTACTGCCGGAGCGGGGGCCGCGGAACCGTCCTTGGGGGCAGCGCTCAGGTACGGCCCCGGAGCAGGAGCCAGGTGAGCCCCCCGCAGACGCTGAAGGCGACGCCTACGGTGACCACCCCCGGCCACCCGAAGCGGCTGTAGGCTGACGCGGAGGCCAGGGACCCCGCGGCGCCGCCGATGAAGTAGCTGGTCATGTAGGCGGCCGTGAGGCGGTTCCGGACCTCGGGGCGGAGCCGGTAGATGGCGGTCTGGTTGCTGATGTGCACCGCCTGGACGGCCAGATCCAGGAGCAGCACGCCGACCAGGAAGGCCACCAGGGAGTGGCGGGCAAAGGCCAGGGGCAGCCAGGAGCAGAGGAGGATCGCCAGCGCGGAGGCGGTGACCAGGTCGCCCCGGCCGCGGTCGGCCTGACGGCCCGCGCCGGAGGCGGCCAGGGCCCCCGCGGCGCCCACCAGCCCGAAGAGGCCGATGGTGCCCGGGGTGAACCGGTAGGGCGGCGCCGCCAGCAGGAAGGCCATGGAGGTCCAGAAGACGCTGAAGTTCGCGAAGGCGCAGGCGCCCAGCAGCGACCGGAGCCGGAGGACCGGCTCCTCCCGGAACAGGGTGGAGATCGAGTGGATTAGCCGGGGGTAGGACAGGGCCACGGGCTGGTGGTGCCGGGGCAGCACCTGACGCAGCACGACGGCCATGAGGACCAGGGCCCCGGCACCCACCCAGTAGACCGTCCGCCAGCCGCCCAGGGGCGTCAGAGCCCCCGCCACCGTGCGGGCGAAGAGGATGCCCAGGAGCAGGCCGCTCATGATGGTCCCCACCACCTTGCCCCGTTCCTCCGGCGCCGCCAGCGTAGCCGCGAAGGGCACCAGGATCTGGGCCACCACGGAGAACAGACCCGTGAGGGCGGTCCCCACCAGCAGCATGCCGATGCCCGGGGCCAGGGCGATGGCCAGGAGGCCTGCCGCCGCCAGGAGCGTCATGGCCACGATGAGGCCCCGGCGCTCGAACAGGTCCCCCAGGGGCACGATCAGGAGCAGGCCCGCGGCATAGCCCATCTGCGCCGTGGTGACGATGATCCCGGCCTTGGGGACGGACAGGCCCAGCTCCCGGGCCATGGTGGGCAGCAGGGGCTGGGCAAAGTAGTTGCTGGCCACCGCCAAGCCCGTGGCCGTGGCCATGAGCAGCACCAGCGCGGGGGAAAGCGCGTGCGGAGCCGGAAGGGGCCCGGGAGCGGAGGACTTGGCCATGGCCGTAAGGGTCTCACTTTTCCCCGCTTCCGGACGGTTCCCTTGGCCCGAAAAAGCAGTCCTGGCGCGGGGTCAGCAGGGGGGAGCACCCCTCCCCCATCCCTCGAAAGCGGCTGGACTCTGGGCTCAACCGCTGCTTTACTTGGCCTCGTGGCCGCACTGGTCCAGCGAATTCTCGAAAATTAGTGAACACATCAGACCCAAAGTCTGAGACATTTGGCAGCGAACAAGCTTCACCCGCTCCTGCCACAACCCTCTCACAGCGCCCGTTGGCGCTTCTTTCAAGGAGGCCACCTTGGCCGATTCCATTTCCCTCCGCGACCTCGCCGATCAGCTTGCGGCGAAGCTCGAAGTCTCCAAGAGCGCTGCCTACGAAGCCCTGGGCGACGCCTTCGGCACCATCAACGCCTGCGTCGGCAAGGGCGGCAAGGTGGCGATCTTCCAGTTCGGCAGCTTCTACCAGAAGAGCCGCAAGGCCCGCACTGGCCGCAACCCCCAGACTGGCGCTGCCATCAAGATCGCTGCCAGCAAGAGCGTGGGCTTCAAGCCCTCGAAGGCCGCCGCCAAGGCGAAGGCCAAGCCCGCCGCCAAGAAGGCCACCAAGAAGTAGCCTCGCCCGGCACGAAACGAACAGCCCCGGCCGCCTGCGGCCGGGGCTGTTCTGCGTCCGGGAGGGGGCGCCTTTCTTGGCGATTAATCTAGACTCCAGGGCCATCCGCTGGCTTTCAGACTGGTCTTGTCCATCTTCTATAGAACCGGTCACGAACCGGGTTCGGAGGAGGGGTGGAAGCGCTGTGCAAGCCTTCATGCCCCGCTCCGGAACAACCGCTGCCTGTAGCCATCGGGTCCTCTTGGGGATCCCGGGCCTGCGGCCTGTCGTTCCATCCGCCTGCAGAGAGCGCGCCGCCATGACCCCCGGCAAACCCAAGCTTGCGATCCACTGGGCTGCCTCCTGTGGGGGCTGCGAGCTCGCCGTCGGGAACATCCGCGCGGCCCTCCTGCGGGCCGCCATCCCGGTCGAGGTCCTGTTCTGTCCCGGGCTGCCCGCCACCCGGAGCAGCGACCTGGAAGGCCTGCCGGACGGCGGGCTGCTGGTCACGTTCTTCAACGGCGCCCTCCGCACGGAGGAGGACGTGGCCATGGCCGAGTTGCTGCGGCGGAAGTCCCGGCTGCTGGTGGCCTTCGGGGTCTGCGCCGCCACTGGGGGTGTCCCGGCCCTGTCCCGGGAGCGCCGCCTGGCTGCGGGACGCATTGCCTCCCGCCTCACCGACCCCAGCGAAGACCCCCTGGCAGGATTGCTGTCCACGCCGTGCGCCCAGGCGCAGCGCGATCTCCTCCTGCCGGTGACCCTCCATCGCGTGGAGCCTCTGTCCCAGCGCGTCGAGGTGGACTTCACCATGCCCGGCTGCCCCCCGGAACCGGAGCAACTCCTCGCGCTGCTCCGACACGTGCTCTCTGGCCGGCCTCTCCCGGTCACCAGCCTGCTGCTAGGCGACTCCCGGCACACACTCTGCGACGAGTGCTCGCACGAGAAGCGCGGCGCCCCGCCCTCGGCCCTCCAGCCAGCCCCTGGCGCCACCCCCGAGCCCGGGTGGTGCCTGCAGGAGCAGGGCTTCGCCTGCCTCGGCCCGGCCATCCACGCGGGCTGCGGTGCCCTCTGCCCTGCGGTGGGCCTGCCCTGCACCGGGTGCTACGGCACCCTGGGCGGACCTCTGGACCCGGCGGCCCAGGCTCAGGCCGGCGGCGAGCCGTGTGAGCGCGAAGTCGCCCTGCAGGGACGCCTCAGCGGCGCTCTGGTCGTGGTGGCAAATCCTCTGGAGACGCTTTATCGCCAAGCCATGGGCGCCGCCTGGGGAATTGAGTGGGGTCCGGAGACCCCCTTCTGAGCCTGGGCAGCACCCTCGACCCCAAATCCCGACCACACCTAAGGAGAGACCCATGACCTTCGTCCAGTTTTCCGAGGAGCTCCACCTGGGCCACGCCGTAATCGACGCCCAGCACGCCTCCCTGTTCGACACCGTGAACCAGCTGCACGACGACATGCTGGCCGGCAACTCCCGGCAGCAGCTCGCTCGCGTGCTGGCCTTCCTGCGCAGCTACACGGTGGAGCACTTCGCCACCGAAGAGGCCTTCATGGCCGAGACCGGCTATCCGGGAATGGCGCTGCACAAGGCCCAGCACGATGACCTCGTGCGCCAGGTCCAGGAGCTGGAGGAGAAGCACACCGCCGGGTCGCTGACCCTCTCCATCACGGTCATGGTGTTCCTCCGCGACTGGCTGGCCCAGCACATCTCCGTGGACGACCGGAAGCTCGCCCAGCACCTCGAGGCACGCTGAGGGGCCTACTCGCCTGAGACCAGGAGCGGCTCCCGGATGGCGGAGAGCCGCGCGAAGTTCCGCAACTTGTGCAGGTGCGCCGCCTGCAGGAGGGTGCCCTGGGGGATGACCAGCAGGCCCGTCACGGTCTCCACGTCGGCCCGCAGGATCTGCCCCACCCGCAGCTCGATGGACCCCACTTCCCGGGGCTCGCTGGAGGACGGGCTCTCGCCGGACCGCCCGAGGCAGCGGCCCATGGCCTGCAGCACCTCCTGGTCGTACCAGGTGCGCCGCATCACCATCTCCGCCAGCACGCTGGCATCGGTCCCCCCCCAGGTGCGCTGCAGCTCGAAGTCCCACACGGCGCGCAGGATCCGGCCGGAGAGGGGGATCTGCTCGCCCCTCAGGTCATCGGCCGGAAACCCGCTCCCATTGTAGTTCTTGTTCATGTACTGGAGGGCCTCGGCGACCTGGTCCAGGCGGGGGATGTGGCAGATCAGCTCGGCTCCGATCTGGGGAATCTGGTTGGCCAGGTCGCGCTCATGGCTGTTCAGGAAGGCACCGCTCTGGATGCGGTTGGCGACACTCCGTGGCAGCGTGAGGATGCCGATCTGAGAGAGCACCGAGGCGATGCCCAGGATCCAGGGATTCTCCAGCGCCATCTCCCGGCCGACCTCCTCGGCCAGGTCCGACATGGCCTGGGCCCGGCCGAAGGCGAGGGGGTCCAGCATGGCCAGCAGGTCCACCAGCATGCGGATGGCGCCCTTGAGGGTCTCCTGCAGCAGGGACCGCTCCGCCATCAGCAGCTCGTGCTGCCGGAGGGCCTGGTCCAGAGTCCGGCCCAGCACCACGGAGTCGCAGGGCTTGTGGAGGAAGCGGAAGATGGCGCCTTCGTTCACCGCGTCGATGGCGGTCTGCTGGTCCGAGTTACCCGTGAGCATGACGCGCACGGTGTCGGGGCAGGCCACCCGGGCCCGGGCCAGCAGGTCGAGGCCGTCCATGCCGGGCATCCGCTGGTCCGCCACCAGCACCGCAAAGGGACCCCGCGCCTCCAGCAGCGCCAGGGCCTGCTCGCCCCCTGGAGCAGTCTCCACCGAGAAGCGCTTCCGCAGCACGCGCTCGTAGCCCGCCAGCACCTCGGGCTCGTCGTCCACCAGCAGGATTTTCAGGCTCATGCGTCCCCCTTTTCCATGGCCGTCGCCGCCACGCCCAAGGCCTGCCAGGCCTCCAGGCGCCTCGGGAACCAGGGCCGCCGAAGCAGGTCCGGGTCAAAACTGGCCGCGCCGAACAGGTCCGATCCTCCCGCTGCCGCGCCGCAGATCACATCCGCGGCATGGACCATTGTCACGGGGTCTAGTTCCTCCCCGACGAGAGCCGGTGGCTGGTGGTGCAAGCGCACAATCTCCAGGAGGTGGGCGGGCAGGCCCCAGAGTCCCAGGAGGTAGGCACCCACCTCCGCGTGGGAGACCCCGAACACCCAGTCCTCGGCCGCCGTCAGCGGCCCCGCCTTCGCCCGGGCCGTCTCCGTCACTTGGTCATAGAGGTCGGGAAAGCTCGAGGCCAGGATGAGCACCCCCACATCATGGAGGAGCCCTCCGGCGTAGGCCTCCCGCTGGCGCGCCAGTGGCATTCCCTCCAGCTTTGCAATGGCCTGGGCGGCCTTCGCCACGGCGAGGCTGTGCCGCCAGACCTCGCCGACCTTGAAGGCCCGGCTGGAGATGGGTTCCAACGCCTCGAAAATGCCGTCGGACAGCACCAGGGTCCGCACGATCTCGACCCCCAGGTAGGCCACGGCTTCCTGGGGATCCGAGACGGTCTTCCGCATGCCGAAGAAGGCGCTGTTCACCAGCTTGAGGGTCTTCGCGCTCATCCCGGGATCCCGCTGGATGATGGCGCCGAGCCCCCGGGACTCGATGTCAGGCCGAGCCAGGGCCTCCCGCAGCTCGAGGAAGACCCCGGGCTCGCTGGGCAGCCGGTCGATGGTGCCAATCACCTGCTTCACTTCCCCGTCGAGCAGACCCCCCGCCAGCTGGCAGGCGTTCTTCACCAGGGCCTTGAGTTGCTCAGGATCGCAGGGCTTTGAGATGAACTGATGGGCCACGCCCACACACTGGGAGATGAGCTCCTTGTCCGCGTGGCCCGACAGGACCATGCGCACTGTGGCCGGGTGGCGGCGGACCACCTCCTTCAGCAGCTCGGCGCCGTTCATCCGGGGCATGAGCATGTCCGAGACGATCACGTCGAAGGGCCGGACGGCCATGTGCTCCAGGGCCTGGGCCCCGCTCTCCACGAAGACCATGTCCCACTCCCCTCGCTGGGGCCGCAGGGTACGCTGGAGGCCCTGCAGGACCATGGGCTCGTCATCGACAAAGAGGATCTGCTGCTTGGACATGAGGGCCTCAGTGGATGGAGTCAGGCCGGGGCAGGGGCAGGAAGATGCGGAACGTGGTACCCCGGTCCGGGCCCGTCTCGAAGAGAATCCAGCCACCGTGGTGCTCGATCACGATCTTGTGGACGATGGCGAGGCCCTGCCCCGTGCCCTTGCCCACCGGCTTGGTGGTGAAGAAGGGCTCGAAGATGCGCTGCTGGATCTCGCGGGGAATGCCCGGCCCGTCGTCCGCTACGGCGATCTCCACCTCGCCCGGATGGAGCTGGGTTCGCACCGTGATCTTGCCGAAGGCCCCGCCGGCCACCCGCGCGGGCGAGGCGGCGATGGCGTGGGCGGCGTTCACGATGAGGTTGAGGACCACCTGGCTCACTTCGCAGGGGAAGCACGGCACCAGCGGCACGTTGGGATCGAACTCGGCACTCAGCGTGGCAGAGTATTTCCACTCGTTCTGCGACACCAGGATGGTGGTGTTGATGGCCCGGTGGAGATCCGTCAGCGTCTTCACATCCGCCGCCGGGTGGGAGAAGTTCTTCATGGCGCTGACGATGTTCGAGATCCGCTCCACCCCTTCGAGGCTCTGGTGGATGGCCCTGGGAATCTCGACGCCGAGGTAGTCCAGGTCCGTCTCCGCCATGCCATCCAGGGCCCTCCGCGCGGCCTCGCCCGCGGGCCCACCCAGACCCTGGATCTCCAGGAGGTGAGCCATGAGCTGGCCGATGAGGCCGAACGCCTCGGCGAAGGAGTCCCGGAGGAAAGTGGTGTTGTCCCCGATGAACTGGGTCGGCGTGTTGATCTCGTGCGCGATGCCCTGGGCCAGACGGCCGAGCATCTGCAGGCGCGACAGGCCCACGGAGCCGACGTTCTCAAACCAGTCCGCTGACTCGATCTGCGCCCGCTCCACGAAGACCCTGTCTTCATGAACGTCCGGGGCCGCCCGAGGGGGAGAGAGTCCCTCTTTCACCAGCCTGACACAGGCACCCTTGTCTTCCTTCTGAGCCTTCCTCATTCCAGCCCCCCTCGGAGCGCCTCGAGAGCCCGCGCCTGGGGGGTCCATCGGCGCCCGGAGGCGCTTTCTTGGGCGTGGAAATGGCGTGTCCAGACTTTTATTTCTGGCACCCCAGAGGTCCGCTGGGTCAGGCGCTTTTCAGCGCTACAGCTCTCCTGCGGTCCCGGCGGCATCCGCCTCGATCAGGTGCAGGCAGACCTCCTCGCCCTCCAGCTCGAAGCGGACCCGGCAGGGGTGGGCCGGCAGGAGGCTGGCCAGCTGCCCCAGGTCCGTGACACCGGACTCAAGCAGCCCCAGCAGCACCTGCGGGTCGTGGTGGAAGGCGGCCAGGCACGGCGTTTCGGGCAGTGCCCCGCCCGCAGCCTCCAGCAGCGCGCCGGAGCGGCCGAAGTAGGTGACCAGGTCCGCCGCCGCGGAGCCCTCGGCCCGGCCCTGGAAGCAGTGGTCGAAGAAGGCCACCTGCAGGGCCGTGGTGTCGGCGTCCGGGTGGGCCGCCATGAACGCCGCGAAGCGCTCGAACAGCTCCGACGGGCTCAGGGCCAGCGCCTCAAGCAGCAGGGCGAACCAGGGCACCGCCCGCCCCTGGTTGTAGAGCCGGTCGCAGGCCGCGGCGAGGTCGGCCGCCGCCGCCATGTCTGCGGCGCTGAACGTGGGCGAGGCCAGCACGGTGTAGGGGGTCTCCGGCAGGTGCTGGAGGCCGAAGCCGGGCGCCGTGTCCTGCAGTCGCGTGCCCGGCAGCACCGACAGCGGGAAGATGTCCACGTGGTTGGGCGCGAGGCTGAAGGTGAAGTCCAGGCTGGCGTGGAAGCCCTCGAGCGTGTCGCCGGGCAGCCCGTAGATGAGGTCGAAGCCATAGGTGGCCCCGGCCTCGTGCAGCAGCAGCACCTTGGCCTCGAAGTCCTCAGGGTCGATGGTCCGGCTGATGCGGCGCAGCACGGCATCATCGGCGCTCTGCAGGCCGATCTGGAGGGTGCAGCGCAGCGAGGCGAAGAGCTCGGCCAGCTCCTCGTCGATGAACTCGCTCCGCAGCTCGAAGAAGAAGTGGATGGCCGGGGCCTCGGCGGCGATGAGGCGGAGGATGGCCTTGGCCTGGCGCTGGTCGAAGTTGAAGGTGGGATCCAGCACGAAGACCTGGCTGACGCCGCAGGCCTCAAAGTGCCGCAGCTCCGCCTGCACGCGGTCCATGGGCACGCGCCGGGTGCCCGCGGTGCCCCGGGACTCGAAGCAGAAGTCGCAGCGGAAGGGACAGCCCCGGGAGAGCTCCCAGAGCATTCCCGAATAGGCCGAGGGATCCAGGGTGCCATCCAGGTAGGGCGAGGGCAGGCTGCCCAGGTCCTGCACCAGCCCGGGGCGGATGCCGCGCCGCACCGCGTCCAGGGGCTCGCCCCGCAGGAGGGCGCCCACTACGGCGACCAGGAGCTCCTCGCCTTCGCCCGGCAGGACCAGGTCCAGCCACCCTTCCGCCAGCAGGCCCGCCGGATCCGCTGAGGCCTCGGCGCCTCCAGCGAAGAGCAGCAGCGAGGGCTTGCGGGCGCGCAGAAGCGTGGCGACCTCGCGGCCGAGGGCACGGTTCCAGACGTAGAGGGAAAGACCCACCCCATCGGGGTCCGAGGCCAGGATCTGGTCCGCGCACTCGGCGGCGGACTGCTGCAGGAAGAGGTCCAGAACCCGGGTCTGCACGGTGTCGGGGCAGGCCCGCTTCAGCGCCGAGGCCAGCATGGCCGGGCCCAGCGGCACGGCCCGGGGCGAGGCTTCGAGGTGGATGGCGGCAAGGACCAGCTGCATGCGGGATTCCCGTGGGACAACCGCCGCCCGGGAGCGGGCGCCAGTCGGCCTGTTCCATCATGGCGGTGGAGTCCACCCGCCGTCTGGACTACCTTTTTCAGGGGCCCCGCGACGACCTGCTCCGCGGATCACCCCCAAGCTCTGGAGCGACCATGCACCCACGATCCCGCACCCTGCCCCCTGCCGCCCGCGCCGCCCTGCTGGCCCTGGGCACGCTGTCCCTGCTGGGCGCGGCGAGCCTGCCCCCCGAGGAAGGCCAGCCGGCGCCGAAACCCGTGAAGACCATCCTCACCCGCGTGGCGGAGGATGACCGCAAGCGGGAGGTGAGCCTCAAGGGCGACGTGAAGCTGGATGCCGCGGCCCCGCAGCCCGTCATCGTCACAGGTGACGGCAGCTTCCGCGTCAAGGAAGAGAAGGCCGGGAAGACCCGCCTCTACGCGGCCACGGCCGACAAGCGCAGCTACACCGTGGACGGCCAGGAGCGCCCGCTGGATGCCGAGGCCGAGGCCTGGCTGCGGGAGGTAGTGCATGGCGTCGCCAAGCACCAGCCAGAAGGCGGCAAGGGCCGCGTGGTGGAGCTCCACCGGCAGCGCCTGGAAGGCGAGCCGGGTCACGCCGGGCACCCCGCCCCGGACGGGCCCGAGGGCAGGCAGCTCCGCGTGGAAGTCCTGAAGGGCGACGGCGACGGCCCCGCCACGGTGTTCATCCACCGCGAAGGGCCCGGTGGCGAGAAGGTCGAGAAGCGCGTGAAGGTCGTCACCCTGGGCGACGGGCCCGAGGGCTGCGGCGACTGCGGCCCCCTGGGGCACCCTGCGATGGGACACCCGGCCATGGGCCACCACCCCGGCCTGGGCCTGCCCCGGGGCCCGCGGCCCGGCCAGCTGCCGCCGGACCACGCCGTGCTCCAGGCCGAGGTGGATGCCCTGCAGGCCGAGCTGAAGCTGCTGCAGGCCCGCCTCAACCAGCTGCAGAAGGCCCTGAGCGCCGCGCCAAAGGTGACCAAAGGCCGAGGCGCTGTGCCGCCACCAACTCCCCTTCCAGCACCTCCGCCCCCACCACCGGCGCACTGATTACCCGGGCGGAACAAGAAGCAGCCACCGATGAACACCGAGAAAAGCTGATAAACACCGATAAAGACAACTGAAGGATTAACCACAAAGGGCACAAAAAGGCACAAAGAAAAGCCTGGGGCCGCACCTGAGCATGGGCTCTATCCAGGGGTGCCGCTGCCGCGCCTCTTGGGGGGCGCGG
>CAIPAY010000074.1 GCA_903863195.1 uncultured Holophagaceae bacterium
CTCACCCAGGCCGGTTTCAACGCTATCCAAATCGAGACCGTCTGCGAAGTCACCAGAGATGGCCGACACTACCCGGTGTTCCTGGCCCTGGCGGGGCGGGACTGAGGTCGAACAATTTCAATCCCCTTCATCCCCTTCATCCCTGTCCCTTGATTCTTGTACCCTTGGCTCTCTTCCCTGAACGTTGCCAGATGATGCGCTGAGCAACGGCGGCCAGGGACCGCTGTCAGTGATCCTCGCTGTTTACCTGATTCACAAGACGTTTTCACAGGGATGAAGGGGATGAAGGGGATAGGCCGTGCTCCGCTCCTCGGCAGTCCTCCGCGTTCATCCAGCCTTTTCACTTCCAAATCGTGAGCCCCGCGGCGGGCTTCAGTCGATGGCGACGGGTCCGGCGGACTTGCCCTGGCGCATGAGGAAGAGCAGGGGGAAGAGCAGGAAGCACATGATGCCCATGAACCAGAACGTGTCCGAAAAGGCCATCATGGCGGACTGCTTGGCCATGGTGCCGTAGACGGCGCCCTGGGCCATGTGGCCGGCATCCACCGGGGAGAGGCCGCCGCTGGTGACGCCCAGCTGCGTGGCCCGGTCCAGGAAGCCCTGGTAGGCGGGGCTGCCCGGGGCCAGGTTCCCTACCAGGTTCGCCTGATGGAACTGGGACCGGCGCGACAGCAGCGTCGTGACGATGGCGATGCCCGTGCTGCCACCGATGTTGCGCACCAGGTTCATGAGGCCCGCGGCGTAGGCGGTCTTGTGCGGCGGGATGTGCTGGAAGGCGAGCACGTTGATGGGGATGAACAGGAAGGCGAAGCCGAGGCTCTGCACGACGCGGGAGGTCATGGCCGTCTGGAAGTCCACCTGCAGGTTGAAGCCCGACATCTGGATGAGGCCCAGCCCGCAGACCGTGAAGCCGATCCCGATGAGCCAGCGGGTGTCCACCTTCTTCAGCAGCATCGCCACCACCGGCATCATGAACATGACCGCCAGGCCGCCCGGGCTGAGCACCCAGCCGCTGAGCAGGGCCGTGTAGCCCAGCAGGGTCTGGAGGAAGATGGGCAGCAGCGCCAGGCTGCCGTAGAGCACGAAGCCCAGCACGAAGAGCATCAGGATGGCCACCGCGAAGGTGCGGTCCTTCAGCAGGCGCAGGTCCACGATGGGCCGCTCCTTGCCCAGCTCGTAGATGACCGCGAAGAGCAGCGCCACCACGGCCACGATGGCGAAGAAGATGATGAAGCCCGAGGAGAACCAGTCCTTCCGCTGGCCCTCGTCCAGCACGATCTCCAGTGAGGCGAGGCCCAGGGTGAGGACGCCGATGCCCAGGTAGTCGAAGCGGGCGCCTTCCTTGAGCGAGATGCGGTGGAAAGTCGGCGGGTCCTTCACCAGGGCGCTGGTGAGGGTGAAGGACAGGATGCCGACCGGAATGTTGATGAGGAAGATCCAGTGCCAGCTGAAGTTGTCCGTGATCCACCCGCCCAGCACCGGCCCGATGATGGGGGCCAGCACCACGCCCATGCCGTAGACGGCCATGGCGGCGCCGCGCTTCTCGTGCGGGAAGGTCTCCACCAGGATGGCCTGCGAGATGGGCTGCAGCCCGCCGCCGCCCAGGCCCTGCAGCACCCGGAAGAAGATGAGCCAGCCCAGGGACGGCGCGATGCCGCAGAGGAAGGACGCCACCGTGAAGACGGTCACGCAGGTGAGGTAGAACCGCTTGCGCCCCATGAGGCTGGAGAAGTAGCCACCCAGGGGCAGCACAACTGCGTTGGCCACCAGGTAGGAGGTCAGCACCCAGGTGGTCTCCTCCACCGTGGCCGACAGGTTCCCCGCGATATGCGGCAGCGCCACGTTCGCCACGCTGGTGTCCAGCACCTCCATGAACGTCGCGATCATCACCGTGAGGGCGATGATCCAGGGGTTGATGGCGCGGGTGGAATTCATGAAAGAGGAGATCCACAGAAAAAGAGCAAATGAACCACAAAGAACACAAAGGGCACAAAAAGGGAAAAAGGGATGTTGGGATTCTGCTTCCGCTGGCAGCTATTGATCACATGTCTTTCTTTGTGTTCTTTGTGCCCTTTGTGGTTAATTTTGTTTTTCTCATGAGGCATCGATCAGCAAGTTGTTGATTGCCTGCTTCCCTTGTGGTTACCAGGAGCAGTGGTCCCTCTGCGAGCGTGGTTTCATCTCAAGATCACCGTCGCTTCGACGTTCATTCCCGGGCGCAGGGTGACTTTGCTGGCTTCGGCGTCGTCGATGCGGATCTTCACGGGGATGCGCTGGACCACCTTCACGAAGTTGCCCACGGCGTTCTCGGGGGGCAGCAGGCTCATGCGCGAGCCCGTGGAGCCGGCGATGGAGTCCACGTGGCCCTTGAGGGTGGTGCCGGTCATGTCCACCTTGATCTCGACTTCCTGCCCGGGCCGCATGCGGGCGATCTGGGTCTCCTTGAAGTTGGCCGTGACCCAGGTGCGGTGCAGGGGGATGAGCGTCAGCAGACCCTGGCCCGGCTGGATGGTCTGGCCCTGCTCCACGAAGCGGCGGGTCACCACGCCTTCCACCGGCGCGAGGATCTTGGTGTAGCCCAGCTGCAGCTCCAGGCCGTCCTGGTTCGCGCGGGCCGCGTCCACCTGGGCCAGGGCCGAGGTCAGCCGCGCCTCGGCGGCGCTCACAGCGACCTTGCGGATGTCCGCTTCCCGCTGCAGGGAGGCCAGCCGCTGCTGGGCGGCGCGCCACTCGCCGTCGGCCACGTCGGCCTGGGTGCGGGTGCCGTCGAACTGCTGGGCGGAGATCTCCTCCCGCTCGGCCAGGGGCTTCATGCGCTGGACGTCCATTCTGGCCTTGTCGAGGCTGGCCTTCCGGGCATCGAGGTTGGCCTTGGCGGTCTCCTGGTCCGAGCCCCGGGCCTGCTGGAAGGCCACCTTGCCGCGCTCCAGCTCGGCCCTGGCGCCCTCGACCTGGGCCTTGGCCTGGGCCAGGGCGGCCTTGGCCTGATCCAGGCGGGCCTGGATGTCGCGGGGATCGATGGCCACCAGGGGATCGCCGGCCTTCACGGCCTGGTTGTCCTCCACCAGCACCCTCTCCACGCTGCCGTAGACGCGGCTGGACACGGGCACGAGGTGCCCGTCCACCTGGGCGTCGTCGGTGCTCACGTGGTTGCGATTGACGAACCACACGCCGCCCAGCAGCAGCAGGGCGATGGGGGTTCCGATCATCAGCATCCGCATCGCCTTGGAGGTGCTGGGGGCAGCGGAGGCCTCCGCACTGACGGGCTGGCTGGCGGGATCTTGGCTCATGGGAGTCTCCATCGGCGGGCGTCTTCAGGAATCGGGTGGGGCAGGTGCGGACTCAGCGGGAGGGGCCCTGGAGTTGGAACTGGCTCTCGAGCTGGCCGGTGGCGCGGGCCAGGTCCGCCCGGGCCTGGTTCAGGCGGTAGAGGGCGCTGATCTGGTTGTCCGTGGCGCGGGCCAGCTCGTCCTGGGCGTTGATCACTTCGATGTTGCTGCTGACGCCGGCCTCGAAGCGGTGCCGCGCCTGGCTGAGCGCCTCGGTGGACAGGCTCACGGCGAGGTTGCCCACCTGGACCTCACTGGCGGCGGCCTCCAGCTCGGCCTGGGCCACCTGGACCTCGTAGCCCACCTGGGCGCGGACCTCGCGCCGGGCGTCCTGGACGCGGTCCAGCTCGGACTTGGCGCGGGAGATGCGGGAGCTCACGAGACCGCCGGTGAAGAGCTGCACCCGGACGCCCAGGGTCAGCTGGTAGGTGGTGGCCCAGGGCTGGGACTGGAGGCCGGTGCTGCTGTAGGCCCCGGTGGCGACCAGGGTGGGCAGACGCAGGCCCTGGGCGGCCTGGCGCAGGTTCTCGGCGATCTGCTCCCGGGCCTCCAGCACCGCCAGCTCTGGCCGCTGGGCCAGGCCCGCCTGGTAGGCCTCTGGGAAGCCGATCTGGGGCAGCACCGGCGCCGCGAGGGTGTCCAGCAGCTCGATGCGCGTCGTGGGCTCCAGGTCCAGCAGGCGGCCCAGGCCCGCGAGCGAGGTGAGCCGCTGGGTCTGGGCCTGGATCAGCCGCTGCTTCTCGGTCTGCAGCTGGAGCTGGGCGCGCAGGGTGTCGAGCTTCGTGCCCACGCCCTGCTTCTGCTGGTTCTCGGCCAGCTGGGCCAGGGCTCCGGCCAGCTCCACACGGGACTCGCCGGCCTTCACCGAAGCCTGGGCGCGCAGGGTCCGGAGGTACTGGCCCACCACCAGGGCAGCGACTTCCTCGCGCACCGCGCGGTTCTGGGCCTTGGCCGAGGCCTCGCCGTACTGGGAGGCCCGCCACTTCTTCCAGAGGCTCAGGTCGAAGAGCGACACGTGGGCCTCGATCCCCACCTGGCCCCAGTTGAAGGGGCCGACGACCTCGGGGCCGTGGGGGGTCGGGATGCCGATGAAGGCGTCCAGGTTGTTCTTGGCCCGCTGGCCCATGGCCTGGGCGGCGACCGTGGGCATGAGGGCGGCGGCGGCGGCGCGGCGGTCGTCGCCGCTCTCGGCGATGGCCAGCAGGGACAGGTGGACGCGGGGGTTCTGGTCCAGGGCCTGGCGCAGGGCCTGGGCCAGGGTGAGCTGCACGGTCTTGGGGGCCGCGGGGGCCTGGGCAAGGCCGGGACCGGCGGTGGCCAGGGTCACGAGGGCCAGGGCGGCGCCGCGGAGGCGGGGGGCCGCGGCGGGAACTCGGGAGAAGCTGCAGACCATGAAGACCTCCATCCCGCCGCTGTGCCGGGGCACCCAGACCGGTGGGTGGCCTTGCGCAGACAGGGGTCGATCGCGGGCCGCCATTCGACGCCGGACCGGAGCTTCAGTTTACGCATTCCGGAGGGCTGGATCGTCAGCATTCAGCGAACTTTCTGTCCGGGGAGGGGTTGTGGAAAGCAAGATGGGGCGCGGCTTGGCTAGGGTTTTCAGCTGGGGATGGCGAGTCCGGAAATGGCGGCCGCCTCCCCTTTTCTGGCATCGTGAAGCTGCCGGGCCTTTTCGCGCCGCAGCCCATCCGGAGCGCCCCATGCTACGCCCCCTCGCTGCCCAGTTCCTTGTCCTCGCGTCCCTGACCGCGCAGCCCGCCCCCTCGCTGGTGGCGGGCTACTGGGAGGGCGCGATCCAGATCCCGGGCTCGGAGCTGAAGCTTCAGGTGACCCTGGAAGGCAGCGGTGCGGCCTGGTCGGGTCGCATCTCCATCCCGCCCCAGGGCGCCAAGGACCTGGCGCTGGGCGACGTCAAGGTGGCCGGTGACGCGGTGTCCTTCGCCATGCCCGGGATTCCCGGCAGCCCGAAGTTCAGCGGCAAGCTGGGCAAGGACGGGCGCATCGAGGGGATGTTCAGCCAGGGCGGCCAGGTCTTCCCCTTCGTGCTGGCCCGGGCCGGCGCCGCCGCCCCGGTGGTAACCGCCGCGCCCAGGCCGGATCCCCAGGACCGGGAGCTTAGCTTCCCCGGCTTCAATGCCTTCCCGCTGAAGGGCAGTGTCCGGGCGGGCGGCGCGCACCCCTACTTCGCCGTGATGGTGGCGGGCTCCGGGCCCACGGATCGCGACTGGTCGAACCCGCTCATCACCGTGCCCAGCCACGGGGGCCGGGACTTCGCGGCCTGGCTGCAGGGGCAGGGCCTCGGCAGCCTGCGCTACGACAAGCGCTTCATCGGCTCCCGGGATGCCAAGCTGGACATCTCCCTGGACGCCCAGGTGGGCGACATCAAGGCGGCCCTGAAGGCGGCGCGGCTACTGCCTGAGGCCAAGGGCAAGAAGCTGCTGCTGGTGGGCCACAGCGAGGGCTCCCTGCTGTCGCTGCTGGCGGCGGGCGAGGCGGACGCGGCGCTGCTGCTGGCCCTGCCCGGCGCCAGCATGGGCAAGCTCATCGTCCTCCAGGTCAAAGGTCAGCTGGAGGGGGCCGGAGCCCCCGAGGACTTCAAGAAGCAGAACCTCACCTACCTGGAGGGCGTGCTGGAGGCCATCCGCGGGGACAAGGAGCTGCCCGCTGCGGCAGAAGGAATCGCCCAGGGCATCGTGAACCTCGCGAAATCCCTGGTCCGGCCCGAGACCCGCGGTTTCGTTCGGGCGACCATGGACCTGGATCCCTGGGGCTCGGCCCAGCGGCTCGCTGTGCCCTGCGCCGTGGTGTGGGGCGACCGCGACATCCAGACCTGGAAGCCCGCCGCCGTGCCTCCGGAGTTCAAGGGCACCGTGCTCCAGATCCCCGAGGCGAACCACCTCTTCAAGCGCGAGACCCGCGACAAGGCCAGCCTCGCGGGCCCCGCCGCCCTGACCACCTACGGCGACAGCACCCCCCTGGCCGACCTGAGCCCCCTGGCCGCGTGGCTGAAGACGCTCAAGTAGTGGTGATTCAGGGGTCTCCCAGCGGGAAATTCTGGACGCTTTGGCGAAGATTGAAGGGCACCCGAGGGTGGTCCTAGACTGGCCGGGTCAGGAGCCAGCCGTGCCGGATCGATTGGAAGTGAGGATGGAGCTGCCGAGGTGGCAGCGGCTCTTCCTGGGCGTATCCACACCACTCTGGGCCGTGATGGTGGCCAGCCTCACCTGGCTGGAGTGGCGCCGGGGAGTGCCGGCTTCGACGCTCTGGGTGAACAGCGGCATCCGCCTGCTCCAGGGCGCCGGCGCCCTCGGTGCCTGTCTCGGATTCTGGGTGAAGGTCCTGGTGGTGGAGGGAGACCTCCTCGAGGTGGTGACGCTCGGGCGACGGTTCCTCCGAAGGCCCGGCCTCCAACTGCCACTGCAGGAGGTCGCCCTGGAGTGGATTGGGCGGGAGCTGGTTCTGCAGGCCCCGGACACGGCTCTCCCCATCCGCCTGGCGGCCGGCACCTCGGCCTGCCACGCCGCCGACTGGCTGGTGGCCCGGGGCGTGCGCCCCCCCGTGGGCGGCTGATCCAGAGGTCCGGCAGGACGCGGGGAAAGGCCTTTCTGACGGGGATGAATGGGATGGACGGGGATAACTACATTTAAATTCTGGTTCATCGCGCTTTACCGGGAGAGGCGGCTCAGGTTTTCGCCAAGTCCCGGTGCCGAAACCTGGCCAAGCACCGGAGACAGACAACCACCCCGGCGCCACGGCTGGGACCGAATCTGAGGGGTGCCTGCGCCAGCGTGGCAAGGCATGAACCTCAGGCCAAGGGGGCCGCTGCAGCCAGGGAGCGGGTATCCCCTTCATCCCTTTTATCCCTGTTTCTTATGGCCTTTTTTTACAGGGATGAAGGGGATGAAGGGGATGGGCTTCACCGTGTTGGGGAGCCCTGCCTAGACCTGTGCGGCTCCTGGAGGGCATCCCGCCAATTCGCGAAGAACCAAATCTTTAGGCATTTTTCTACTTGTCGCAGGACCCCGTCTTTATCTCTGCCCCCTCTGCGTCCTCTGCTGTTTCGATTTCCCCTTGGCCTCGCGGTCTGCGCGGTCTTCGTGGATCGATGTTCTGCCCTTGCTATGCTGGTCGTTCATCTCTCTGGAGGTCCCATGTTCCGTCTTGATGGCAAGGTCGCACTGGTCACCGGCGCCAGCCAGGGCATCGGCGAAGCCATCGCGAAGCGGCTGGCGGCCCAGGGCGCCACGGTGGTCTGCGCGGCGCGGACGCTGACCAAGCTGCAGCAGGTGGCGGACGCCATCCGCGAGGCCGGCGGGAAGGCGGATGTGCTCGAGGCGGACCTCGGCGACAGCGCCTCCGTGCGAGCCGCGATTGCCACCACCCTCGAGCGGCACGGGGCTCTCCACATCCTGGTGAACAACGCCGGCATCACCCGCGACAAGCTGCTCATCCAGATGAAGGAAGAGGACTGGGACGCGGTGCTGGACACGAACCTGAAGGGCGCCTGGACGGCCATCCAGGCCGCGACGAAGCCCATGATGAAGCAGCGCTGGGGCCGGATCATCAACATCGCCTCGGTGGTGGGCCAGATGGGCAACCCGGGTCAGGCGAACTACGTGGCCGCCAAGGCGGGGCTCATCGGCCTCACCAAGTCCGTGGCGCGGGAGCTGGCCAGCCGCAACGTCACCGCCAACGCGGTCACGCCGGGCTACATCGAGACCGCCATGACCGCGGGCCTCTCCGCGGAGGTGAAGGCCACCTTCACCCAGCAGATCCCTCTGGGCCGCATGGGTACGCCCGAGGACATCGCCGCCGCCGTGGTCTTCCTCGCCAGCGACGAGGCCAGCTACGTCACCGGCCAGGTCTTGAGCGTCAACGGCGGGCTGTTGATGGCCTAGGAGCTGGCGCGACGGAAGCCGCGCCCTCGCGCAGGGCGGCCTTCAGCTCCGCCACGATCTCCGGGGCCTGGACCCGGGCGGTACTCAGCGCCTTGAGGAAGAGCGCCTGGGCCTCTGGTGCGCGCCGTTCACCGCGGGCCAGCCAGGCCTGCGTGCGGAGCAGGTAGGGGGTCTCTTCGGTAGTCAGGGCCGGGATGCGCTCCAGCAGGGCGCGCGCCAGGCCATGCCGCCCTTCCCGGGCCAGACACTCTGCCTCACCCGCCAGGCAGTGGGCCTCCATGCCCGCATCCTTCAGCTCCTCGTGGATCGCCAGGGACTGGCGATAGTGGGCGCGGGCCTCCTCGTACCTGGCTCCGGCGCGGTGCACCTCGCCCAGATTGTAGAGGGCGAGGGCCTCCAGAGGGCGCAGGCGGGTCTTCTGGGCCTGCACCAGGAACTGCCGGTCCAGGTCTTCGGCGCGGGCCAGCTCTCCCCGGGCCTGGGCCACGCTGGCGAGACCCATCAGGGTGTAAGTCAGGCCGCTCTCATCGCCGTTGGCTTTCCGCAGGACCTCGGCCTTTCGGAAGAAAGCCTCCGCCCGGTCCAGGGAGCCCTCCTGGGCCAGGGCCAGGTCGCCGAGGTTGTTGAGGAGGAACGACTCTCCCCACTTGTCGCCGTAGGACTGGACGATCTGCAGGGCCTCAAGGTAGCGGCTCTCCGCGCTGGTCAGGTTGCCGCGCTCCCGATCTACCACGGCCAGGTTGTTCATGGCGCGGGTGGCGCTGTGCTTGTCGCCAATGCTCTCAAACAGGGCAAGAGCCTGCCGGTACTCGGCCTCGGCCTCAGGCACCTTGTGACGGCGCTGGAGGGTGGTGCCGAGGGTCGCATGGACACCGGCCTCAAAGGCCGCTTCCCCCAGCTCGTGGGCCAGGCGCAGGGCTTCCTGGGCGGTGCGGTCAGAGGCCTCCCACTGGCCCCGCTCACCCAGGCGGATGGCGAGGTAGTGCAGGGCCTTCATCTCGTAGATGCGGTTGCCCTGGGCGCGGGCGGACCAGCGGGCCCACTGGTAGACGGGTTCGGCCGGAGCGTCCGCGAGCCAGCTGAGGCAGCGGGCGTAGCCCAGCACGGCAGGGGCGTAATCGGGCGCGGCCTGGACGGCGGCCTGGAAGGCCGGGGCGGCCTCCCTGAACTCGCCCCGGTCCATGAGGTCGGTGGCTCTCGCATAGGCATCCAGCGCCACGGCCGGGATCTCCGGGAGGGTCCTCGCATGGGACGAGGAGAAGGGCGCCACGGCCTTCAGCAGGGCGCCGGCGAGGCTGCGGGCCAGCGGCAGGACGACCACCGTGCGCTCGCCCGCTTCGCGGGCTTCTCCCGCGTGGCGGATCTTGCCGTTCGAGTCACTGAGTTCGTAGGCCAGAACGAAGCTGTTGCCCGAACCTTTGGTCAGGGTTCCGGTCAGCAGAAGCTGGGTGCCCAGGGCCCCGGCCAGCCGGACCCGGTCCTCGGCATGCAGGGGGCCGTCGCCGGCGAGGCGCATGGCCTTCCGCGCCCGGGCGACGCTCTCGGGATCCAGGGGCGCCAGCTTGGGGTGTTCCCGCAGCGCGCTCTCCAGCATCTCCGGCAGGATCAGCCGCGCCGTGGAGTCCAGGTGGGGATCCCCGGTGCCGTTGACGAAGGGCAGCACGGCCAGGCGGGCCGGGCGCTGGCGGGTGAGGTCCGGGATGATGCCGCGGCCCAGGTACAGGTTCACGCCCACGGCCACCAGCAGGGAGCCCGCCACGGCCAGGGCAGTCCACCTCAGGACCCGGCGGGGACGCGCCAGCTGGCCCAGGAGCTCGGCCACCTTGGTGGCGCTGGGCCGCTTGAAGGGGTGGGTCTCCAGCATGGCGTTGAGCAGATCCGCCGTGCCGGAGGGCAGGCCACGGGCCTTCAGCTCGCGGCGCTCGCCAGCGGCGATGGCGCGCATCCGGTTCCGGCCCTCGCCGGGATAGGGATGCTCGTTGGCCAGCAGCTCCCAGGCGAGGATGCCCAGGGAGAAGACATCGCTGGCTGGGCCCACGGCCTGGCCTTGGATCTGCTCGGGGGAGGCGTAGCTCGGGCTGCCCATGAAGGTCCCGGCCCGGGTGATGCGGCCCCAGCCCTGGGGACCGGACTCCTCCCGCGCTCCCCACTCCGCTTGGTGCACCGCCGTGACCTCAGAGTCCGCCGTCCGCTTCCGCTCGGCTTCTTCAAGGACCTGGTGGGCGGCCGGGCTGGTTCCCGAAAAGGTGGGCCGAGGACGCTCCGCCTGCATCAGGGGATCCATGAGCCGCGCCAGGCCGAAGTCCAACACCTTCACCCGGAGCTCATGGCTCTCCTGGTCCTCGGTGACCATGACGTTGCGGGGCTTGAGGTCGCGGTGGACGATGCCCTTGCTGTGGGCCGCCGCCAGACCCAGGGCGGCAAAGCGGAGCACCTGCAGCTTCTGGAGGAGGGAGAGGGAATCGGCGGCCTGGTCCAGGGTCTGCCCCTCCACCAGCTCCATCGCGATGTAGGATCCCCCGGGCTCGTCCACGAGCTCGTGGACCTGACAGACATTGGGGTGGCTCAGCTGGGCCAGGGCCAGGGCCTCCCGACGGAAGCGCTCGACCGCGCTGGCCTCCCGGACCTCGCCGGGGCGCAGCGCCTTCAGGGCCACGCTGCGCTCCAGAGCGGGATCCCAGGCGCGGTAGACCTCGCCCATGCCGCCGGTGCCGATGATGGCCTCCACCTGGAATCGGCCCACCCGGGTCAGCGGGTCCAGGATCGACCGCTCCGGCGAGGGAGGTACTTCCGGCGGCAGATCATTGGGCATTCGGCACCAGATGGATATTTTTTACTGTACCACGCAGACAGGGCGATGCCCGACGGGAAGTGGGTTTGACTTGACCCTCCGGCCGCTTGGCTAGGTCCGGCTCCGGGCCAGCACCTCAAGCACCGTGCGTTCCAGGACGCGCAGGGTGTAGGGCTTCTGCAGGAAGGCGTCCAGCCCCCGGCCCGAGAAGGACTGCACGGACTCCTGCTCGTTGTAGCCGCTGCTGAGGATCACCGGCAGGTCGGGCTGGAGGCGGCGGATGATCTGGAAGGCTTCCTTGCCGTCCATGTGGGGCATGGTCAGGTCCATGAGCACCAGATCCAGCTTCAGGTCCGGCCGCTGGACGGCGGCCACCGCCTCCCGCCCATCGCAGGCCGGGACCACGATCAGGCCCAGGGACTCGAGCACCGCCGTCGCGGCCTCCCGGATCATCTCCTCGTCGTCGACCAGCAGGACGGTCGCGGGCCGTGACAGGGCCGGCAGCGCCGTCTGGACGGCCTCGTCCTGGCGCTTCACCTCGGTGGTCGGGAACAGCAGCTTGAAGGTGGTGCCGCGGCTCGGCTCACTGTAGATCCGCATGCCCGCACGGTGCCCCTTCAGGATGCCGATGGTGGCCGAGAGGCCCAGGCCGCGCCCGGCGACCTTCGTGGTGAAGAAGGGCTCGAAGATGCGCTCCAGGACCGCGCCGGTCATGCCGCAGCCGGTGTCGCTGACCTCGAGCGTCACGTAGGTGCCCGGCAGGAGATCCTGGCCCTGGAACACCTGGTCCAGGTAGGCCCGGTCGAGCAGGTGGGTCCCGGTGATGAGCCGGATGGTGCCCTCCCGGTCGCCGATGGCATCGGCGGCGTTGGTCACCAGGTTCATGATCACCTGCTGGATCTGGGCCGCATCGGCCTCCACGGGGGGCAGGCTGGGGGCCAGGTCGAAGCGCAGCGCGATCTTCTTGGAGATGGAGACTTCCAGCAGGTGGGTCACCTCCTGCACCACCTGGTTCAGGTCGTAAGAGCGCACCACGAAGCGCCCCTTCCCGGAATAGGCAAGCATCTGGCGGGTGAGGTCCGCGGCGCGGTGGATGATGCGCTCCAGGCGCTCCAGGTGGGGCCGGGCCGGGGACTCCGGGGCCAGCTTGGTCTCGGCGACGTTCATGTGGCCCAGCATGGCGGTGAGCAGGTTGTTGAAATCGTGCGCGATGCCGCCCGCCAGCACGCCGAGGCTCTCCAGCTTCTGGGCGTGCTGCATCTGTCGCTCCAGCAGCTGTCGCGCGCCTTCGCTGCTGCGCCGCTCGAGCTCGGTCGCGGCCCGGGTCGAGAAGATCCTCAGCAGGGAGGCCGCCTCCGCCGGGGCCGGGAGGATGCTGCGGTGGATGACCACCAGGAGACCCCGGATCTTGCCCTGCGAGTCCATGAGGGGCGAGCCGATGTAGGCCTCGGCGTGCAGCTCCTGGAGCAGGCGGAAGTCCGGGAAGCGCGCCTGGACACCTGAGGGAATAATGCAGATCTCTCCGCTGAGGGCACGCTCGCAGGGCGACCCGCGGAGGGGGTAGTCCCTGTTCTCCACGGCGTTCCCATCCAGGCAGACCGCCAGGGTCTGCACCCGCTTCTCGCCGTCCACGGTGACGGTCTCGCCAATGAGGGCGCCGTCCGCGCCGATGGCCTGGGCCAAGTGCTTGACCAGGTCCAGAAAGAAGGACTCGCCATAGGAGCCGGACACACCGCTGGCCACGTGGAGGATCTGCGCCTCCATGCGCCGCCGCTCGGCCAGCTCCCGCTCGAGGCCGACATTGAGGGCGCGGATCTCACCGGTGGCGGCATCGACCTGGCGCCGGAAGGCCAGCGCCGCCAGGATGGCCAGCGCCAGGGCCGCCAGGACGCCCAGGCTCGTGGGAACCAGCCAGCTCGGCAGGCCGGTCTTGAGCTGGGGGGCCAGCCAGCGGTTGATGGCCCGGCGGTAGCCCGAGTCTGGGTTCCGCTTCCCGTCCACAAGGTAGCTGTCCAGGGCCTTCAGCAGGTCGGCGTTGTGGCCCTTGGTGGTCACGAAGTAGGTTTCGAAGGGGCTGAAGACCACGGGCGTCCGCTCCACCTGGAAGCGCGCCTCCTGCGAGTAGCCAAAGGTGTTGGTGGCCACCCCCCCATCCACCTGGCCGGTCTCCACGGCCCGCAGGACGTCCTCGAAGCTGCCGAACTCCACGTAGGTGACCTGCAGGTTGAACTTCGCGCAGAGCTCGCGGAAGTGGTCGCCGTTCACATCCCCGCGCATCAGGCCGATGCGGCGGTTCAGCACATCCAGCACCGTGTGGATGCCCGCCTTGGGGTGGGCGTAGAGGATGCTCCAGACCGTGAAGGAGGACTCCCTGCCGTAGTCGAGATAGAGGCTGCGGGCGGGGGTCTGGGCGATGCTGGTGTGCAGGTCCGCCTGACCGGTGCGGACGCGGTCGAGCCCCTCCTGGAAGGTGCCGGGCAGGAAGCGCAGCTCCCAGTCCTCCCGGGCGGCGACCTCGCGGAGCATGTCGGCGTAGAAGCCCCGGGCGAGCCCGTCCTCCCCCATGGAGAGGGCCGGGGCGTGGGGAAAGACGGCGACGGTCACGACCCGGCGCGGGGCGGCCTCAAGTCCTGCCATGCCGAGCAGGGCAACAGCCAGGACCGCCAGCAGCCGCATCGCTCGAAATGGTAGAAAAGTGATCTTGAACATACCCCTGCCTAGTCCTCTATCGACCAGGGCCTAGGGGGGGCTGAGTTTGGTCAGTCCAGGTGCGCCCCGCGCTCCCCGTCCTGCCAGCGCAGCCGGAGGCCGGCGCCGGCGGGCAGGGTCGCGGCCCGGGTCACCGGGCGCCCCGCCGCGTCCAGGGCCAGCACGAAGCCCCGCTGCAGCGGGCCCGTGGGGTCCAGGCCCTGGAGCCGCTGGGCCAGCACGGCCAGACGCTGGTCCCGGCGCTGGATGCTCCGCAGGGCCGCCGGGGCCAGGCGGCGCTGGGCCTCCCGCACCCGGGGCAGGTCCGCCTCCCGGGCCACGAGGGCGGCGGCATGGCGCAGCCGCTGGCGCAGCAGGGCCGCCCGGGTGGCGGCCAGGTCCAGGTGGCGGCTGGGGTGGGCGAGGGCCAGGCGCTGGCCGAGGCCCGCGAGGCGCGCGGCCGGAACAGCCAGGGGCTCGACCCGCTGCAGGCCCTGGTCCACCAGGAGGTTGAGGGTGGTCTCCAGGCCCCGCAGACGCCACTGGGTCTTGGCGAGGAGGGCCTCGCCGCGCCGGCGCAGGTCCGCCGCCAGGGCCTGCCGGTCCGGGGTGGCGAGTTCTGCGGCCTGGCTGGGGGTCGCTGCCCGCCGGTCCGCCGCCAGGTCCACCAGGGTCGTGTCGATCTCGTGGCCCACGCCGGTGATGACGGGAAGCCGGCAGTCCGCCACGGCCCGCACCAGGGCCGGGTCGTTGAAGGCCCAGAGGTCCTCCAGGTTGCCGCCGCCCCGCACCAGCAGCAGGGCCTCGCAGCCCCAGTGCGGATCCTGGAGCTCCTGCAGGGCCAGCAGGGTCTCGGGCACGCAGCGCTCGCCCTGGGCCGCGGCGGGGGCGATGAGCAGGTCGATGCCCGGGGCTCGCCGGGCGGTCACCTCCAGCACGTCCCGGAGGGCGGCGCCGCCCAGGGCGGCCACCACGCCGAGCCTGCGCGGGAACCGGGGCAGGGGCCGCCTGGGCCGGTCGAAGAAGCCCTGGCCCCGGAGCTCCGCCTCCAGCTGCCGCAGACGGGCCTGGAGATCCCCCACGCCGGCGGGCTCACAGTGGGTGACGATCAGCTTCAGGCTGCCACCGGGCACGTAGAGGTCGAGGCTGCCCTTGAGCACCACGCGCTGGCCGTCCGCCGGGCGCTGGGGAAGGAACCGCTGCGCGCTGGCCCAGACGGCGCACCCGATGGCGGCGCCTTCCTCCTTCAGGGTGAAATACCAGTGCTTGCCCGAGACCTTGAAGTTCGAGACCTCCCCCATCACGCAGACCGCCGAGAAGGGCGGTTCGATGCGGGTCTTCACCTGCTCGAGCAGGCGCTTGACGGAGAGGGGCGCGTCCATGGCCCGCATGATCGCATGGGCCTCAGAGAATCCCTCGCGGCCTGCTTGCCTCGTCATACAATGCTCATCTCCCCTCGAGGTGACGCCATGTCGATCCGCACCCTCCTCTTCCGCAGCCTGGCCCTCGCGCTGGCCCTGGCCGGCTTCGCGCAGGCCCAGACCAAGCTGCTGCGCTTCCCGGACATCCACGGGGACCGGGTGGTCTTCACCCACGGCGGGGACCTGTGGACCGCGGCCACCACCGGCGGCCTGGCCACGCGGCTCACGGCCCATCCGGGCCTGGAGGTCTTCGCCAAGTTCAGCCCCGACGGCAAGTGGATCGCCTTCACCGGGCAGTACGACGGCGACGAGCAGGTCTACGTGATCCCTAGCAACGGCGGCATTCCGCGCCAGCTCACCTTCGACCCCGCCGCCGGGCCCCTGCCGCCGCGGGGCGGCTACGACCACCAGGTGGTGGGCTGGACTCCCGATGGCACCAGCGTCCTCTTCCGGGCCGCCACCGACGCAGATGGCGTCCTCAGCCGCACGGCCCTCTACACTGTGAGCCTCGCCGGCGGCCTGCCGAAGAAGCTGCCCATGCCCACGGCCGGGCCGGGCTCCTTCTCCCCGGACGGCAAGCGCATCGTCTACGCGCCCATGTTCCGCGACTTCCGCCACTGGAAGCGCTACGAGGGCGGCTGGGCCCAGGAGCTCTACGTCTTCGACCTCGCCACGAGCCAGCAGAAGAAGCTCGCCTCCAGCCCCCGCACGGAGCGGGATCCCATGTGGATCGGCGATCAGGTCTGCTTCGCCTCAGACCGGGACGGCACCCTCAACCTCTACACCGTGGATCCGGCGACGGACGCGGTGAAGCAGCTGACCTTCCAGAAGACCTGGGACGTGCGCTGGCCCTCCAGCGACCACGTCTCGCGCGTCGTCTACGAGCTCAACGGCGAGCTGCGCATCTTCAACCTGAAGGACGGCGGCGACCAGGGGCTGGCCATCACCGTGCCCACGGACGGCGGGGCCTCGCGGCCCTCGCGCATCAGCGTGGAGCGCAACATCGAAGGCTTTGCCCTGTCCCCCAAGGGCGAGCGGGCCCTCTTCGTGGCCCGGGGCGATGTGTTCACGGTGCCCGTGGAGAAGGGCCCCGTGCGCAACCTCACCAACAGCTCCGGCGCCCACGACCGGCACGCCCGCTGGTCCCCGGACGGCAAGAAGATCGCCTTCATCTCGGACCTGTCGGGCGAGGATCAGCTCTACCTCGTGGCCCAGGATGGCAAGGGCCGGCCCGAGGCCCTCACCACGGGCCTGGCCGTGCAGCTCAACGCCCCCTTCTGGGCTCCGGACGGCAAGCGCCTGGCCTTCACGGACAAGAACGGCGTCATCTACGTGGTCACCGTCGCCGACCGCAAGCTGGTGCAGGCCGGCCGGGACGCCAACGGCCGCGTGAGCGACCTGGCCTGGTCGCCAGATGGCCAGTTCCTGGCCTTCTCCCTCAGCAATCCCAACGGCGTCCGCAGCCTCCACGTGTGGGGCCTGGCCGACCAGCAGCTGCACCGCCTCACGGGCGAGCTGTTCCCGGTGATGGACCCCGCCTGGGATCCCGAGGGCAAGTACCTCTACGCCCTGAGCCGCCGGGACTACGCGCCCCAGATGAGCAACCTGGAGTTCGACTACGCGGGGAACCGCAACCTGGACATCGTGGCCTACGCGCTGCGCCGGGATGTGCCGCATCCCTTCCCCCAGGAGAGCGATGAAGTCGGCGTCAGCGCCGAGAAGCGGGAAGAGGGCGAGAAGAAGGCCGAAGGCCCCCGGGCGCCGGTCGCGGTCCGCATCGACTTCGAGGGCTTCGAGCAGCGGGGCACCCGCGTGCCCGTACCCGCGGACAACCTCAGCGGCCTCGAGGCCATCCGTGGCTTCCTGCTCTACACCAAGGCCCCGGCCAACGTGAACGGTGAGGCCAACGGCCGCCGCGGTGGTGGCAGCAGCCTCTGGATCTTCGACCTCAAGAAGCGCCAGGAGAGCGAGCTGCTCACCGAGGTGCAGGGCTGGACCCTCAGCCAGGACGGCAGCAAGATTCTGGCCCGCGCGGGCCAGGGCCCTGCAGCCACCTACCAGCTGGTGGACGCCAAGCCCAAGGGCGGCGACAAGAAGCCGGTGTCCACGAAGGACCTCAATGTGGACCGCATCCCCGCCGAGGAGTGGCGCGAGGTCTACGACGAGGCCTGGCGTCGCTTCCGGGACTTCTTCTACGTGAAGAACATGCACGGCTACGACTGGAAGGCCCTGCGCGAGCAGTACCGCCCCTGGCTGCAGCACGTGACCCACCGCTCGGACCTGACCTACGTCCTCACGGAGCTCATCTCCGAGCTCAACATCGGCCACACCTACACCGAGGGCGGCGACGCCTACCTGCCGGAGCGCGCCAAGGTGGGCCTCCCCGGCGCCCGCATCGAGCTGGAGGCCGCCTCCGGCCGCTACCGCCTGGCGAAGATCTACCGGGGCCACAACGAGGAACCCAAGTACCGCAGCCCCCTCACCGAGGTGGGCGTGGATGCCCGGGAAGGGGACTTCATCCTCGCCATCGACGGCGTGGAGCTGAAGGCCCAGGACAACCCCTACCAGCTGCTCCGCAACAAGACCTTCGCCGTGACCCTCACCCTCAATGACAAGCCCGTCACCGAAGGCGCCCGGCAGGCCACCTACCGGCCCATCGACAGCGATGCGAGCCTGCGCTACCTGGACTTCGTGCTGCGCTCCAAAGAGACCGTGGACCGCCTCAGCGGCGGCAAGGTGGGCTACCTGCACATCCCCGACATGGGCGCCCCGGGCCTCTATGAGTTCATCAAGTGGTACTACCCGCAGATCCGCAAGGAAGGCCTGGTGGTGGACGTCCGCGCCAACGGCGGCGGCAACATCAGCCAGATGATCCTCGAGCGCCTCGGGAAGAAGCTGCTGGGCACCCGCTTCGGGCACACGGGCGACCTGCCCAGCACCTACCCCTCCACGGTCTTCCACGGCCACATGGTGGCGCTCACCAGCGAGACCAGCGCCAGTGACGGCGACATCTTCCCCTACCACTTCCGCTCCGCGGGCCTCGGCCCCCTCATCGGCAAGCGCACCTGGGGCGGGGTCGTGGGCGGCGGCAACTCGCCCCTCATCGACGGCGGCAGCGTCTTCGTGCCCCAGTCCGGCACCAACGCCCCCACGGGCGAGTGGATCATCGAGGGCAGGGGAGTGACCCCTGACATCGACGTGGAGGACGACCCGATCTCCCTCCTCGCGGGCCGGGACCTGCAGCTCGAGCGGGGGGTCCAGGAGGTCCTGAAGCGCCTGGCCGAGACGCCCATGCAGCTCCCAAAGCGCCCGGCGGATCCCGTCAAGACCAAATAGACCTTATAATTGCGCCGGGAATATCCCATCTGTTTATAGATGGCGCATGGGTCGTCTAAGGCCTTAGAAGAAACCTCGTTTTCTGATGCATTTTACTGCGGTGCATGAACACCCTCCCTGCTAACGTCGGTTTCGTTCACCTGGAGGTAAACAATGCACTACGGTGCCCTCGCGGCCACGCTCCCCCTGATCGTCCTCCTGATCGGCATCCCGATCCTGATGAAGCCGGCCGCCAAGGTGGCTCCCGTGGCCTGGCTGGTGACCGTGCTCACGGCCATATTTGTCTTCCACTTCCCGATGAAGGTGACGCTGCTGGCAGCCCTCCAGGGCGGCCTCACGGGCCTCTTCCCGATCATGTACATCCCCTTCGGCGCCCTGGTGGTCTACAACGTCCTCAAGGTCACGGGCTGGATGGACAAGATGCAGGGCGCCATGGCCAGCCTCACCGTTGACCGCCGCGCCCAGGCGCTGCTCATTGCCTTCGGCTTCGGCGCCTTCCTGGAGGGCATCTGCGGCTTCGGCGCGCCGGTGGCCATTCCCGCCAGCATCCTCATCGGCCTGGGCTATAACCCCATGATGGCGGCCCTGGTCTGCCTGGTGGCCAACACGGGCCCCGTGCCCTTCGGCTCCCTGGCCATCCCCACGGTGACCCTGGCCAAGACCACGGGCCTGGACATCATGAAGCTCTCCCAGATGACCGGCCGCTTCATGGCGCCGCTGGCGCTGATCATGGCCTTCGCCACGGTCTATGCCATGTCCAAGAGCAAGGGCCTCAAGGGCGCCATCGGCACCATCCTGGTGGCCGGCCTCAGCTTCTCCATCACCCAGTTCCTGGTGTCCAACTTCATCGGCGCGGACCTCACCTCCGTGCTGGCTGGACTCGCCTGCCTCATCGCCACGGCCATCTACCTGAAGTTCCAGAAACACGCCCAGCCCTGGCTCTTCGAGGGCGACGCCCCGGCCAACAACACCCCCAAGGCGTTCAACCTCAAGGAGCTGTTCCTCTCCTGGCTGCCCTACCTGCTGCTGGCCGTGTTCGTCATCGCAGTGAACCTGCCCAAGACCAAGCCCCTGTTCTCCGGTGCCGCGGCGGGCTGGAACTGGGCCGTGTTCAAGGTGCAGATCTCCGATCCGAATCCCGGCAAGTTCTATGCGTTCACCTGGCTCCAGACCCCCGGCACCATCATGCTCATCGCCGGTGCCATCGCCTTCCCCTTCATGGGCATCAAGTACTCCGTGATGGGCGAGCAGGTCGGCAAGACCTTCAAGCAGATGATTCCCTCCTTCATCGCCGTGGCCTGCATCCTCTCCATCGCCTCGGTCATGAACCTGGCCCTGCCCATCATCGATCCCAAGACGAAGCTGGCCTTCGCCGGGGATCTGGCCAACAAGCAGATCTCCATGGTGGCCACCATGGCCAACGGCATCGTGGCCCTGGTCAGCCAGCACGTCTATCCGCTGCTGAGTCCCCTTTTCGGCACCATCGGCGTGTTCCTCACCGGCAGCAACACTTCTGCGAACGCCCTCTTCGGGAACCTGCAGAAGCTCACCGCCCAGGGCATGGGCCTGTCGGACATCCTCATGACCTCTGCGGGCAGCGCGGGCGCTTCCGCGGGGAAGATGATCTCTCCCCAGAGCATCGTCATCGCCGCCGCCGCCGTGGGCCTGGCCGGCAAGGAAGGCCTCATCATGCGGCAGACGATCAAATACACGATCCCCTATGTGATCCTGCTGGCCCTCATGACCTGGGGCTTTGCCTTCATGTTCCCCGGGCTCGTACCCTGATCCCGTCAGACTGACGTGCTGAGAGAGGTGGACGCCATGCGCATCATCGTTGCTCCGGATTCCTTCAAGGGCAGCGTGTCGGCCCTGGGTGTGGCCGAGGCCATGGAGCGTGGCATCCACGCGGTGTTCCCGACCGCCGAGGTCTTCAAGGTGCCCATCGCCGATGGCGGCGAGGGCACCGTGGAGGCCCTGGTGGCGGCCACCGGGGGGCAGCTGCGGCACACGGAGGTGCGCGGTCCCCTGGGCAGCCCCGTGCACGCCCACTGGGGCGTCTCCGGCGACGGAGCCACGGCCTTCATCGAGATGGCCTCGGCCTCGGGCCTGCCCCTGGTGCCGAAGGAGCTGCGCGATCCCCGCTTCACCAGCACCTATGGCACGGGCCAGCTGATGCAGGCCGCCCTCGACGCGGGCCTGCGCAAGCTGGTCATCGGCATCGGCGGTAGCGCCACCAACGACGGCGGCACGGGCATGGCGCGCGCCCTGGGTATCCGCTTCCTGGACGCGGCGGGCGCGGACCTGCCGGAAGGTGGCGGCGCCCTGGCGCGGCTGGCTCGGATCGACCTCTCGGGGCTGGATCCCCGCGTGGCTGAGGCGAGCCTGCTGGTGGCCTGCGATGTGGACAACCCGCTCTGCGGACCCCGGGGCGCCTCGGCGGTCTACGGCCCCCAGAAGGGCGCGACCCCGGAACTGGTGACCGAGCTGGATGCCGCCCTGAGTGTCTTTGCCCGGGTGGCCGCCGACGCCACGGGCCGCGACATGGCGACCGCTTCTGGCGCCGGCGCCGCCGGTGGCCTGGGCGCGGGGCTGCTGTTCTTCACGCCCGCCAGCCTCCGGCCCGGCGTGGCCATCGTGCTGGAGACCACGGGCTTCGATGCCCTGGTCAAGGATGCGGACCTGGTCATCACCGGCGAGGGGCGCACGGACTTCCAGACCGCCATGGGCAAGGCGCCCGTGGGCGTGGCCGCCGTGGCCAAGCGGCACGGCGTCCCGGTGCTCTGCCTCTCGGGGGGGGCTGGGCGAAGGGGCCGACGACGTGCTGGCCCACGGCATCGACGGTCTCGCCAGCATCGTGCCCCAGCCCATGGCGCTGGAGGACTGCATGGCCCAGGGAGCGGCCCTGCTGGAAGCCGCCGCCGCCCGGGTCTGCCGCCTGCTCAAGGTGGGTCAGGCGCTGCGGTAATAGCAAAAGGCAAGTCAGCCACCGATGAAGGCTGCTAAACACCGCTGCAAGCTAAAAGCGAATCAGCCACCGATGAACACCGATGAACACCGATGAACACCGATAAAAGCATGATGAAAAACACGTCCTGGTAATCGGCCTTGCTCCGCCAAATTTGGCCTTCAAAGATCTCCACCAAGGGCACGAAGAACGACCCCGAAGGACCACGAAGGCGCAGTCATCGCGCCGACTCATCCTCTGCATGGGCCCGCCTGCGGCGGCTTCCGGCGGCGCCGGAAGTCATCCCGGGGTGCCACGGCCGCGCCCCCCAAATGGCGCGACAGTGTCACCCCGAGATGGAGCCCATGCACCGGTGCCGATGAACCCCAGCATCTTTATCCCCGTTCATCCCTTCGATCCCCGTCAAAGGCCCTTGAACTCGAAGCAAATATATAACCTAAGTATTTTCCTTATCATCTTTTAATCAGCTTTTATCGGTGTTCATCGGTGGCCAATCTTTTCTTTATTTCGCCTCTGCCACAGGGATGGCCTTCAGCTGTTCGCGGACGTGCTGGAAGAAGGCCCGCTCGGCGAGGCTGAGGTGCCGGGCGGGGTTCCACACGAGGTGGGAGGAGATCCGGATCGCGGGGCCGTCCCAGGGCAGGGCCACCAGGGTGCCGGCCCGGAGCTCGGCCTCCACGGCCATGCGCGGCAGTGGGGCGATGCCCAGGCCCTCCATCACGCAGCGCTTGATGGTCTCGACGCCCTGGAACTCGGTGAAGTCCCCGGGGTGGGCTCCGGCGGTGATGAGCTGCCGCTCGAACTGGTTGCGGTAGCTGCAGCCCAGGGCCTTGAGCAGGACCTCCTCGCCCATGAGGTCCTGGGCGGAGACGTTGGGGGCGAAGGCCAGCCGGTGGGAGGGGGCGGCGAGGATGAGGATTTCCTCGTCCCGGAGTCGCTCCACGGCGAGTGTCTTGGAGGGGAAGGGCTCCTCCAGGATGAAGGCGAAGTCCACGGCGCCCTCCAGCACCTGGCGCTTGAAGTCCCGCACGAAGCCCGGCTGGAACTGGAGCCGCACCCGGGGGAACTTCGCCCGGAAGGTCCGGAGCAGGGGGGGCAGCAGGTAGGTACAGACGGACTCGGGTCCCGTGAACCGGAGGGTGCCCACGCCCTCCTCCTCGAGGACCGAAGCCTTCGCCTCGTGGGTCAGCGATAGGATGCGCTCCGCATACACCAGGAACCGCGCCCCGGGCTCTGTAAGCTCCAGGCGGTTGCCCACCCGGTTGAAGAGGTCCGTCCCCA
Organism: uncultured Holophagaceae bacterium; assembly: GCA_903863195.1. GTDB lineage: Bacteria > Acidobacteriota > Holophagae > Holophagales > Holophagaceae > Geothrix. The sequence continues at coordinate 22,710 of CAIPAY010000074.1, forward strand.
GGTCTTCCTCCAGGCTCTTGATCTGGGCCGTGACGCTGGACTGCGCATAACCCAGGCCAGCGGCAGCATGGGTGAAGTTCAGCGTCCGGGCAGCGGCGCAGAAGGTGGAGAGGGTGCGGACATCCATGGCCCGTAGTCTAGCGGCTGCATCGGAAAACCCGATGCTAAGCATCAGAAATTACCATCTGGTCAAGAATCAGGGGTCACGGAAGATTGGAATTTCAGGATCCACGCATCGACTTTGTCCGATGCTCCCCCCTCCCTGTTCCGTTGAAAGGTCATCCCATGCCCTGGAATCAGAACTATGCCGCATTGAACGGGAGCCTGCTGCTGACGGCCCTCGTGGTGGCCATTCCCATCTTCTTCTTGTTCTGGGCCCTGGCAGTGAAGCGGATGAAGGGCCATGTGGCGGGCCTGCTCACCCTGGCCCTCACCATCGTTATCAGCGTCGTGGTCTACCGCATGCCCGTCACCGCAGCGCTCTCGGCCTCGGCCCTGGGCATGCTGACGGGCCTGTTCCCCATCGGCTGGATCATCCTGACGGCGGTCTTCCTGTTCAACCTCACGGTCGAGTCGGGCCAGTTCGAGGTGATCAAGAGCTCCATCTCGTCCCTGTCCCCGGATCGCCGCATCCAGGCCCTGCTCATCGCGTTCTCCTTCTCTGCCTTCATGGAGGGCGTGGCCGGCCAGGGCGCCCCTGTGGCCGTGGCCGCGGCCATGCTCATCGGCCTGGGCTTTCCGCCGCTGCCGGCGGCGGTCATCTGTCTGGTGGCCAACACCCCGCCCGTGCCCTTCGGCCCCGTGGGCGTCCCCACCCTCATGATGTCGACCGTGACGGGGATTCCCGCCGGCACCATGGCGCGCGCCGTGGGCATCGACATGGCCTTCATGGCCCTGATCATCCCCTTCTTCATGGTCGTGGTCATGGTGGGCTTCCAGAAGGCCAAGGAAGTGCTGCCCGCGGCCCTGGTGGCGGGTGTCAGTTACGCCGCGGCCTCCCTGGTGCTCTCTACCTGGTTCGGGCCCGAGCTGCCGGCCATCACCGCTTCGGTGGTGTCGCTCGTCTGCCTCGTGGGCTTCATCAAGATCTGGCAGCCCAAGACCATCTGGACCTTCGAGAACGATGCGGCGGACGCGACCGCCAACGCCACCGCCCACACCGCGGGTCAGGTCTTCAAGGCCTGGTCGCCCTTCCTCATCCTCATGGTCGTCATGGGCATCTGGGGCACCCCCGCTTTCAAGGCCTACGCCGAGAAGACCCACCACTGGTTCCTGGCCGTGCCCAAGTGGCCCGGGCTGGACGGCATCGTCTTCAAGGCCGCGCCCATCGTCGCCAAGCCCGCCGCCTACGCCGCCAGCTACAAGTGGCAGTACCTCACGGCTCCCGGCACGGCGATGTTCCTCTCCGCTCTGCTCTCCATGGCCGTGCTGAAGATCTCCCCCGCCGCCGGCGTCCGGGTGTTCGCCAAGACCTTCATGCAGCTGCGCTTCGCCCTCATCACCCTGGCCTCGGTCATCGGCCTCGGCTTCCTGGCCAACTACTCGGGCATGTCCTTCACCCTGGGTCTGGCCATGGCGGTGCTCACGGGCATGGCCTTCCCCATCTTCAGCCCGATCATCGGCCTCATTGGCGTGTTCCTCACGGGCTCGGTGACCTCGTCGGCGGCCCTGTTCGGCAAGCTCCAGCAGGTCACGGCCATCCAGCTGGGCCTGAACCCCGTGCTCACCACCTCGGCGAACCTCTTCGGCGGGGTCATGGGCAAGCTCATCTCCCCCCAGTCCATCGCCGTGGCCTGCGCGGCCGTGGGCCTGGTGGGCAAGGAAACCGATATTTTCCGAAAGACCCTCAAGTATTCGATGATCCTGCTGGGTATGGTGATAGTCATCATCCTCTTGCAAGCCTTTGTCATGCCCTGGATCTTGCCCACCGCGCCGGTCGTGAGTTGACCGCCCAGGCGGCATGAGTTAATCAAGTATTTTCCCCCCTTTATGGCACATGAAAACCAGGGAAGCACGTAATCAGCGGGTGCTTCTCTTTTTAGGAGCTAGAAATGACCCTCACCCTGGAATTCCGCGACGCGGTCCTGGCGGCCTATCCCGATGTCTACACCCCGGCGGCCCTGGCGGCCCTGGAGGTGCTGGCGCCCCTCAACCACCGCCGCCACGAGCGGATGGCGGCCCGCACCGCCCTGCGCAAGCGGCGCGCGGGGCAGGGTGAGCGGATCAGCTTCCTGGATCCCGAGTCCCTCATCCCGGGGACCCAGATCAAGGTGGCCGACGCCCGGTCCGGCAACTTCGACGGCGCCATCATCCCCCCGGACCTCCAGCGCCAGTGGATCCAGGGTACGGGTCCCGCCACCAAGCCGCGCTCGGATGTGCGCTCGGGCATCCGCAACGTGGCCTACGCGCTGCTCTCCGGCGCCGACGGCTGGATGTTCGACGGCGAGGACGCCTTGGGCCAGGTGGACACCATGTCCCTGGACAACCACCGCAACCTCAAGCTGGCCATCGACCGGGATCCGCTCTTCCTGGAGGTCGCCCAGGAGGTGGCCGGGGAGATGAACACCTGGGCCCAGGGCTTCCTCGGGCGGCCCATCATCGCCGACTGGCGTCAGCAGCTGGACTTCACCACCGTCATCTTCCGCTGCCGGGGCCTGCACCTGGATGACCGGCACATCCGCCAGGACGGCCACGGCTTCTCGGCCTCCCTCTCGGACCTGGTGCTGTTCGTGGTGAACAACCACGAGCGCCTCCTCGCCACGGGCCGCAGCATCGTCATCTACCTGCCCAAGACCCAGACCGCCGAGGACGCGGCCCTGTGGAACAGCTTCATCCTGGCCCTGGAAGCCCACCTGAGCCTGCCCGTGGGCACCATCAAGTGCTACGTGCTGGTGGAGCAGCTGGAGCAGTGCTTCCAGCTCATGGAGATCCGCGCCGCCCTGTCCCCGCACTTCGTGGGCTTCAACACCGGCCGCTGGGACTACATCAACAGTGTCTCGGACGCGCTGGCCTGGGACCAGGAGTTCGTCAATCCCAACATCCAGGCCATCACCATGACCTACGGCTACATGCGCAACTACGAGGATCGCGTCCGCCGGGCCATGAACACGCCGGATCGCAACGGCCGCTGTACCCTCTGGCAGGGCGGCATGGAACCCAACATCCCCGTGGGCTCGGCCGAGGGCGTGGCCGCCAGCATGAAGCGGGCCGTGGCCGGGGCCGAGCGTGAGCAGCGCGAGGGTGCCTCCGGCAAGTGGGTGGCCCACTGGAAGATGGTCCACATCGTCCGGCCGGTGTGGGAGAAGGTGGGCCAGGCCAACCAGCTGGGCCGAGCCTTCCCGGCCCTGACCTATGGACCCGCGGATGCCGCCGGTCTCATGCTGCTCGAGCCCGCTCCTCGCACCATCGCCGGCGCCCGGGACCTGCTCTCCGTGGCCCTGCAGTACGGCAATGCCTTCCTGCGGGGCTTCCAGGCCGCCGCGCTGAAGCCTGCGGACTTCTTCGGCAACGACGACGTCCTCTACCTCATGGAGGACATGGCCACGGGCGAGATCCGCCTGTCCATCCTCTGGGAGTGGATCCACAAGGGCGCCCTGCTCACCGAGGCCGATGCCGAGACGGGCTGCGTCGAGGGGGAGCCCTTCACCCAGGCCCTCTTCGGCCGCCTCCTGAAAGAGGAATACGCCAAGCTCCGCCAGGCCAGCAATCGCGACGTCCACGACGACTCCAAGGACACCACCCTGCCCATCGCCCGGGCCATCGTGCAGACCTACGTCCAGAGCCCCCTCAAGGCCCCCTGGTACGTGGACCTGCTGAACCTCAACCTCGGCCTCGAGGACCTCAAGACCGCCGAAGCCCGCATCGCCCACTACCTCGAAGCCTTCAAGAAAGACGGCACCCGCCTCACCGAGAACCAGGACTTCTAGGCACTTCTCGACGAAAGGACTTTCACCACGAAGACAGGAAGACCACGAAGAAGCAGACGGGCTGGCCGTCTTCCTTCGTGGTCTTTGTGGTCTTCGTGGTTCCTGTTTTTCTGAAAAAGGGATTAACCACAAAGGACACAAATAGTGAGTAATTCGGGGGTGGCGGGACACGTTTGACCGGGTGGGTCGGCGCGTTCAGGCCCACCCCCGAATTGCGATCTTGAACAAGCCCGTAGCGGCAGGGGCCGGCGCGATCGGGCTATGGGGAAATCGGAGTGGGTCGAGGTCCTGAGGCGGGCCGTGATGATCGAGCCAGGGCAGTCTGGGCACGATTGGGCTGTTGGGACCCGTGCGTGGATGCTTCCGCTCCTGTCCAGGCGCAGACCTTCTCCAGCCTGCCGTTTCGGAGGGATGCGGGGCCTGCGGTGGTGGATGGTATGAGGGCAGTGGTCATGGTGTGGTTGGGGGCGGCGCCCGGGTCGAGGTCAGGGGTAAGCGCCGCAGGATGCCGCCGCAGACGGGGCAGGTCCGGGTCGCTCGTTCCAACTTCTGGGCTGGCCCTTCCCTTCGCTTCCGCTGCGGTTTCCCGAGGGCAGCCCGCGCCCTCTCCAACTGGCCACCAGGCCGTGTTGAGGCATAGAGGCCGGTGTGGCGGATCTTATGGAACCCTTGCGGCAGCACGTGCCAGAGCAGGCGGCGCAGGAACTCCACCGGGTGCAGGGTGGCGGTTCGCCCTAGCTTGGTCCGGAAGGTGACCCGGTCGCGAGTAACCTCCACCAGTCGCGAGTTGGCGATGCCCACCCGGTGGGTATACCTGCCGAGGTAGGCCAGGATGTGGCGCGAGCGCTTAAACGGCTTCTTGGCATAGACGATCCAGGGCTTCCGCGCCACCCGGCTTGCCAGGGCGGCATAACCCTGGTCCGTCCATTCCGGGAAGGAGCCCCGCTTCCTCAGGGCCCCGAGGGCGTGGAGCATCCGGGCCCGGAACACCACGCCCATCATGACGACCGGGAACAGGAAGGCACTGCGGGTGGTGATGAAACGGCTGCCATCGAGAGCCAGTCCCCCGGCGGTGACCAGGGCGTGGACATGGGGATGGAAGGCCAGTTCCCGGGTCCAGGTGTGCAGGACCAGGGTGATGCCGAGGGTGGCCTTCAGGCGGGTCCGACCCAGGACCAGCAGGGTCTCGGAGGTCCCTTGCAGGAGGGCCTGGTAGACCTCGGCTGGATGCCGCATGGCCAGTCCCCGCAGCTCCATCGGCAGCGTGAACACGGTGTGGAAGTGGCCGACATCCAGGAGGCGTTCACTGCGGGCTGTGATCCACTTCTCCTGGGCCAGAGCCTGGCACTTGGGACAGTGTCGGTTCCGGCAGGAGTTGTAGGCGATCCGCTCGTAGTCGCCGTGCTCGCAGACCTCCACATGGCCGCCGAGGGCGGCGGTGCGGCAGCGGCTGATGGCGGTCAGGACCCGGCGCTGGGGTGTGGACAGGCGGTGGCTGGCCTCCAGGGCCGGTCGGTGGTTCCTGACGATGTCCGCAATGTCGAAGGTGGGCCGCGACCCCACGGACTCAGTCCGGCAGATCCTCCAACGGACTGCGCACCGCAGCGATCTGACTGGGGGCGACCTGGGTGTAGATGGCTGTGGACTTGATGCTGGCGTGGCCCAGCACCACCTGGATCCTGCGCAGATCCGTGCCCCGCTCCAGCAGGTGGGTGGCGAACGCATGGCGGAGCATGTGCGGGGTCACGACCCGGCCGATCCCGGAGGCCGCCGCCGCACACAGCAGGGCACGCCGGGCGGTGTCCTTGCTGATGGGATTCCCGGCCCGAGAGGTGAACAGCCAGGGCGCAGGTGGCCGCGCGTGCTTGTAGTAGGCCCGAAGCAGGCCATAGAGCCGGCCGCTCATGGGCACCATCCGCTCCCGATCACCCTTGCCATTGCGGACATGGATGACCTGCTGCATGGCGTCGATGTCCCGCGTCTCCAGCAGGCTGGCCTCCCGGATGCGCAGGCCGGTGGCGTAGATCAGGGTAAAGAACATGCGGTACTTGGCGCTCGTGAACCCGTCCAGCAGGCACGGGATCATGGCCTGGCTCAGGATGACGGGCAGCTGCGCCTTGGCCCTGGGGATCGTGATCCAGGCCACCTTGTCCGGCTGGCCCAGGGTCCGGCCATAGAGAAACTTCAGGGCCGAGTAGTGCAGGCCAAGCCGGGACGCGCTGATCGGCTGGAGCCGGAGGTGGTCCACCCAGCGGCGGATGGCTTCCTGGCTGGCTTCGTCCACTCCCGCCCCGAGGAACTCCTCGAACCTCCTGACCGAGGCTACGTATTGCTGGATGGTTCCGGTGGCGCGATTTGCCATCCGCAGGTCGCCGGCGAACCGGGACAGAGCTACACTATCTACCTGCATGTAGTACCTCCTTGGTTGTGGGGCCGGTGCTCTAACACCGCCACAACCAAGGAGACTGCAAACCGTTGCTTCCGCAAGCCCTAACGGGCGATCGGGCTGGACAGACGTCCGTCACCCTGCCGCGAAGCGGCTTCGTTCAAGCTCATGGAGCTGCAGGGTCGCATTTGTGACCTTTGTGTTCTTTGTGGCTACTTCCTTTCCTGACTACCAAGCATTCTCAGCCAAATAGAGGAACTTGATGGGCATGGGCGGAGTTCTGGCGGCGGCGTGAAGTAGGCGTGGTAGAAGGCTGGCCAGGTCGAAACGACGATTGTAGCGCCACTGGAATTCGGCGAG
>CAIPAY010000075.1 GCA_903863195.1 uncultured Holophagaceae bacterium
GCATTCATGACGTAGTGGGCGAGGGCCTCCTGGCCCCCTGGCTGGAGCGGGTGGCCGCCCGGCTGTTCCGGTTCCACCGGTTCCAGACGGGCTACCTCTCGGTCTACATCCTCTACGTGCTGGTCACCCTCTTGGCAGTCTTCCTCTGGCTGCTGCTGCGGGCGAGGCTGCCGCTATGAGCCTCTACCTGCTCTCCCTGCTGCTGGCGGCCTGCTCCGGGATCCCGGGCCTGTTCCTGCGGCGCCGCGGTGCGGAGGTGTCTGCGGGCTTGGTGACGGCCTCCGCGCTCGCCGGAATCGGGGCTGCCCTGGGGGTGCTCGCGGGTGGACCCGTGCCGAGCCTCTGCCTGCCGGCCCTGGCCCTGACCTCCCCCAGCCTGCTGGTCCTCGATGCCATCGCCGCCTGGTTCCTGATCCCCGTGCTGCTGCTGGCCGCCTGTGGCGCGTGGTACGGGGTCCGCTACTGGGAGGAGGCGCATGGCCACCCCCGCTGGGTGCGCCTGGTCTTCGGGGGATTGACCGCGGCCCTGGTGCTGCTGGTCGCCGCGGCCCACACCTGGCTGTTTCTCTTGGCCTGGGAGGCCATGGCCATCGGGGCCTTCTTCCTTGTGAGCACCGAGGACCGCCTGCCGGAGACCCGCCGGGCGGCCTGGATCTACCTGGTTTCCACGCACACGGGGACGCTCTGTCTCATCGGCGCCTTCGCCCTCCTGGCGGGGGTGGCCGGAACCTGGGACTTGGGGGCGCTGCCCCGGGGCTTCGCTGCCTCGAGGCTGGGCACGCAGACCTTCCTGCTGTTCATGGTCGGGTTCGGCCTGAAGGCGGGCGTGATGCCCCTCCACATCTGGCTGCCCCCGGCCCACGCAGCGGCCCCGAGCCACGTGTCCTCGCTGATGTCCGGCGTGCTGATCAAGATGGGGATCCTGGGCATGGTGCGGCTGATCGCCTGGGTGCCGGATCCTCCCCTCTGGTGGGGAGCGCTGTTCCTGGGGCTGGGCGGGGTGTCCGGCATCCTGGGTGTGGCCTTCGCCCTGGGGCAGCACGACCTGAAGCGCCTGCTGGCCTACCACTCCATCGAGAACATCGGCATCATCCTGCTGGGCCTGGGGCTCGGGCTGATCGGCAAGAGCAGCGGCCAGCCCGCCCTGGCCGCACTGGGCTTCGCGGGGGCCCTGCTGCACGTGCTGAACCACAGCCTGTTCAAGGGGCTGCTCTTCCTGGCGGGCGGGTCCGTGGTGCACGCCACCGGCACGCGGAACCTGGAGCGGATGGGCGGTCTCGCCAAGGCCATGCCCTGGACCTCCGCCGCCTTCCTGACCGGCTCCTGGGCCATCTGCGGCCTGCCGCCCCTCAACGGCTTCGTGAGCGAGTGGTTCATCTACCTGGGCGCCTTCCGCGCCATGGCCGGGGCGCGCTGGCCCTGGTCCGTGGGGGTTCTGGCGGCGCTGGCGCTCATCGGAGCACTGGCCCTGGCCTGCTTTGCCAAGGCCTTCGGGACGGCCTTCCTGGGGACGCCCCGCACCCCGGCTGCCGCCGCCGCCCACGAAGCGCCCCGCGCCATGCTGCTGCCCATGGCGTTGCTGGCCGGGGCCTGTGTCCTGATCGGCGTGTTCCCCATGGGGGTCGCCCCGGCCCTTGACCGGGCCATCGCCGGGCTGGGCCAGGCTCTGCCGACCAGCTCCCGCCTGGCGCACCTCCCCCTGGTGACGGTGCTGGCCCTGACCCTGGCGCTGCTGGCCCTGGGCCTGAGCCGCTGGGTGGGGGCGGGGCGCCGCTCCGAGCCCGTCCCGCCGGAGCTGCCCACCTGGGACTGTGGCTACGCGGAAGCGCTGCCCCGGGCGCAGTACACAGCGTCATCGTTCGCGGATGGCCTGGTCACCGGCGCCCGCTGGGCCCTGTTCCCGAAGGTCCATGAGGCCCAGGTGCAGGGCCCCTTCCCGGAGCCCGCCCGCTTCAAGAGTCAGGTGCCCGATCCCGTGCTGGACCGGGTCCTGGATCCCGCCTTTCGCCTGGGCTCCCGGGGCCTCGCGCTCCTGCACGTCTTCCAGACGGGCCAGCTCCCGGTCTACCTGCTCTACGTGCTGCTCACGCTCCTCTTCCTGCTGATCTGGATGGTGGTCTGAGATGTCCCAAGCCCTGGTGCCCACCCTGCTGAACCTCCTGCTGCGCGCCTTCGTGGTGCTCTTGCTGCCCCCGCTGGTTCCCGGCCTCATCACCAAGATCAAGGCCTGGATGGCCGGCCGGTCCGGGCCGCCGGTGTTGCAGCTCTACTACGATCTGGCCAAGCTGGCCCGCAAGCAGGCGGTCTTCAGCCGGACCACCACCTGGGTCTTCCTCGCCGGTCCCGTGGGCACCGTGGCGGCGCTGCTGGTGGCCTCGCTGCTGATCCCGCTGGGACACACTGCGCCGCTGCTCGCCTTCGAGGGCGACGTGATCCTCTTCGCCTACCTGCTCGGCCTGAGCCGCTTCCTCACGGTGCTGTCGGCTCTGGACACGGGCTCCGCCTTCGAAGGCATGGGAGCCGCCCGGGAAGTCTCCTTCAGCGCCCTGGCCGAGCCGGCGCTGTTCTTCGGTTTCGCGGCCCTGGCCCGGGCCACGGGCAGCCTGTCGCTGACCCCCATGCTGCAGTCCCACGGCATGTGGACCGCGGGGCACCTCTCGGGGCCGCTGATGCTGATCCTGGCCGGGTGGGGCATCGTCTTCCTCGCCGAGAACTCCCGCATCCCGGTGGATGATCCCAACACGCACCTGGAACTGACCATGATCCACGAGGTCATGGTGCTCGACCACTCGGGCCGCCCTCTGGCGCTGATCCTCTACGGGGCCAGCCTCAAGCTGGTGGTGCTGGGAGCCCTGCTGGTGGATCCCCTGCTGCCGATCCTGAGCAAGGGCTGGCTGAACGGGCTGGCCTTCCTCGGCGGGATCGGTCTGCTCGCCGTGGTGGTGGGCCTGGTGGAGAGCACCACGGCGCGCTTCCGCATGAACAAGGTGCCCCAGTTCCTGGTGGCGGGGGTGCTGGCCTCGGCCTTCGCCTTCCTGCTGCTGCTGGTCTAGGAGGATCAGATGTCCCCGGATTTCCTCATTGCCCTCACCATGCTCACCAACTTCACCCTGGTGGCCACCAGCCGCGTCAACAAGGCCATCCAGCTGGCGGTCTTCCAGGGCATCCTCATGGGTCTCATCCCGCTGGCCATGGGCCTTGGCAAGCAC
>CAIPAY010000076.1 GCA_903863195.1 uncultured Holophagaceae bacterium
GGCCACATGGTTGAGCATCTCGGGCAGGGCGCTGCTCTGCTCGCCCACGCGCACCATCTCGACCGCCAGGGGATCCAGGACCTTGGCCTGCTCCAGGGCCAGGTGCAGGCTGCTGCCCGCGCGGACCTGGTCGGTGATTGTGATCAGGCTGGCCTTCATGCGCTCGCTGGGGCTGGTGCGCTGCACCACCTCCAGAGCCTGCACAGCGGGCAGGCCGCCGGAGAGCAGCACACCCAGGGTGCGGGCAAAGACGCTGGAGTGGTACATGCGGAAGAGGGTGCCGACCTTGGGCACCATCAGCAGCATGCGCTCCGCCAGCTTGCGACCGGCTTCGGAGGAGGCCATCCAGCGGATCAGCACGATCAGCCCGACGGCGGCGATGCCCTGCAGCCAGAGGGTGGAGCTGACCACCTTCCCGGCGCCCAGCAGCATCCGGGTGAAGAAGGGCATCTCGATGTCGCCGCCGGCGTAGAATTCCGCGAAGCGGGGCAGGACGACATTGAAGATCACGCCCAGGGCCAGGCCCATCACCAGCATCAGGAAGGCGGGGTAGAAGAGGGCCTCGATGATGCGGCGGCGGCTGGTCTGCGAGAACTTCTGGAAGGCCAGCCAGCGGGCCAGCACCTCGGGCAGAGTTCCGCTGCGCTCGCCAGCCACCACGTTGCTGCGGTAGATCGGCGGAAAGGTGCCGGCCTGTTCCAGGGCATCGGAGAACGACATGCCCTCGCGGACCAGCTCCACCACCTGGGCGAGGCTGCGGCGCAGCTGGGGGTCCTTGCCGTGCCCCACGAGCAGCTCGAGGGACTGCAGCAGGGGGATGCCCGCCTTGAGCAGAGCCAGCAGCTCCTGGTTGAAGAGCACCAGGGACTCGGTCTTCAGCTGGTTGCGGCTCCGGAAGGCCGTGTCCGTGCGCTTGACCTCCAGCGGGAAGCCGCCCTCGGCCAGGACGCGGGCCTGGAGGGCCTCGGCGCTGTCCGCCTCGTATTCGCGCACCAGCACGTCGCCGTTCGCATGGGTGAGACGGACCGTGAATCTCATAGACCTTGAGAATACCTGATAACCCAGCCGACCCGTTCCCTGCGCTAGGCTCGGGGAAGTTCGGAGGCTCCTTGCGGCGTGCCCTGGTCCTGATCCCTGCCTTCTGCCTGGTCCTGGTGGGCCAGGAAACCCCGACCGCGCTGCTCCGCGTAGGAGAGTCTCTGCCTGTGGATCTGGACCTGACCGGGGCCGATCCGGCCGCCCTGCTGCCCCGCGACAACCGGGACGCGGCCCAGGTCGAGGCCGCCCGCCAGCGCTGGAACGCCCTGGTTGTCGGCCTGAAGGAGGCCCAGGCAGTGCGGCTGCGTCTGCCCCTCGGCGGGTCGCGCCTGCCGCTGCTGCTGGCGGCCGCCCAGGCCCTGAAGGCCCAGTCCCCGGGCCAGCGCCTCTACCTAGCCCATGACCCCGGTGCGGCTCCCCTCCTGGAGGAGAACGCCTGGGGAGCATTGGATGGCGGAGCCCTGCTGCCTGGGGACCTCAGCCTGGACCCCGGGGCCTGGCGGACCCAGCTGGCCCAGGCCCAGGGCACTTTCCCCGGGCGTCCCTGGACCCTGTGGCTGCCGAAGGACCCGGGCCCCCTGGCCTCGGCGCTCCTGGGCGATGGGGGACGGCTGGTCGTGCCCGCGGGCGGACCTGCCGCCGAGCTGGCCCGGCAGCTCCCTCCGGGCTTCACGGAGGTGGAGGGGGGCCTGGCTGATCTGACCGTGCGCCGGCGGGGGGGCGAGGCCCTCCGCTGGACCTTCGCCGGGAGCGCCTGGGCGGTGGCGGCCCTGCCGGGACCGCGCACGGAAGTGTCCGTGACCGGCGCCGAGGCCTACGACGTGGGCGCCCTGCTGGCCCGGCTCCGGGCGGCCCAGCTCCGGGGCCGGGCCGAGGTGCGCACGCTGCAGGCCCGGGCGGACCTGGACCTGCACATCCAGGGCCAGAGCGGGCGGGGCGGCGACCTCGGCTTCAGCTTCCGCTACTTCGAGCAGGCGGGAGAGTGGCCGGAGCTGCTGCAGAAGGAGGTCCGCCTGAACGGCGTGAAGGCCAAGCTCGAGGGCGAGGTGCAGCTGCCCCTCATCGAGAGCCGCCGGTCCGTGTCCCTGCCAGTGGCCCTGGCCCTGACCGAGGGCTACCGCTACCGCGACGGGGGTCCCGCGGGGCCGGGTCGGCGGCTGCTGCGCTTCGAGCCCGTGAGCCCCGACC
>CAIPAY010000077.1 GCA_903863195.1 uncultured Holophagaceae bacterium
AAGTGTTATTACATACTAAAAGGGGCTGAACCCTGCCCCCGCTGGCCGTGCCGGAGCGCCCAGCCAAGCCCCACGGGCCCGGCCACGGTGGTGATCAGCAGGGCCCCGATGATGCCGGCCTGGACCTCGGGACTGAGCAGCGGCACGCCGCTCAGGTGCAGCTGCGCGCCGGCCGCCACGAAGATCAGGCCCACCTCGCCCCGGGGCACCATGCCCCAGCCGATCACCGCGACCCGGGTGCCGCGGCCCCCGCCGAAGCCGGCGACGTATTTCCCCAGGATCCCAAGCACCGCGAGCACCGCGGCCAGGCCCAGCGTCGCAGGCTTGAACAGGGCCACGGGATCCACCTTCGCCCCCATGAGCACGAAGAAGAGCGGCGAGAGCACGGTCACCAGGGGATGCACCAGCTCCTCCAGCGTGTGCTGCTCCCGGCGCTCCAGGTCCTCGATGTGCGCGGGCTCCAGGATGAGGCCCGCGGCATAGGCGCCCACGATGGAAGCCAGCCCCGCGAGGCTGCCCAGCCAGGCCAGAAGAAAGGCGAAGCCCAGGCCCAGGGGCAGGAGCACCTGCTCGCCCCGGAAGCGGCTGGCCAGGCGGAAGAGCCGGGGCGTGGCCAGGCGGCCCAGGGTGAGCGCCGCGGCGAGGAAGCCCAGGGCCAGGGCCAGGGTCTTCGCCAGGCCGGAGCCAAGGGCGCCCACGGCGTTGCCCACCATGCCCGAGACGGCCACCAGCACCAGCAGGCCCAGCACATCGTCCACCACAGCAGCGCCGACGATGACGCGGCCCTCGACCGACTCCGAAGCCCCCTTCTCCCGCAGCACCTGGGCGGAGATGCCGATGCTGGTGGCGCAGAGGCAGGCGCCGATGAAGAGGTCCAGCACGAAGGGCGAGCCCGCGGGCAGCAGGAGCCAGGCCCCCACCAGCCCCGCCGCCAGGGGCGCCACCACGCCGAGGAACGCTACGCGCAGGGAGGCCAGCCCGACTTTCATCATCTGCGGGACCGAGGACTCCAGGCCCACGGCGAACATGAGCACCACCACCCCCAGGCCCCCGAGCAGCTCCGCCTCCGGCGAGGCTCCCACCGCCGGGAACCAGGCCCAGGTCCGATGCAGCGCCGTGAGGGCGAGGCCCACGGCCAGCTCGCCCGTGACTGCGGGCAGCTGCAGCCGCACTGCCAGCTCGCCGCCCAGCTTCGCCGAGAGCCAGAGCAGCGCCAGCAGCATGAGCGTGCCCGCCAGGGGGTCGTGGGCCAGGAAGGCCAGGAACATCCGTCACCTCGGTCCCCGCATGATCCCACGCTAGGCTGTCTGATGACGTGGCTCGAAGCAGCATCCTGGGGTTCGACCGGCGTGGTCCTGGCGGCGCTGGCCCTCCTTCGCCACCACTGGACCCGCCTGCTGCCGCTGGCCCGGGACCTGGCCCTGCCCGCGGAGCCCCCGTCCGTCTGCCTCTGCATCCCGGTGCGGGACGAGGCGGCGGAAGTGGGCGCGGCCCTGGACTCCTGGCTGGCCCAGGACTATCCCCGGCTGACGATCCTCGTGGTGGATGACGGCTCCACGGATGGCAGCACGGCGCTCCTCCAGGCCCGCGCGGCGGCCCGGCCTGAGCGCCTGCGGGTGCTGCGCAATGACCACCTGCCGCCCGGGTGGCTGGGAAAGAACCATGCCCTGGACCTGGCCACCCGCCAGCCCGAGGCCGAGGGGGCGGACTGGCTGCTGTTCGTGGATGCGGATGTGCAGGCCGCACCCACGCTGCTGAGCCGGGCCATGGCCCATGCCCTTGAGCGGGCTCCCACGGACATCCTGGCCCTGGTGCCCGCCGTGGATGCTGTGACCCCCGGCGAGCGCATCATCCTGCCCCTGGCGGCCTCGGCGTTCCTGTTGGCGGTGCCGCCCCACCAGGTGCCCAACCCCCGCCACCCGGCCTTCTGCGGCGTAGGTGCCTTCACCTTGGTGCGCCGGGCCGCCTACGACGCCGTGGGCGGCCACGCGGCGGTGCCGCTGGAGGCCATCGACGACATGATGCTGGCCCGCCGCGTGAAGGGCGCGGGCTTCGTGAACCGCGTGGCCCGGGGCGGGCCCGACCTGCACCTGCGGATGTACCACGGCCTCTGGGAGCTGATTCGGGCCATGCGGAAGAACGCCGCCGCCCTGCCCGCCTGGGGCCTGCTGCCACCGGCCCTGCCCCTGGTGCTGGTGGTGGGCCTGGCCCCGGCCTGGCTGCCCTTTGCCGGTCATCCAGGCCTGGCCCTCCTGCTCTGGCTGCTGGTCCCGGTCCTGGCCGGAGATGCCCAGCAGCGGCTCACGAAGCGCCCCATGGACCTGCTCTGGGCCCTCTGGCCCCTGACCGCCGTGGTCTTCGCCGTCGGTACCGCCTGGGCCCTCTGGGACCGCCTCCAGGGCGTGAACCACTGGCGGGGACGGGATGTGGCGCTGCGGTGAGGGGAGCGTGTTGGCTGTCGGCTCTCAGCTCTCAGCTGTCAGCTAAAGCACCCATCCCGCGCTGAGGCCAGCCAGGGCCTTCTTGACCGATAGCTGATAGCTGACAGCCGACAGCCCCACTCACGTCCCCTCGAACAGCCTCAGCGTGTCATCCAGCCGGCGCAGGATGGTGAGGATCCGGAAAGGCTCCACGGCGACGTAGTCCACGGCGCCGGAGGTCAGGGCGTGGTGCCGCTTCTTCGCTTCGTCCTCTTCGGTGCCGACGAGAATCACCGGGACCGGACAGCCCTCCTGCTCCACGAGCTGCCGGCAGAGCTCCAGCGGGCTGGCCAGGCGCAGCTGGTTGTGGACCAGCACCATGCGCACCCGGCCCCAGGAGCCGTCGGCATCGACGAGGCCGGGGAGCTGGGCCTTCACCGGCCCCTTGATGTGGTCCAGCATGGCCAGGCCGAACTTGCGGCTCAGGGCCTCGCCGAGGCGCTGGGCGAAGTCCTCCTTCTCCGTGAGCAGCAGGAGCAGGGGCTCCCGGTCCACCAGCACCTTCGCCGTCGGCAGGGCCGCGGCCCGGTTGAGCCGCGCAGTGGCCTCCTGGAAGCCCCTGGGCGAGAAGTCCTCCCGGTCGTGCTGCTCCTGGAGCACCTGCTGGTCCTGGATCCAGCTGCGGTACTGCTCCAGCAGCTGGGCGTCCGCCTGCTTCGTGAAGCGCAGACCCACCAGGTTGTCGCCGAAGTAGGCCACCGTCGTCGGCGCGCGCAGCCGGAGGTTGTTGTCCAGGGGCAGGTCCAGGAGGGACTCCTCCCCCATGCGCAGGAGCTCGCGGATGTCCTGCTTGTTGTTGCGCAGCACCAGCTCCAGGCCCTCCTCCCCAAAGCTCTGGACCGTGCCGTCGATGAGGGCGTTGCGGGTGTTGGTGAAGGTGGCCTCGCGGGCGGGCATGTGGGCGTGGTCGGGGATGAAGTCCGCCAGGCGGTGCATGTCCGAGCGGCGCAGCACCCGCGGGATGGTCGCGAGGCAGGTCTCCACGCCCTCCAGCAGCTCCTGCCCGGCGTGGGCCACCACACACTCGTATTCCAGGCCCCGGTCCTTCAGCTTCAGCGCCAGGTTCTCGCCGGGCTTCAGCCCCCAGCCCTCGATGGCCTCGAAGGACATGCGGAAGGCCAGCCGCTCACCGTCCTCCGTGAGGATCGGGAAGGCCGCGCGCTGGTCCCGGTAGGCCACCTCCAGGCGCGCGCCGTCCACGCAGAGGCGCTGGAGGGCCATGCGGATGGCCGTGGCGTCTTCCAGGAGGGCCGCGCCTCTCGCCATCTCAGGCCTCCCCGGCCAGCGGGGGCACGGCGCCCGCCGGCAGCCAGTGGAGCAGGGCCCGGTGCAGGGCCTCCACGCGGACGGGCTTGGGAATGTGATCGTCCATGCCGGCCTCGATGCAGCGCTCCCGGTCGCCCATCATGGCGTTCGCGGTCATGGCCACCACGGGCAGGCGGCGGCTGCCCCGCTCCCGCTCGCGGATGCGCCGGGTGGCTTCGAAGCCGTCCATCTCGGGCATCTGGCAGTCCATCAGCACCAGATCGTAGGCCACGCCGACAAGGGCATCCAGGGCCTCGACGCCGGTGCCGACCACGTCCGCCTCGATGCCGAGCTTCCGCAGCATCACCAGGGCCACCTTCTGGTTCACGAGGTTGTCCTCGGCCAGCAGCACCCGCACCTTCACGGGACCATCGGCCGGGGCCACCGGCACGGCCGAGGCGAGTTGGCTCGCCGCCGGGCTGCCAGGCTCGAGGAGGCCCCGCAGGTGGCTGGGCCGCACGGGCACCGAGAGGAACGTCTGGACCCCCTTGCGGGCGGCGATCTCCCGGAAGTCCGGGCGGTAGAGCGGGCTCACCAGGACGACAGCCCCGTCCCAGTCCTGCTCGAGGGCGATGTCGAGGGTGCCGGGCGCCGCCAGCACCAGGGCCCCCGGCCGCCGGACCTGGGTCAGCCAGGCCGAGATGTCCGCCCCCACGGGGGAGACCACCGGCTCCAGGCCCCAGGCCTCGAGCTGGCTGGCCACGAAGCGGGCCACCAGGGGCGGCAGCCCCGCCAGGAGCACGCTGGGGGTCCGGGGGCGCAGCGGCGCCGGCCGGCTCCGCACGTGCAGCCGGATGGTGAACCAGAAGGTGCTGCCCTCGCCCAGGACGCTGGTGACGCCGATGGCGCCCCCCATGAGCTCCGCCAGGCGCTTGCAGATGGTGAGGCCCAGGCCGGTGCCGCCGTACTTGCGGGTGGTCGAGTTGTCGCCCTGGAAGAACGAGGTAAAGAGCCGCTCCACCACATCGGGCCGCATGCCGATGCCGGAGTCCCGCACCTCCACGCGGAGGATGACCTGGTCGCCGTCCTGCGACTCGGGCCTCACCCGGACCTCCACGGCGCCCTCGTGGGTGAACTTCAGGGCATTGTCCATGAGGTTGGTGAGGATCTGGCGCAGGCGGGTGGGATCGCCCGCCACGGCCAGCGGCGTGGCGGCATCCACGAACAGGCCCAGCTCCACGCCCTTGCCCTGGGCCTTCACGGCCAGCACCGCCTGCACGTCCTCGATGACGGACAGCAGGTCGAAGTCCAGGGTCTCGAAGGCCAGCTTCCCGGCCTCGATCTTGGAGAAGTCGAGGATGTCATTGATCAGCGTGAGCAGCGCCTCCCCGCAGGACCGGACGGTCTCGGCGTACTGTCGCTGCTCGCCGCCGAGGGGCGTGTCCAGCAGCAGGCCCGTCATGCCGATGATGCCGTTCATGGGCGTGCGGATCTCGTGGGACATGTTGGCCAGGAACTCGCTCTTGAGGCCCGAGACCTCCAGGGCCCGGTCCCGCGCCACCTCCAGCTCGACGGCCACCTCTTCGAGCTTGATCTCGGCCCGTCGGCGCTCGGTGATGTCGTGGTACTGCCAGAGGTGGCCCAGGTACTCCTCGCCCACCAGGATCGGCACGAAGTCCCGGGAGAGGATGCGGCCGTCCGCCAGGGCCAGCTCCTCGCCGAGCACCGGCACCCGCGCCTGGGCCACCGCGTCCTGGCGGGCGAGGAAGGTCTCCGGCTCCGCCAGCAGCGGCAGGCACTCGTCCAGCAGGTCCCGGGTCTCGCTCTCCACCAGCATGTGGGCCGGCACGGGCACCTGGAACAGCTGGCAGAAGGTCTCGTTCAGGAGGGCGATGCGACGCCCCTCCGTCTCCACCAGGATGCCCGCCTGCATGTTCTCGATCAGCGCCCGCAGGCGGCTGGTGGCCATGCGCAGCACGATCTCCGTGCGCTTGCGCTCGGTGATGTCGTTGAGGGTGCCCGACACGCCAAGCACCACGCCGCCCTCGTCGAAGGCGATGCGCTGGTGGGCCTCCACCCACTTCACCTCGCCGGTCCGGGTGGGCACGCGAAACTCCCCTTCGAAGACCGCCTGGCCGGTGTCCACCGCGTAGGTGAGCATGTTGAGGTAGCGCGGGTTGTCCCCGGGGTGCAGGAACCCCAGGAAGGGCAGGCCGAGGCTTTCCTCCACCGGGAAGCCAGTGAGCTCGGTCCAGGCGGGATTCAGGAAGGACCACTGCCCCTGGCGGTTGATCTGGAAGAGCACCTCCTTCAGGTCCTCCACCAGGGCCCGGTAGCGGTCCGCCTCCGCCCGGGCAGAGGCCAGCTGTGCCTCGAGAGAGGCCTGGTTTCCCGGTGGGGTCGGCAGAACGGGGTCGGCAGCCATTTCCCCCTCATCGGCCGAAAGTCGCCGAACCCCAATAAAAAGATTTCTTGTTTTTTTCGCTTTTTGCTTCACCCTTGAAGCATCCCCTTGGAGGTCCCATGGCCGCGTCCGAGCAAGACGATCGCCTCAAAGCCCTGTCCCGCACCCTGGCCGACATCGAGCGCGCCTTCGGCAAGGGCTCCATCATGAAGCTGGGCGACCGCGCGGGCTCCGCCGAGGCCATCGAGGTCATCAGCACCGGCTCCATCGCCCTCGACTCCGCCCTGGGCGTGGGCGGCGTGCCCAAGGGCCGCGTCGTCGAGGTCTACGGCCCCGAGGCCAGCGGCAAGACCACCTTGGCCCTCCACATGGTGGCCCAGGCCCAGAAGAAGGGCGGCCTGGCCGCCTTCATCGACGCCGAGCACGCCCTCGACCCCGAGTACGCCAAGAAGCTCGGCGTGGACACCGAGAACCTCTTCATCAGCCAGCCAGACAGCGGCGAGCAGGCCCTGGAGATCTGCGATCAGCTGGTGCGCAGCGGCGCCCTGGACATCATCGTCATCGACTCCGTGGCAGCCCTGGTGCCCAAGGCCGAGATCGACGGCGAGATGGGCGACAGCCACGTGGGCCTGCAGGCCCGCCTCATGAGCCAGGCCCTCCGCAAGATGACGGGCACCATCAGCAAGACCCACACCTGCGTGGTCTTCATCAACCAGATCCGCATGAAGATCGGCGTGATGTTCGGCAGCCCCGAGACCACCACCGGCGGCAACGCCCTCAAGTTCTACGCCTCCGTGCGCCTCGACGTGCGCAGCATCCAGAGTATCAAGGGCAACACCGGCGATCCCCTGGTAGCCGCCAAGGACGAGGACTCCTCCGTCATCGGCAAGAAGACCAAAGTCAAGGTCGTGAAGAACAAGGTCGCGCCGCCCCTCAAGGTCGCCACCTTCGACATCATGTACGGCGAGGGCATCAGCCGTACCAGCGAGCTGGTGGAGCTGGGCACCCAGCTGGAGATCATCCAGAAGAGCGGCTCCTGGTACAGCTACAAGGACAGCCGCCTGGGCCAGGGCGCCGAGAACGTGAAGAAGCTCTTCACCGACAATCCCGAGCTGGCGGACGAGGTCGAGGGCCTCATCCGTGAGCGCCTGGGCATGAAGGTCGCCGAGGCCTGAGCGCCCGGCCGGACCCCCGAGCATCGCCCTGCGCGCCCTTGGAAGGGGTCGGCAGACGGCGGCGGTCCCCACCCAGGGGCCGCCGCTGTTTTCTTCAATTCCGAGTTGCTATCCGCCACAAGCGGGTCGGAACAGCCTACTCCGCGTCCTGCACGCCCAGCCCGGCGCCGCGCAGGTGGCGCGGCAGCGGGGCGGCGCCCTGGGCGCTCAGGCCACCGCCACCCGGCGCGGTCTGGCGTGGAGCCGCGGGCCGGGAACCCGGGTTCGCCTGAATGGTCTTCATCTGCTCGGCGGTGGCAAAGCACTCCAGCCGGGCCAGCTGCTCGGCGGTGGGGAAGCCCTCGTAGCGGACCCGCCGGGGTCCCCAGATGGCTACCACGCCACCCTTGAGCTCCTGGATCCGGGGGAGCGTCTGGCGCACATAGGCACCGAGGGGCTCGCCGGCAGAAGTAGTGAAGGCGATGAGGTCGGTCTCCGGCAGCAGGGCGGGCGCCCCGGCGGACCAGCTGGCCAGCGTCAGGGGCTTGCCCTGGCCGGTCTTCACCATGGCGACCGGGGTGGGGCGGCCCAGGGCGGGATCGAGATCCCGCTCCTGCTGGCGGAGCGCCTCCAGGAGATCCAGGTGCTTGAGCTCCTTCTGGGGCGCGGACATGGGATGGGGATCCTGCAGCCGGGCGGTCATCAGGGTGTCGTCGATGCGCTCCATGACGGCCAGCTGCAGCGCCGGGGCGCCGGACTGGATGCTGCGGCTCACTTCGTCCATGAGCTTGGGCAGCAGGATCTGCGGGGCCGCGAGCAGCGTGTCCGCCGCGGGGATGGCCAGGAAGGGATGCTGTCCCTTGAAGAGGCCATGCCACAGCTCCGGCAGCAGCAGGCGCGCCGCGTCCAGCCCGTCCCGCCAGGGGCCGCGGTAGATGCCGGAGGGCAGGCGCTCGAAGCCGCCCTCGCTGCGGAGGCGCAGGTGGTTCAGGGCCAGCTCCAGGACGTCGTCCGCGGACTGATCCCACAGCTTCAGCCAGGCGGCGGGCAGGACGGTCTCACCGACCTTGATGCGCTGGCTCAGGCCCTCGATGAAGCCGCGGTTCCAGCGGCCTTCCCGCTCGGCCACCCAGGCAGGGACCAGCTCGGGCAGCAGGTGGTCCTGGGCATCGATCCAGGGTTGCGGCAGGGGCAGGCCCTGGGCCTGCAACTCCGCCACGGCCTCCACCCAGGCCTCCCGCTCGTCCGCCTTGCGGTGGGCCTCGAACCCCGGGACCAGCTCCGCCAGCCCCGGCAGGTCCAGGGGCAGCCCCCGGGCCTCCAGCAGGTCGCTCAGACCCGGCAGCGGCGCCTCGTCGGCGCGGGAACGGAATCGGTCAAAAAAGCCCATAGGTTCAAGTCCACCCAAACAAATCATTGTGACCGCTCGCAAGGAATTAT
This sequence comes from uncultured Holophagaceae bacterium, assembly GCA_903863195.1. GTDB lineage: Bacteria > Acidobacteriota > Holophagae > Holophagales > Holophagaceae > Geothrix. Next base: position 8,724 of record CAIPAY010000077.1, read on the forward strand.
GCTTGGAGGATTATGAAACCCCTCGACACCCTGGGTCGCCCCCTCCAGGCCCTGCGCATCTCGGTCACCGACCGCTGCAACTTCCGCTGCGGCTACTGCATGCCTCGGGAGGCCTTCGGGCCGGACCACGCCTTCCTGGCCCGGGAGGCCCTGCTCAGCTTCGAGGAGATCACCCGGCTGGCCCGGATCTTCACCAGCCTGGGCGTCACCAAGGTCCGCCTGACCGGGGGCGAGCCCCTGCTGCGCCGGGAGCTGCCCCTGCTGGTGAAGATGCTGGCGGGAGTGCCCGGCCTCGAGGACCTGGCCCTCACCACCAATGGCGTCCTGCTGCCGGAGCTGGCCGCCGACCTGCGCGCGGCGGGCCTGCGCCGCCTGACAGTTAGCCTCGACACCCTGCGCCCGGACCGGTTCCAGACCCTCAGCGACACGGACCTGTCCCTCTCCCGGGTGCTGGCGGGACTCGAGGCCGCCCGCGCCGCGGGCTTCACCGCCCTCAAGCTCAACTGCGTCCTGCAGCGCGGCGTCAACGAGGACGAGGTCCTCGATCTGGCCGGCTTCGCCCGCGAGCAGGGCCACACCCTGCGCTTCATCGAGTTCATGGATGTGGGCACCACCAACGGCTGGCGGCTGGCGTCCGTGGTGCCCGCCACGGAGGTCCATCAGATCCTGAACGCCCGCTGGCCCCTGGAGTCCCTCCCCAGTCCCGCTGGCTCCGTGGCCAGCGAGTGGCGCTACCGCGACGGCCGGGGCGAGGTGGGCCTCATCGCCTCCGTCACCGCGCCCTTCTGCCGGGGCTGCGACCGGGCACGGCTCTCGGCGGACGGGCACCTCTACACCTGCCTCTTCGCCAGTGACGGCCTCGACCTGAAGGGCTTCCTCCGCAGCGGTCACAGCGACGCCGACCTCACGGCCCTGCTGGCCGCCCAGTGGAAGCGCCGGGGCGACCGCTACTCGGAGCTGCGGCGCGCCGACACCCCGGGCCTGCCGAAGATCGAGATGTCGCACATCGGGGGATAATCCCCCCATGCGACGCCTCCTCTTCCTCCTGACCCTGAGCACCCTGCTGGTGGCAGCCCTGCCTGCGGCCGTGGTACATGGCGGCGGGTGCAACTACTCCGCCGAGCTGAAGAAGTTCGTCACCGACTACCCGAATCAGATGGCCTGGAGCGTGGCGCAGTAGCCTCGCGGGCCTTAGAGGTCATAACAAAACCCGACGCGACCGTGGGGTTTTGTTACGGCCTCTTAGCCTTCTTGCGCGCCGCGAGGTCCTTGGCCATGGCCTTGTAGGTGTCCTCGCTGACGGTCCCGATCACGCCTGTGGCGCTGGGCGGGGGCGCGGGCGCGTCGTCGGACTCCGGAGACTTTGCCGGCGCCGCCGGGGCGGCCTTGTCGGGCTGCCGGGCCCGCAGCTTGCCCGCGGACTCCTGGACCCACCGCGACTGCGTCGACAGCGCCCAGGCCAGCCCCGCCAGCAGCGCGGCCCAGGCCACGCCCAGAAAGACCTTGTCCCGTCGCCGCACGCTGCCTCACATCCCTTCACGGCTGAAAGCAGGCCAACAATCCCTACCCCCAGAGTTCTTCACATCTCGGAATCGGCGCGGCCGATTCCGAGCCGGCACAAGATCCCAGGAAAGCCCGTACGGTCAGCTAGAACTGAACACCCGCATAGATCGACCCGGACCAGGTGGGGGCCATGGACCGCATGGTCTGGTCGTCCATCTGGGACATGGGCGGGATCACCCGCTGGTTGGTCTTGAAGCCCGCGAAGCCGGCATCGGCCCCGACCACCGTGTAGAAGGGGCCGGTCCGCAGCTTGACGTCCAGGCTCAGGCGCACCCAGGGGCGCCAATACACTGCCATGGCATCGATGTAGCCCGTGCCGCCGTTGGTGGTGGAGTAGGTGCCCTTGGGGTTGATGGTCTCGGCCCGGCCCTCCAGGTGCATCCCGAGGTCCACGTTGTCGCCCACGGGCAGGACGTAGCCCGCCCCCACGCTCCAGTAGCTGTAGTCCACCTTGACCCGGGTGGCGTCCAGGATGTTGGCGGGAGGCGCCGAGGCGATGTCCCGGTTGGTGACCATGTGGGCCGAGCTCTGGAAGCGCCCGGCCAGCTCCCAGTTCCAGCGGGAGTCCTCGGCGAAGCGGCCCATGAAGCGCAGGCCGGGCCCCGTCTGCCGGTCCGCCTTGTCCTCCACCCCCTGCCCCAGCAGGATGCCCCGGGTCTGAATGGATTCGGCGAAGAGGATGATCCTCGCATTCAGGTTGTTCGACGAGTCCTGGGCACTCAGCGCGCCCGTGGCCAGGATCGCAGCAAGGATGCTGATGGATTTCACGGGTCCTCCAGGAACCAGGGGGTCTTGTGGAAGTCCAACCCCGGAGCCAAGGGCCCCGGGGCTGCAGTGTCAGACAGATTCAAGCATGGAAGAGAGGCTCAGGGCGCGACAGGGGTCGCAGGGCCATTGGTGATGACGATGTCCCAGTAGTAGTTGAAGGGGATCTTGTAGATGTCCGTCAGGAGTGTACCGTTGCTGCCCTTGACGATCATGTTGGCAGCAGCGGTCTTGATGGCATCGATCCACTCGGGCCGGTTGAGAGCCCTAGCCCCCGTTGGGGCATTATTCGCCAGGACGGATTTGAGGGCGAACACGGTCAGGGTAGCGGAAGAGCGCGCCGCTGGCCGAAGCTCAAGGGGCACATCAAACCAGCAGTAGCCTGGGGCGACGATCGGCTTGCTGTCGGACTGTCGGGTCATGGCAACCCGGGCATCCGTGAGGATGGCAATGGCCTCCGGATTGGGCAAGCCGCTGGGTGAATACGTCGGATACGTGGCCGGGAAGCTCCCGGGCAGCAGGAAGTGCCTGGTTTCGCCGTTCGCAACCAGTTCCACCACCCAGAAGTCTGGCGGAACAGGGTTCCCGCCCTCATCCTTGGTGGCGTTGAACCAAGTAACTCGGTAGCCACCCAGAGCATCCCCACTCAGGGATCCGTCCGAATTCCGGCCCCGTTTGTCCACGACCGTATCTTGGGGCGGCACGAAGCCCAGAGCCGCGGTGGCGTCCCCTGTGGCGCTCCCGGACTGAGTGGTGGGTGGCTGCCCGGAAGCATCCGCCAGCCAAGTTCGGGCGATGGTGCTGCCAGGAACTGAGTTATACCAGGGAGTGTAGACCGTCCAGAAGAATCGGCCTACTCCTGCCGTGCCTGGGGTCCCACTGAGGGCCACCGGGGACGAGGTCTGGGGCGCAAAGGTGGCCCCCCCCGAGACGTTGAGGTTGAAGGAACTGCTGTCCGGCGTGATGGTGCCAAGGTATTTGGGCCAACTGGTGGGCGGCACACTGTAGCGGTAGAAGGCCGTAGAAGTAGACAAGTTGGCATCATACTTGAGCTGCGAACTATTCAGAACCAGCGGCCAGGCCCAAACCTTGGTCCACAGGTATTCGGCGTAACTAAAGACGCTGCGGATTCCGGTCAGGTTGCGAGTGGAAGGCGCGATGACGGTGCGATCCGGATCATTAGCATCATAGGGAATGCTCAGACCCGTCAGGCCACCCGTGAGTCTGGTGATCCCCACGGAAGCCGTGATCATCTGGCCGAAGTAGGTGCCAACCCCTAAAGCTGCCGCCGTGGAGGTAAGCGTGGTTTTCGCGCTGGCGTTGCCCCAGCCTGCAACCGTCAGGTCATAGGGATCGGTAGAGCCCTTGGGAGCCCTGAAGGCCTGCATAGCTGTGATGCCGTAGGAAGCGCTTGTCGTAGCATCATCCTGGTACTTTCCGTAATCCAGGTTGAAAGCCAAGTCCGTGCTGCCGGTTGTGGAAGTAAGACTCCCAGTGGCGCCGGTGGGCTTCGCCTCAAGCACGATGGGCCACTCAGCAAAGCTCTGATAGGCCGTGATCCCGCTGAAGCCAGCGTTTCCGTTTAAGCCCGTGATGACACCCTCCGCGAAGGGCGCCGACATCCGGTTAAGCCAGAATGTGTCTGCGGTGGTTGTTGGTGTAGGCAAGGCAAGGCTATAGAGACCCTGAAGCTTGCGCTGAGCAGCGGCGTCCACTTCAGGCGCGAATCCCTGAGCCGTGACGATCTGGAGCGCGGGGTTCCAGGGGGCAGACCCACTGGCGAAACCGAAACTGGATGTGGAGGTATCCAGTGTGCTGCCGAGAGTCGCATCGGCGTAGGCGCCTGTGGGGGCATTCGGGATGCGCATAAAGTAGGCACGCGCATCAGAGGCCACACCTGAGGGGATCTTGATCCAGAAGGGCAGATCCGAGCGAACCGGAATGTATTTATCAGCCTCGGTTCCCGAGGCGTCCACCACAGACCAGGTGTTCGTAACGCCATCCTGGAAGACTTGGATCTGGGCGCCTAGACCATTGGCCGCCTTTGTAGCGATGGTGGGGACCAAATTAAGGTTGCTGTCGCTCTTCTGGCGATACATGAAGCTGAGGTGGAAGTCCTGGGTATTCGAGGCGTCCACGACGACCCACTTGCTCCGGGCCTTGGCGGAATTCACGCTGGGGCGACCCAAGTTATCAGTGACCGTCAGGTCCACGCGGTAGGCGGTGATCTGGCTGGCCACGCCCGGGAAGAAGACTTCGCCAGGGCTCTGAAGGGTGCTGGAGTTGGGAACCCCACCGTTGAAGGTCCAGCTGTAGGTGATAGCACCCCCGGAGTCAGGTTGCGTACCGGTTCCGCTGAACACCAGCTTCCCGTTGGCGGGAATCACCACCACGTCAGGATCCGTTGCGCCTGCCGGGATGGTCGGAATACCCTGGCCGCCATTCTGGATTGAGGCAAGCGCGGGTAGCGTTCCCGAAGACTGGGGCGAGGTGATGGTGGCCGTGGGCAGAGCGTTGGTCCCAATGACGAAATCTCGATACTGGGGATCGGCCGTCCTGGTGCTATCGCTGATGCTGCGATTGTCAAAGGCCGTGATGGCGATCTTATAGGTTCCGACAGTCGCGTAGCTGTGGGTCAGATCAACCACCACGCCCGTTGTGGCCAGCAAGGGATCACTGATCGTGGCACTGGTCGTGGTCACACCCGGGTGGCCAACCGAGTCCCAATCCACGGTATAGGTGGTTGGGTTGCCCGTCGGGTTCCCGAGGGTGAAACGAAGGGCGATGCTGGCCGATGCGTAGGCTGTGTTGCTGCTCGTGGACGGAATCGTCACACCGATGGTCGGTTTCCCGAAAGTACCCGTGACGATCGTGACCGGAGCGCCAGAGACGGCGACCGGAACCGCAGGAATGCTCAGAGAGTCCTGGGCCGAGGCCGAGGGAGCATTTGAACGACTGCCAGACGAACCCGCGGCCGAATACCGAACCGTGGCCTTATAACTGGTTCCACCCAGGGAAACCACACCGGCAGGGACGGTGGCGGCACCATCGTTGGCGCTAAAGGCAATGCCTCCAGGCAGTGGGATGGTAGCGCCGAGGCTTGCATTGGGATTGGTGACCGAGAACAGGATGTCTTGATCAATATAGGAGCCGACGTTCAGACTGAGGCTCACGGCAGGGCTGGTGAAGGTCACCACCGGCAGCTGCGCCGTGGCCACCGTGAAGTTAACCACTGGGCTCCAGTCGCCCACCGCGCCGCGGTGGTCGATGGCACGGGCCTTAACCAGCACGACCCCCACCACGGTCGGCGGGAAGGTGTGAGCCTGGCTTGCGCCACCCGCCACCACCACGCCATTGCCAAAGTCCCACTCAAAGCTGTCGATGGCGTCGCTGTCAGGATCCGACGCGGTAGCCGTGAAGGTGTAGCTCTTGTTCTGATACAGGGGAGACACCGGAGCCGTGGGTGTCACGGTGGTCACCGGGGGATTGTTCTCCACAATGGTCAGCTGAATGCTTCCCGTTCCGATGCCGCCCTTGCCGTCATCGGCAGTGGCGGTCACGTTCGTCAGGCCTGCAGCTTGGAACTGGTGCACCACCGGGGTGCCCGTCGCGGAGGC
>CAIPAY010000078.1 GCA_903863195.1 uncultured Holophagaceae bacterium
CGGCGGCGAGGTCGGGCGGGGGCGGGCAGCATGGGGCGCCTACTCCAGGTGGTCCTTCTTGAACTCCCGGTACAGGTCCTGGAGACGGGCCGTGACCGGGCCCAGGCGCCCCCCGCCGACGACGGCGCCATCGACCTCCACCACGGGCATCACCTCGGAGACGGTGCTGGAGATGAAGGCCTCGTCCGCCGCGAGAAAGTCCTGGAGGTACAGGCGCTGCTCATGCACCTCCAGGCCGTCCGCGCGGGCCAGCCCCATCACGCACTGGCGGGTGGTGCCCGGCAGGATGTTGTCCAGCTCAGGGGTGATCAGGACCTTGTCCCGGATGCAGAAGATCGTGGAGCTGGGGCCTTCGGTCAGGTAGCGGCCCCGGTCGTCGTCGCGAGTGAAGAGGGCCTCGAAGGCGCCCTTCTCCTTCGCGTACTGCTTGCCCAGCACATTGGGCAGCAGGTTGATGGACTTGATGTGACAGTAGCCCCAGCGGATGTCCTGGAAGGTGACGGTCTTGATCCCCACGGACCAGCAGCCCTCGGGCATCTTCCGGAGGGGGATCAGGACGATGAAGAAGTTGGGCCGCACGCCCTCGGGGAAGGGGTGGTAGCGGGGCGCCTCACCGCGCGTGATCTCCAGGTAGAGCTCGCCGTCCTGGATGCCGTTGCGGCGCGACAGCTCGCGGCAGGCCTCCAGCAGCTCCTCGGTGGTGTAGGGGAAGTTCATGCCGAGGAAGGCCGCGCTCTCGCGCATGCGCCGGAGGTGCTTCCCGAAGAGCAGGAACTTGCCGTCCACGCAGCGGATGACCTCGAAGAGGCCATCCGCGAAGCAGAGCCCCCGATCCTGGATGCTCAGGAGTTTCTCCGTCTCCTGGTGGAAGCCCCCGTTGAAGAAAATCTCTCGACCCATGGGTGCAGCTCCCTCGCGTGGTGGGCTCCATTTTTTCACAGAGCCTCCGCGAGGTGACAAAAAAAATGGTCACATCTCGGTTGCTTGAAAGGTTTTTTATCAGGGTCGCAGCGGCTCAGATCACCCAGTCGCTCGGCACGTCCTGCTTGAACTCCTGGGGCAGGTGGTTGCGGTACTGCAGCTCGGGGTTCTTCACCGTGACCCGGGTCTGCGGCGGCACGGTCTGGGTGACGAAGACGTTGCTGCTGATGACGGCCTCCTCCCAGATGACGGTGTCGCCGCCCAGGATCGAGGCGCCGGAGTAGACCGTGACGCGGTCCTTCAGGGTAGGGTGGCGCTTCACGCCCTTGAGCGACTGCCCGCCGCGGGTGGAGAGGGCTCCCAGCGTCACGCCCTGGTAGATCTTCACGTACTCGCCGATGACGGTGGTCTCGCCGATGACCACGCCGGTGCCGTGGTCGATGAAGAAGTAGGCGCCGATGGTCGCGCCCGGGTGGATGTCGATGCCCGTGAGGGCGTGGGCGTACTCGCTCATGATGCGGGGGATCAGGGGCACCTGGAGCCGGTGGAGCTCGTGGGCGATGCGGTGGACCGTGAGGGCGAAGATGCCCGGATAGGAGAAGATCACCTCGTCCGTGTCCACGGCGGCGGGATCCCCCTCGAAGGCCGCCTGCACGTCCGTGGCCAGGATGGCGCGCAGGCGCGGGATGGCCTCCAGGAAGGCGTGGACGATGTCCTCCGCGGCCGACTCGAAGTCCTGGACCGGGCTGCCGTGGCGGGACGCCTGGTGGCGCAGCACGTTCTGCACCTGCTCGAAGAGCCGGGTCCGGATGTCCCCCAGCAGCTCGCCGACGTAGTATTCCAGGGTCCTGGTGGACAGGTTCTGCTTGCCGAAGTAGCCCGGGAACAAGAGCTCCCGCAGCTTCTTGACGAGGTCGATCACCGCGTCCCGGCTGGGCAGCGAGCCTGCGTCGATGTGCCGCGTCCGGGGCTCCGCCAGGTCGCTGGCCACGATGGCGGCGACCAGGTTGGAGAAGTCTTCCGAGGCCGACTGCTTGCGCCAGAGGCGGACAGGGTCAGTGCTCATGGGTGCTCCAGGGAAACGACGCGGGCGGGGAAGGTGGCCTTGAGGAGGCTGTAGACCTTGCAGCCCACACAGAAGCCCAGGAAGGCCTCCAGCGCCGCGCACAGGATCAGCACGGCGGAGAGGGCCAGCACCAGCCTGGGCTGCTGGAAGTGCAGCGCGAGCGCGATGCCAAG
>CAIPAY010000079.1 GCA_903863195.1 uncultured Holophagaceae bacterium
CTCTGCTGCCCGCGGCTGCTGTATGGGCCGGAGCATGGCTGTCAGGGGATCACCCTGAACGCCGCCAGGAAGGACTCCGTGCCCCTCGCAAACGGGTTCTGAACGAGGTCCTCATGCTCATCCCCATCGAGATCCTGGAGGCGTCGGACCTGGCCGTGGCCCAGTTCGAAAGCTGCTGCGCAGGGCGGCCGGGGCAGGAGGTGATCGTTGTCCTCCTCCTCCGTTCCGACCCCGGACACACCGAAGGTGACCGCTTCCAGCTCCAGGATCACCTCGTCACAGAGATCCTGAGGGCAGCCTCCATCGCGGTCCGTCGGGTCGACATTGCGGACTCGGAGGGCCTGGAGGTTCCCGTGCGCCTGGCCATGGTGTGCGACGCCGACACCGGCCGGACCCTGTGGCCCACGCCGTCCAGCCATGCGACCGGGCCGGCGCTCACCCTGGAGCACTTCTGGGATCCCATCGATCAGATCAGTCCCTCCATCCAGTTCTCGAGAGTGACTAATTTTTGGACATGAAGGGGTCGCGACGTTAAGACTCTTGGTCCCTTGGAGAGGCCATCCCGCGGCTGGTCGCGGCCATGGGATCAGTAATGAACACTCTAAGAGCAGAAATAAATAGAGAAAAAGATGATAAAACGGTGTCCAGATTTTTTAAAAATAGACCGATGGAGCTCGGTCATAACGTGGCCTGTGATTAGGAATGGTTGCACCTAGGAGCTTTAGAAACACTCAAGGAAGACTCGGCAGCAATGTCCAGATCTCAGGCTGGTTGACAGACCCCGTCACCAGGCCAAGTTACCCCTGAAGGCATTGAGCCGGGTTTCGTCAGCAACGGCGCTGAAGCCAGGCTCCATCCGTATCCGTGGACCTGTCCGGTCCAGGGTTCTTGCGTCCCCCTCTCAGCCCATCCTCGAAAGGCGATCCTCATGACCCCTCGGCTTCTCTTCAAGCGCTCGGGCGGCTACTCCGTGCTGGAGGTGATGCTGGTGATGGGCATCGTTGGGATCCTCTCGGTGACCGGCGTCTCCCAGTTCCAGTCCCGGAATGCCGGCGCCGTGCGGGCGCTCATGGATGAGGTCGAAGGGGCCCTGGGCAACGCCCACCGCGCTGCCGCTGCCACGGGCCGGGACACGGCCATGGTCACCTGGGGGCTCTGGGCTTCGACGAATCCGCTCGCACTGGCCCACGGCGACGCGACGATTGTCGATGCTGACATTCAGAAGGTAGCCAATGGGACCGCCCCCACCGCCACCCTCACCCCCGCCCAGGTCAGCACTGTGGCGGCCCCCTTCCGGTATTTGAAGGCAGACCGCGTCCATCTGGGGGCCCGCATCGTGACCGCCAGCTCCACCGAGTGGGCCAATGCCATGAAGGCGATGCCCTCGGGGTCCAAGAACGTGGACCTCACCACGGTCCAGCCCTTCGCCACTGCCGGCGTCATGAATGGTCTGGTGGTGGATGCAAACCTCCTGTTCCCCGAGGACAACGCGGCGGCGCACCGGGTCCTCATCAGCGGCAGCAACAAGCGCTTCCTGTCCACCTTCATCATCCCGATGGTCGCCACCACCGACGCCGGGCGGGCAATCCCCGGCGGTCCCATGGGAATGCTCGTGGTGATGGCCAACGGCGGGACGATCTTCAAGTTCTACAACCCGGGCATCCGGAGCGGGGATGGGAAATGGCGAAGGATCTGAGGCCAGGCGGACCCTTGCCGTCTTGGCGACACGCTTCCCAGGCGGGCTTCAGCATGGTCGAGATGCTGATGACGGCCTTCATCCTGGCTGTCGGCATCATGGGTCTCACGGCCCTGCAGGTCATGGCGCTGAAGGCGACCCGGGGCAGCCGGAGCCTGGGCACCGCCATCCTGGTGGCCGAGCAGGTGCTGGACCAGGCCGAGCGGGAAGGTCGCCTGAGCTGGCTCAACCTCACGGACACGAACGTCGCCAGCCCCGCGGCGTTGGCGGGACTCAAGTACATCAACCTCGCCAGCGGCGCCTCGGTGGTGGACAAGTTCAATGTCAAGGGCGGCCCGGTGAACGCCACCTCGACCGATGTGACGGAGACGACGACCTACTTCACGGCCACCACGACCCGGGTTGCGCCCATGACGGCGATGACAGGAACCTTGTCGGAGCTGACCGTGGTCGTGCAGTTCATGGATGACGCAGACAAGACTGGAGCGGGTGTCAAGCGCTACGTCCGGCTCAATCGGCTGATCACCCATGTCTAGGCCGCGTCGCCGCACGGGCGCCTCGGGCACAAGGGGCTTCTCCCTGGTGGAGCTGCTGGTAGCCCTGGTCTTCACCATGGTCCTCATGGCGGGCATGGGAAACGTCTACCGGGCCAGCCTCTCCAGCTTCTACACCTCTGGGGAGTCCATCTCCAGCGCCCGGCGGAACCGCATGTCCCTGGACCTGCTGGCCGATGACCTGAACCAGGCCTGCATGTACCTGGCGGACCTGGCCGTGCCCCCCGCCACCAGCGCCACCATGCAGCCCTTCTTCATCCTGCCGAACATGGCCGTCGCTTCTGCGGGGTTTGATGACCCGCCCACCTCGGATGAGCTCTACTTCTACGTCGACCAGCCCCTGCCTTTCGAGGGGATCCTTCTCACCGGCACCACCCAGAAGTCTGCGGCGGAACTGGTCCTCAGCGGCGGTGCCCCGGTCGCAGCGGACAACACCTTCACCGTCGAGTGCGGGAACGGCTCCTACGCGAACCTGGTCAAGAGCGGCCACCTCATGCTGTTCAAGGATGCGTGGGAGGCGGCCGTCATCACCAGTGCCCCGACGGTCAGCGGCAGTCAGCTCACAGTCACTGTGGGCACCGGGGCCCTGGCCAACACGGCCATCACCGGCAGCGGCGCCACGGGGGTGGTCCTGGGAAGAAAACACCGGCTGGGCAGCTCGGTGCTCTTCGCCCAGGCCGCACAGATGGTCCGCTACCGGATCGAGCTCCTCAAGGTGGACCCCGGCAGCGCCAGCGGTGTCCCCTGCCTGGTGCGCGACCAGGGGAACTACCTCGACACCTCCTTCACCGCCACCCAGGCCCAGCAGATCATCGCCGAGGATGTGATGGGCTTCAGCGTCCTCCTCAGTGCCAACGGCGGTGCCAGCTGGGCCGGGCTCACCGCGTCGGGGACGAAGGCCAGCTACTCTGGTGCGAGCACGGGCTGGGACCTGGGGCTCCGGACCGAGCTGGACGCGCAGCTGGCCGCCACGGGCCGGGCCGATGTTCTTTCCACCCGGGCCACGGCCAGCTGGTTCCGGGCCACGCCGATCCTGGTGCGACTGGATGTCACCACCCGCACCGCCGTCAAGCGCTCGGAATACGGCTCCAAGGCCTCGCCCCTCGCCTACCGGACCTTCACCCAGAGCCTGGTCTTCGTGCCCCGGCACTCAGGCCTGACCATGAACTGAGAGGACACCCATGCCCGGCCCACATCCCCGCTACCGACGGCCCTCTGAGTCCGGGGGCATCACCATCGTCGTGGCCCTCATGCTGCTGATCCTGCTCACCACCGCTGCTGTGGGCATGTCGCGCAACGCCCTGCGCGACATCGTCACCGTGGGCTTCGGCCGCCAGGGGGCCATGGCCCGCAACGTGGCCGAGTCCGGGGTCGAGTGGGCCATCTACTGGATGGATCTGGAGAACGGCAAGGTGGCGACGTCAGGCTCGGCCGCGCAGAAGCTCGTCAGCCTGAAGACCGCGCTGCTGATGGACGACACGCGGACTGGCTCGGCCTTTAATCTCAGCTCCTCCAGCCCCACCTCTCCCACCGCCTACACGCCCAATGGGACGGTCCTGGCCGACATGACGCTGGTCACGGCGGACGGGAGCAGCCAGGGCTACACCCTCGGCCTCACGCGCATGGGCAAGCTGCCCATCGTCCTCACCAGCCAGGGCATGGGCGCCAGCGCCTACACGCCGGCGGCCGGGGGGAAGGCGCGCCAAGCCCCGGACCTGTGGGCCACCCGCGCCGATGCCCAGGTCACCCAGACCCCGGTGACCTTCGTCCACGCCAAGGAAGTCTGGTTCTCCACCCCCGTCCAGTAGTTCAGGAGCAGCACCATGGCTCATGGCCGCCAGTCCCTCTTCCGCTTCGCCCTGGCACTGGCTCTGGGCCTGCTGGCCGCGATGCCGGCGCGGGCGCAGCTGGATACACGGCTGCAGGCCGGCACCACGGACTTCCTGGACCTCTTCCAGCAGTCCAGCAGCAGCGTGCCCAAGCCCGAGATCGTCTCGGTGTTCGACCTTTCCCGGTCCATGGCGAGCCTCATGTTCCATCCTCTCTACCGGAACCTGGACACCGCCGACGCCGATGACTACCGGTGCATGGAGTTCAAGCTCGTCACCCCCGTCCCGGGGCCAGCGGCCAACAACGCTTATGTCATCTACGCCATGGCGGGCAATGACCCTGGGGCCCAGGCCCAGGGCACGCTCACCCTCAACGTCGACGGCTCTGCCAGCTGGTACGCCAACCCCACAGGCGGCCACTGCTGGCCGAGGGCCGCCGGCAATGGCCAATGCGTTACTGGGGGCGCCACGGTGGCCAACGACCCTCCCACCGTGACGATCTCCGCCATGGCAGTCGGCAACAATGCGGCCTCTGCCGCGGTGGGGCTGAACCCCGTGAACAGCTCCGCGACCATCGGGGCCAATGACCACACCTCCTACCAGCTCGGGACCTGCACCACCACCGGCACCCAGGGCAGCCCGCCCTACACGCTTTCCCTCATCACCGCGAGCCCCTCGGGCCCCTGGGCCCCAGGCAGCACCGTCGCCCTGACGGTGACCCTGACGCACACCCCGGTCGAGGGCGAGGCCACGGCCAACCGGACGGTGTCCTGGTCCAGCACCCCCTCTGGGTATGCCACCCTCCTTGGCTCGACCTGGACCCAGCTCGGCCCCGGCTCCTTCCAGTCCCAGGTCTCCGTGACGATCCCGGACTTTGTCCACTCCAACAACCCGGTGGGCGACTACACCCTGCTCGCCCCCATCTCGGTCGCCCGGGCCTCCTCGCCGAGCACTCCTCTGAAGAGCACTGACCGGCTCTCCGTGGGCGACAACCTGATCTTCTCGACCTACTTCCTCACCCAGGGCACCAGCGCTGGCAACAACCAGCTCCTCTGGGGGGTGTATCCAAACCAGCCCGACAACCTCTGCCCGGGCAGCCCCAACGGCGACCTCGGTTCCTCCACGGCCGCCACGACCCTGAGCTCCGCCACGGGCATCTCCTTCACGGTTCCCGCCTACTGCACCGCCCCCGTTGTTGGGGGAGGCAGCCCCTACGTGGCGGTGGCCCTTGATGGCTCTCCCGGGGCCAACTACAGCTCTACGCTGGGGGCCCCTGGGCTTCTCACGGCGAACACCGCCACGCCGGCCCCCTATGAGGCCCTGCGGAAACCCGATGGCTCGGCCGTCACCGCCGCCGATGCCAGTGCCTGCTCAGGCCTGGACGGCGCCACCTCCGGCGCCAACGATGTCCGGAACTGGATTCGGGCTGCCAGCCATGTCCGCTTTCGCATTAACACCGGAATTCCCCGAACTATCGACCTCCCCATCCCCTGGAAGGTCCTGGACCGGAACTCCTCCGGGGTGCCCCTGAGCTCGGCCACGATCCTGGATCAGCAGGTCAAGAGCGGGACCACCTACGGCAGCGGCGCCCCGGTCGAGGTGGACACCTGCTACCGGTTCGAGGGCGCGCAGAATGGCGTCTTCACGGGCGACGCCAATGGCACGGCGCTGCCCCTCGGCACGGCCGCGAAGGGGAAGGCGTGCACCTATGCCGTGCTCTACAGTGCCGTCTACCGCCCCGCCTATCTGGCCTGGCTCTTCGGTGGCATGTACCAGAGTGCGGACCGCACAGCCCCGAACTACACCACGGACTCCTCGCTGGCGGGCAGCTACATCGTCTTCGATGCGGTCGACGCCACCGCGGTCAGGAACCAGGGGAGCGTCAGCTGGGGCCAGGGCTTCGGGCCCACCGGGACCTGGGGCCAGATCCGGGTGCCCAGCTACAATGGGGATGGGACCTACGCCGGCGTCGTCTATGACGAGGCCGCCAACTACCGGACCCCGTCCCTCACCCGGGCGCAGGCCATCAAGAAGGCGCATGTCCAGAGCTGGGTGGCGCACCAGGCGGACGTCTACTGGGCCTTCCGCTGCCTGGACCCCAACACCGAGGCCGCGGCGGGCACAGCGACCGCCATCGACAACAACAGCCAGACCACCCTGGCGGCGGCCGAGGCCGGTACCCAGCTGTACGGCCAGGACTCGGGCTGGACCCTGCTCAACAACACGGCCGCCCAGGGCCCCACCTCCCCCACCGGCAACTCCGTGGCGGGTATGAGCCGCCTCGCCCGCCTCTTCACCGCGGGCGACACTCCCCTTGCCTACGCCATGGCCCGCACCCTGGCCCAGTTCAGCGATCCGGGCAGTGTCTTCAATGACGTGGTCGGCGCCAGTCCCGCCCAGTGCGGGAAGCAGTTCCTCATCCTCTTCACGGATGGCCTCGACAACAACGGCGTGGCGGCCGTGGGCGCCAACGCCAACCTGACGACGCCCTACGTGACGGGCACCCTGGGTGCCGAGACCTTCAGCGCGCTCCAGGGCAACCGGGCCCTCATCAGCAAACCGTCCCTCGTGGACCGAAGCGGCGCCAGCTGGAACCTCTTCACCCTGGCCGGGGCCGCGGCCCACCTGGCGGAGCCCTCCTTGGGGACGCTGGGCACGGACTACCTGGCGGCCAAGGATCCCGGGACCTCCACCACCAGCGGCACGCCCTCCTCGTTCCTCCCCTTCGCCCTACGGAAGCGCAACGGGGTCACCTTCAGCCCGGATCATCTGGTGACCACGATGACCGTGGGCGTCAGCCTCGCTGGCCAGTACACGGATGCCGCGAGCCCCAAGCGCAGCCTCTTCCTGGCTGCCCTCCTGGGGCGCCCTGGGCTCTCCACCGGAGCCCTCAGCTCCTACCACCCCTTCCTGGGCTGGGACCAGGCCCTCGGCACGACCCTCGATCCGAACAACGACTGGATCCCCGATCCCAAACACCCCACCGAGTATCCTGCGCGGGGCCTGGCGAGGGACAACGCGATCTACTTCTTCGACGGGACGAACCCAGAGCGCCTCAACAGCAGCATCGAATATGCCTTCCGCATCGCCATCTCGTCCGTGGGCAACCAGGCCACCGCCGCACCGACCCTTCCCTTCATCGGGGCCAGCCTGGGCCGCCAGCTCTACACTGGCCAGTTCTACCCGCCCAGCTCCGGCGGCGTGCTGTGGCCCGGGGATCTCCTGTCCTTCGGGACCCAGGAGGTGAACGGCACGGTCAAGATCCTGGACCGCAGCGGGGCCTTCACCACCACCCTGAGCGCCACCACAGCCATGTGGAGCGCGAGCGCCGCCCTCCTGAAGGGGCCCGTCGGCACCGCCCGGACGCTCTACACGCGCATCCCGAATGGCACGACCCTGCAGGCCTTCACGGACACCGGCGCCGCCTTCGAGAACGCGACCACGGGCCTGAAGTACTTTGTGGCCACCTCGGTGGTGGACGCCAACCAGAAAAAGACCATCATCCAGCACGCGGCAGGGGCCGACACCGCCAAGCTCGACAGCAGCGGCAAGCCCACGGCCAATCGCACGAACATCATGGGCGACATCATCAACTCCGCCCCTGCGGTACTGGAATACGCCTGGAACGACGTGAGCCAGGCCCTGAGCAAATACGCGGACCTGGCGGCCCTGGGGGGCAGCCGCTTCCGCCTCATCCTGGTGGGCACCAACCAGGGCTGGCTGCACGCCTTCGGCGAAGTCACCAGGACCGAGACCAGCGGCCTCATCACCGGGGCGGTCCAGGAGCTCTGGAGCTTCCTGCCCACAGACTTCCTGGACCGGCTGGACTACCTGACGGTCTCCAGCAATGTCCACCGGTTCCTGGTGGACGGCAGCCCCACCCTCTACCACCTGGACCTGCCGCCCAGCGGCGGCGGGTCTCCCAACGGCCTGGTGGACAAGGGGACCGGGGAGCGCGCCGTGGCCATCTTCGGCCTCGGCAAGGGAGGGCGCAGCACCTACGCCCTGGATGTCAGCGATCCCTTCACGCCGAGCCTCCGCTGGGCGCTGGTGCCGGATGAGGCTGCGACCTTCCCGGCCGCCCAGATCGGGTCCGGCGCGCCGCCCCTCGCCACCGTGCAGGGTCTGCTCAAGAAGTTCGGGTTCTCCACGTCTCCGCCCGCCATCGGCCGGGTCGTGGACGCCGATGGCAAGCTGCGCGACGCGGTCTTCCTGGGGGGCGGCTTCAGCACTCCCGAGGTGGAGGCGAACTTCCCGGACACAGCCTCCAAGCCGACGCCCCTGGGCCGCTCGGTCCTGGCCCTGGATGCCTACACGGGCACTGTCCTGGCGGCCGTGGATCTGACCACGGATGCCGCCGCGGGGGGGGCCACCACCATGGGTCCCGTGGGCGCCGGGGTGGTGCCCTTCGAGTTCATCCTCAACTCCGGCCTTGCGCAGCGGGCCTACTTCCTGGACTACCGGGGCGGCCTCTGGGCCTGGGGTTCCAGAGACGTTGCCACGGCCGCGCCCTTCGCGAACTTCCGCGAGGACAGCTCCAAGCTCTCGGACTGGAAGCTCCGCAAGATCTATCAGGACGACAATGCGAACAAGGGGGCCCGCTACACCACCCCGCCTGCCCCCTTCCGGGTGGGGCTCTTCCCCGGGGCGGCGGTGTCGGGCTCGGCCATCCCCACGGCGGTGGGCATCGCCATGGTCAGCGGGGACCGCAACAATCCCCTGGACACGGCCTTGGCCTTCAGCGCGACCAATCCCGCACCCACCCGGCACCGCCTGACCGTGGTCTTCGACCGTCAGGACAGCCGGGCCTGGGGCCTCGACAGCGCCTCGGGCTCCGACACGGGCATCGCCTCCAGCCAACTGAAGGACTTCACGGGCAACACCGTGAGCGCCACGCCGGCCGACCTCTGCACCGACTCGGTGCTCGGGGTCATCACGCCCGGCTGCGACAGCTACTACCTGGCGCCCAAGACCGGCACTCCCGCCTTTGGCTACTACGTCAACTTCCCCGCGGCCGTCACCGGCAGCCCTTTCGTCGCCAAGGGGATCAACCCGCCTCTGGTGGTGGCCGGGAGCCTGTTCTACGCCTACTTCCTGCCCACCTCTTCAGACATCTGCTCGGGCGGGGCTGGCACCACCTCCAGCTGGCTCATCGGGAATGTGATGAGCCCCATCGTGACGGATACCCGGGTCGGCCGCCTGGCACCCAGCGGCATCAAGCTGACCTGGCCGGGGGTCGCTTCGGACTTCATCCCCATGGGCACTCGGGGCGCCCTGCAGGGGGGCATGGCTGGGGGAGACAAGGCTGCGGGCAGCCAGGGCAGCAGCGTCGCCGCGGCACAGCTGGCCACCATCCTGGGCAACCCCGTTGAGCGCTTCGCCAAGCCGCGGGTCTGGCGCACCGTGCGCTAGAGGAACGGCCCCCGCGGGCCGGGCCGTGTAACCTAGGGAGAAGCCCTCTCTGTCGGGGGGCTTTTCGCACCCTGGGATCCATGTCCAAGCCCACTGCCATCCTCCTCATCTCCTGCCCGGACCAGCGGGGCATCGTGGCGCGCCTCGCGGGGTTCGTCTACGAGCGTGGCGGCAACATCGTGGACTCGGACCACCACTCGGACCTCCAGGCGGGCCGCTTCCTGGGCCGCATCGAGTGGGAGGACGACTCCGACACCGCAGGCCGGGCGGCACTCCGGCAGGAACTGGCGGCCGTGGCCGATGCCATGGGCGGCCACTGGGAGCTGCACTTCTCGGACGTGGTGCCGCGCATCGCCATCTGGTGCAGCCGCCAGGAGCACTGCCTGCTGGACCTGCTCTGGCGCCACCAGGCCGGCGAGCTGGGCGCCGAGATCGCCTGCGTGGTCAGCAACCACGACCTGCTCCGCCGCCACGTGGCGCCCCTGGGCCTGCCCTTCCACGTCTTCCCCGTCACCGCCGCCACCAAGGCCGCGCAGGAGCAGCAGCAGCTGGAGCTGCTGCGCCGCGAGCGGGTGGACCTGGTGATCCTGGCGAAGTACATGCAGGTGCTCAGCGGGGACTTCCTGCGGGCCTTTCCGGACGTCATCAACATCCACCACAGCTTCCTGCCCGCCTTCGCCGGGGCCCAGCCCTACCACCAGGCCCACGCCCGGGGCGTGAAGATCATCGGCGCCTCGGCGCACTTCGTCACCGAGGACCTGGATGCGGGCCCCATCATCGAGCAGGATGTCGTCCGCGTCAGCCACCGCGACACCGCCGAGGACCTGGTCCGCAAGGGCCGGGACATGGAGCGCCTCGCCCTGGCCCGGGCCGTGCGGCTGCACCTGAACCACCGGGTGCTCACCTACGCCAACAAGACCGTGGTGTTCGAGTAGCCCATGTCCGAGTCCGGCGGCCGCACCCTCCTGCTCCGGGACGCCACCTGCGTGGCCACCATGGACGACGCGGGACGGGAGCTGCACGGCGCCTCCGTGTTCATCCGCGGCAACCGCATCGAGGCCATCGGCCCCACGGCCGAGCTGCCCGCCACGGCGGACGAGGTCGTCGACGCCCGGGGCCACCTGGTGCTGCCGGGCTTCGTGAACACGCACCACCACATGTTCCAGTCCCTCACGAGGGCGATCCCGGCGGTGCAGGACGCG
Organism: uncultured Holophagaceae bacterium; assembly: GCA_903863195.1. Classification (GTDB taxonomy): domain Bacteria; phylum Acidobacteriota; class Holophagae; order Holophagales; family Holophagaceae; genus Geothrix. The sequence goes on from CAIPAY010000079.1 coordinate 10,694, forward strand.
GAGCTGTTCACCTGGCTGCGGGGCCTCTATCCCATCTGGGCGGGGCTCACGCCGGAGATGCTCCGCGTGAGCACCCAGGTGGCCATGGCGGAGCTGCTGCTGTCCGGCTGCACCACCACCAGCGATCACCTCTACCTGTTTCCCAACGGCTGCCGCCTGGACGACAGCATCGACGGTGCGCGGCTGGCGGGCATGCGCTTCACCGCCACCCGCGGGGCCATGAGCGTGGGCCAGAGCGCCGGCGGCCTGCCGCCGGACTCGGTGGTGGAGCGCGAAGCCGACATCCTCGCCGACATGGACCGGCTGGTCGCGCGGTACCACGACCCCGCCTCGGGCTCCATGCTGCAGATCGCGCTGGCACCCTGCTCGCCCTTCTCCGTGAGCCGCGAGCTCATGAGGGACACGGCGCTGCTCGCTCGGCAGCGCGGCGTGCGGCTGCACACGCACCTGGCCGAGAACGACCACGATGTGGCCTACTCCCGGGAGAAGTTCGGCTGCACGCCGGCGCAGTATGCGGAGGAGCTGGGCTGGGTGGGCGCGGACGTGTGGCACGCCCACTGCGTGAAGCTCGACGGGGCGGGTCAGGCCTGCTTCGCCGCCACGGGCACCGGCGTGGCCCACTGCCCCTCGTCCAACATGCGCCTGGCCTCGGGCATCGCCCCGGTGCGCGCCATGCTCGACGCGGGCGTGCCCGTGGGTCTCGGCGTGGACGGCAGTGCCAGCAACGACGCCGCACACATGGTGGGCGAGGCCCGCATGGCCATGCTGCTCCAGCGGGTGGGCATCGCCGCAGAGCCCTACGGCTGCGACCGGGGACCGGGCGCCATGACCGTGAGGGACACGCTTCGACTCGCCACCCGGGGCGGGGCGCGCGTTCTGGGGCGCAGCGACATCGGGCACCTGGCACCGGGCATGTGTGCGGACCTGGCCCTCTTCGATCTCTCGGCCCTGGGCTTCGCCGGTGGCGCGGTCCACGACCCCGTGGGCGCCCTGCTGCTCTGCGCCCCAGCCCCGGTGGCCTACACCCTCGTGGATGGGGTGGTAAAAGTTCGGGAGGGCCGCCTGGTGGCCTTCGAACTCGAACCAGTCCGGCGGCGCCACAACGACCTCGCGGCCGCACTGGTGGCGGCTTCCGCCCGATGAAGGTGTCCTGACACGCCAGTGGGGATACCTAAAAGTAGGTAATCAATCAAGCGTATTTCACTTGGATGCAGAATTTTATCTAATGGCCTATTGGAGTAGCCATGCTCTTTCAGCCTCAAGGCAGTGTCTATCTCTTCCCTGGCCGACTGGTGGCGCAGTCTGGTGGTCCCGCCCAGGTCATGGACCTCCAGCGCCGGCTCTATACCCCGGTTGAGGTCGACTTCATCATCCCGGATGACGAGGTCCAGGGCCAGAAGCTGCGCACCGCCGGGTTCAACGCCCACTCAGCCCGCTGAGGGCTCAGAATTTCAGGGCGGCGGCGACCATGAGCCCGGTGGCCGTGAGGTTCTTCTCCACGGGACTCCAGAAGCCGCGGGCCTCGACCCCCAGCCTTGGCGACAGCTGGTAGCCCAGGCCGCCGCCGAGGCCCAGGCGGGTTGCGGTCTGAGTCGAGGGGCTGGCGCCGGTGGCGCTCACCCGCCACTGCTGGCCGCCCACGGAACCCACGAGGTAGGGGCCGCGGTCAGGGTCCTCGTTGGGGAACCACAGCGCATCCAGCATAAAGTCCACGGACGTCACGGAGGTCTTGGTGCCCGGGAGTGCTGCGGTGTTGCCCTGGGGGAGGTACTGCAGCCCCAGCACGGGACGCAGCACCAGGCCGCCGCTGTGGGGGAGGGTGACAAAGACGGCGGCACCGAGGCCCAAGGGACTGTTGGCCGCATCCTTCAGGTCGCCCATGGGCAGCAGGCCATGGACGCGGGCACCAACGGCGGCGTCCTGGCCCGAGAGGCTGAGCGCCGCGGTGACGAGCAGGACTGCAATCGGTTTCATTCTAGGCCCCGTACTTGCCCACGGTGTCGGCCCAGCGGCCCTGGGCCTTGAGTATCCGCTCGGCCACCAGCCGCAGCAGACCGAGGCCGCCCGGGACATCCGCCACCCAGTGGCAGGCGTCCTTCACCTCGGGGGCGGCGTCGGAAGGGCAGCAGGCCAGCCCCACCCGGGAGAGCAGCGGCAGGTCCGGCAGGTCATCGCCCAGGTGCGCCACCTGGTCATAGGCCAGGCCGTATTTCGCGCAGAGCTGGTCCAGCACCGGCAGCTTGTCCAGGTGACCCGCGAAGCAGTCTTCCACCCCGAGGTCCTGGGCCCGGTGCCGCGTGGCCGCGGCGTCCAGGCCCGAGATGAAGGCCACGGGGATGCCGGCCCGCTGCAGCCACTTGGTGCCCGCGCCGTCCCGCACGTTGAAGGCCTTGGTGTGTCCAGGCTCCCGGCCATAGTTTAGGGCGCCCGTGGTCAGCACCCCGTCGATGTCGGTGCAGAGCAGGCGGATCTTGGCAGCGCGCAGGTCCAGGTCGTCCACGGGTGTCTCCGGTACCAGCCTAGCAACTCTGCCCCGTCGGCATGACCTCCGTCACGTTCCCTCATTGAATTCCCAGTAGGGTGGAATCCTTGGTGCCTTAATGCTCCGATGGGTATACAGTTCTTCAGAGGCCGCTGGTGATTGTTGGCTTGACAAAAGTCAAAACTGAATGAATATAGTCGCATGGAGTTGATTCCATGAATCACCAGCTCAGCAATCCCATGATCGATGAAGTCAGCGGCCTCTTCAGCGCGCTGGGAGACGCCTCCCGCCTGAAGATCCTGCGCTCGCTGCTGGACTCGAAGGAGCCGCTTAGCCAGGGCGCCGTGGCGGAGTCTGCAGGACTCTCCCAGGCCAATGCGTCCAAGCACCTGGCCTGCCTGGTGCGGGTGGGCCTCGTAAGCCGCGAGCCCGAAGGCAACGCCGTCTACTTCACGCCGGTCATGCCCCTGGTGGGGGATCTCTGCGACCTGGTCTGCGGTCACGTGAGCGACCGGGCGCGGGTAATCTACAAAGCCTTGAAGTAAAGAAGACTGTGGCCTTCAGCCCTGGTTTTTTTATCTTGGAGTATTCCTCTATGAGTATTAAAAGAATAACAACTCTGGTGGGGCTACTGGTGGCTGGCGCGGGCTTCGGCATGGCTCAGGAAGCCCTGACCGTGGCCCAGTCCATCCGGAAGGCCTGGACGGACCAGGCGGGCCTGCGCGCGGGCCAGGCCATGGTGGACAGCCGCCTGGCCGAGGCCGAGGCCAACCGGGATCTCCGCCTGCCGTCTCTCACACTGAACGCCTATGGGACGCGCACCGACGAGCCCATGATGGCCTTCGGCATCAAGCTGAACCAGGCCCGCATCGGGGCGGCGGACTTCAACCCTCTCGCACTCAACCACCCGGATCCCATCGGCGCCTATGGCGGCTCGGCCGTGGTGCAGCAGCCCCTCTACACCGGCGGGCGCATCAGCGCGGCCCGGCGGGCCGGGGACTACCTGGCCCAGGCCGAGCAGGCCAGCCAGGAGCGCCGCAAGCAGGAGACGGCGCAGCTGGTGGTGGAGGCCTACTTCGGCACCCAGGTGGCGGAGCAGGCCCTGAAGTGGGTGGACGACACCCGCGCCTGGATCCAGGGCATGGAGGACTTCGTGGGAGCCCGGGTGAGCCAGGGGCTCATGCTCGAGTCCGAGCTCCAGCGCCTCAAGGCCTTCCACGCCCAGGCGGACGCCCAGCGGGCCGAGGTCTTCAAGCAGGTCCGCTCGGCCCGGTCGGGGCTGGGCCTGCTGACAGGCACTGGTCCCGTGGAGGGTCCGCTGGCCACGCCCCTGGAGCCCAGCACGCAGGACTCTGCGGACAAGGGCACCGCCTACCGGGGCGACCTCGTCGCCGCGGATCTCCAGGCCAAGGCCGCCCACGAGGGCGCCCTGGCGGCCCGGGGCAACACCCTTCCGGAGGTCGGCCTGGAGGTCGGCGCCGGCACGCTGCATCACTCCTGGTCGGACAAGGGGAACTGGACCTATGCCTCGGTCGGGGTGAAGTGGAAGGTCTTCTCCGCGCCGGACGCGGCCAAGGCCAAGGCGGCCAGGGCCCAGGAGCGGGCCGCGACCGACCTTCGCACGTTCAAGCAGCAGCAGGCGGAGCACCAGGTCCGCGTCGCGCGGGAGTCCGTCAAGGCCGCCGAGGCCCGGATCCTCGCCGCCAAGGCCGCCCTCGCCGCCGCCGAGGAGTCCAAGCGGCTCCGGGAGGCCCGCCACCGGGAGGGTCTCACCCCCCTGATCGAGGTGCTCGACGCGGATGCGGCCATCCAGGGCGCCCGGACGCTGCTCCTCCAGAGCCTGTTCGAACTTCGCACCAGCCACGCCGGCCTCGATCTGGCCACCGGAAATCCCATCGAAGGAGTGAAGCCATGAAGACCGCCCTTTCCGCACTGGCCATGACCGGCCTGCTCCTGGGGACCCTCGGCTGCGGCCACAAGGAGGCGCAAGCCGAAGCGAAGGTGCTGCCCAAGGTGGCGGTCGCGCTGGTGGCACAGGGCTCGCCCGAGGGCGGCGTCTGGGTGGCCGGCACCCTGCAGTCCACCCGCACGGCCATGATCGCAACCCGCATGGC
>CAIPAY010000080.1 GCA_903863195.1 uncultured Holophagaceae bacterium
CGTAGCCCGTGAACCACTCCAGCCCCTTCTGGGTGCCCTCGGCCTGGAAGATGAGGGCATTGAAGGTGAGGGCGAGGCCGATCCAGACCCCGCTCCAGATGGCCGCTTCCCGCACCGTCGGGGCATGGATGCGCCGGTTGAAGACCCCCAGGTCCAGGGCCAGCATGAGGAATACGAAGGCGTGGAACCCGACCCAGGCCCACCAGGGCGCGGCTTGGAGCAGTGCGTCAACCAAGAGTCCTCCAGAGCATCCAGCTTATCGAATCAGGGAAGCCCCCGTGGGATCATGAGCGGGTGAGCCTCCCCCGCCTCTTCCTCGCCGCCCTCCCTGCCGCCCTCCCTGCCGCCGAAAACACCACGGTGCCGCTGGGAGTCGAGGCCATCCGGCACCTCCGGGCCCTGCGCCTCAAGGCCGGGGACGCCCTCGAGGTGGTGCTGGGGGACCAGCCCTGGAAGGCCGACCTCGCCGAGCTGGACCGGACCCGCGGTGTGGCCCGCCTCGTGGCGCCCCTGCACGAGGACCGGGAGCCCCCCTTCGCCCTCCAGGCCTGCCTGCCGCTGCCGGCCCAGCTCAGCCTCTTCGACGAGCTGCTCCCGCCCCTGGTGGAGCTGGGCGTCACCCTCATCCAGCCGGTGGTCTATGCGCGCAGCGAGTTCGAGCCCGCCAAGACCGCCGCCCGCATGGAGCGCTGGGCCCGGCTGATCCAGTCCGCCTGCGAGCAGAGCCACCGCAGCCGCCTCCCGGAGCTGCGGCCCCCCATGGCCTTCGAGGCCCTGCTCGCCTGGGAAGCACCTCAGAAGTGGGTCGCCTACGAGCTCGCCACGGGGCAGGGCAATCCTCCGCTGCGGGCCGAGGCCCTGGCCTTCACCAGCGGGCCCGAGGGGGGCATCACCGAGCAGGAGTTCGCGGCCCTGGTGGCCCACGGCTGGCAGCCCGTCAGCCTGGGCCGCAGCATCCTGCGGGCCGTGACGGCCCCCGTGGCCCTGCTGGGGGCCGTGCAGTTCCAGCTGCCGGGGCTCTCGACACGTGGGTTGAGATAAAAAGATCACCGCCAAGACGCCAAGGGCGCCAAGTAGCACCGGCGCAACCCGTGCAGCCGGCGAGGCTGCCCCCTAATTTGGTGTGCGCTTGGTGGCCCCACCCAAGGGGCCATGCCTTTCTTGGCGTTCTTGGCGCCTTGGCAGTGATCCGTTTTGTTCTGGCTGTCCCCATTCTCACGGGAGGCACCCTGCCTTCGTGCCCTTCGTGGAACGCCTTGTCGTTCTGAACTGCCCAACCAGGCCCAGCCACGTCTTGCGAGGTAACATGGAGACGCTCCCGGAGTTCCCATGCATGCCCTGCTGCCCTTTCTGGTCGCGGCCAGCCTCATCGCCCAGCCCGCGCCACCGAAGGTGCAGGAGGCCCCCCTGCGGGCCCACCTGGCCTTCCTCGCCGATGACCTGCTCGAGGGCCGGGGCACGGGGCAGCGGGGGGCCGAGCTCACGGTCCGCTACCTGGAGACCCAACTTCAGGCCCTGGGTGCCGCCCCTGGGCGGGGCAAGTCCTACCGCCAGCCTGTGAGCCTGCTCGGGCTGCGGACCCTCGTCGGCCGCAGCACCCTCAGCTTCATGAGCGAAGGCGCCTGCTCCAGCCCGGCCTTCGGCGCCGAGTTCGTCTTCGGCTCCGGGGTGGCGAAGGCCGAGCAGACCTTTGATGCGCCCGTGGTCTTCCTGGGCTTCGGCATCGAGGCGGCCGAGTACCTCTGGGACGACTTCAAGGGCCTGGATGTGCGCGGCAAGGTGCTGCTGCTGCTGGTGAACGAACCGGCCCCTACAGCGGAGGAACCCGGCCTCTTCGACGGCCCCAACCTCAGCATCTACGGCCGCTGGACCACCAAGTTCGAGATGGCCGCCCGGCATGGCGCCGCCGGGGTGCTGTTGATCCACACCACCGCCTCGGCCAGCTACGGCTGGCCCGTGGTCCGGAACGGCTGGGACGGTGAGCGC
>CAIPAY010000081.1 GCA_903863195.1 uncultured Holophagaceae bacterium
GCCCCGACGGGCCAAGCAGCACTCCCTGCGCTGGAATGCCCCTGGATCTGTTTAGCTTGAAGCATGCGAGTTCTGGTCCTGCTGTTCTCCGCCCTGCTGCTCCAGGCCCAGGCCTTCGAAGCCCGGGGCCTGGCCGAGCTTCGGGCGGCCCTGGACCGGGCCATAGGGGCCAGGGTCACGCCAGGCGCCGTCTACTGGTGCGACCACGGCGGCAAGGACGTGCACTGGGCGCAAGGCAGCCGGGCGCGCGTCCCCTCAGTCGAGGCCATGACCGAGGACACCGTGTTCGATGCCGCCTCCCTCACCAAGGTAGTGGCCACCCTGCCCTCGGTCATGCTCCTCCTGGAGCGCGGGAAGCTGGAGCTGGACGCCCCCGTGCAGCGCTACCTGCCGGAGTTCAGGAACCCCCTGGTCACGGTGAAGCACCTGCTCACCCACACCTCGGGCCTGCCCGCGGGCCTCCCGAAGCAGGAGGGACGCAAGGACTGGGTCGGCTACGCGGAAGGCCTCCGCTGCGCCTGCGCCTGCGTGCCGAATCCCGCCCCGGGCCAGCTGTTCCGCTACAGCGATGTGAACTTCATCCTGCTGGGGGAGCTCGTCCACCGCCTGAGTGGGCGCCCCCTGGACGTCTTCGCGGCGCAGGAGGTGTTCGCCCCCCTGGAGATGCGGTCCTCGACCTTCAAGCCGGGCCCCAGCCTGCTGCCGCGTATCGCGCCGACCGAGCCGGACGAGCAGGGTGTCATGCTGCGGGGGGTGGTCCACGATCCCACGGCGCGGCGCATGGGCGGGGTGGCCGGTCACGCCGGACTGTTCACCACCGCAGCCGACCTGGCGAAGTACGCCCGCTTCATCCTGCGGGGCGGACCGCTGCTGAAGCCCGAGACCCTGCGGCTGATGCGGAGCGTGCAGACGCCCGCCACCATGCTTGAGCGGCGCGGCCTCGGCTGGGACATCGACTCCCTCTACAGCCGGCCCCGCGGCAGCCTCTTCGCCCTGGGCTCCTTCGGGCACACGGGCTTCACCGGCACGGCGATGTGGCTGGATCCCGCCACGGACACCTTCTTCATCCTGCTCACCACGCGCCTGCACCCGGATGGCAAGGGCGACACCCGCGCCCTGAACGCCGAGATCGGCACCCTCACGGCCCGGGCCATCGGCCTCACCGTAAGGAAGGACGCTGCCCTGGCGGACCAGGGACCTCGGATCGACCCATGAGCGACCTGCGCATCGATCCCCCCGCCAGCGAGGCTGAGCTCGAAGCCTGCGCGGAGCTCATGGCCGCGTCCGAGCCCTGGCTGACCCTGCGGCGGGACCGGGCCACCTGCCTGCGCCTGCTGCGGGATCCGGACCGGGAGACCTACGTGGCCCACCTCGGCGACCAGCTGGCCGGCGTCCTGGTCCTCAACCTGCGGGGCGCCTTCGTCGGCTACCTCCAGGCGATCTGCCTCGCCCCGACCTTCCGCGGCCAGGGGCTCGGCTCCCGGCTCATCGCCTTCACGGAAGACCGGATCTTCCGCGAGCACCCGAACGTGTTCCTCTGCGTGTCCGGCTTCAACCCCGCCGCCCGCCGCCTCTACGAGCGCCTGGGCTACACCTGCATCGGCGAGCTCAAGGACTACGTGGTGCAAGACCAGTCCGAGTGGCTCTACCGCAAGACCCGGGGACCGCTGGCCTGACCCGGCCCGAAGC
>CAIPAY010000082.1 GCA_903863195.1 uncultured Holophagaceae bacterium
CCGGCGCCGGGACGACGCGGAGGGTGAGGACGAGGTCGGCATGGGCCTGGTGTTCGAGTGGTTCCGGGAGGGGGCCGGTGCCCTCAAGGACGATCCCGCTGCTCTGAACTTCAACATGCGGGCGGCGGGCTTCGGGCGCTGGATCGACGAACTGCAGCTGGACCGCGTCATCCATGGGCAGGTGGCGTCCCTCCCCGACACGGAGCGGCCGCTCCTGGACGCCCATGGCGTCCAGTCCATCCTGGTGGTGCCCGTGCGCGTCCGGGGTGTCTGGTGGGGATTCATCGGCTTTGACGAGTGCGAGGGCGGCCGGTCCTGGTCGACCTCGGAGCAGGGGGTCCTGCGCATCGCCGCCAGGGCGCTCGGGTCCAAGGTGGAGCGGTCGGAGACGCGCCTGGAGCTGGAGGCGCTGGTCGTCGAGCGCACTCGGGAGCTGGACCAGAAGAACCTCGACCTGATCGCAGAGATGGATGCGCGCCAGGAGATCGAGGCCTCCAATCGCGACGTGCTGATCGAGCTGGAGCAGTCCCGGAAGATGGAGTCCATCGGCCGTCTGGCGGCGGGCATCGCGCACGAGATCAACACGCCCATCCAGTTCCTGGGCAACAACCTGGAGTTCCTCAAGAAGTCCTATGCCCAGCTACGTCGCCTGACGGATGCCAACGAGTCCGTCCTGGCCGAACTGCCGGAGGCCAAGGCAGAGGAGCTGCGGTCCCTGGCCACGGAGGTGAACCTCGCCTACCTCCGGGAAGAGGTGCCCCAGGCCATCAGCGAGTCCCTCGAAGGCATCCAGCGCGTGACGAAGATCGTGCGGGCCATGAAGGAGTTCTCGCACCCGGGCGGCACGGAAAAGGTCCCGGTGGACGTCAACGAGTGCCTCGTCACGACCTCGACCGTGGCCCGCAACGAGTGGAAGCACCTCGCCGACCTGGTGCTGGACCTGGATCCCGCCCTGCCCTACATCCAGGGCCTGCCGGCCGAGCTCAACCAGGTGTTCCTCAACCTCATCGTCAACGCCGCCGATGCCATCGGCGAGAAGGTCCCCGCGGACTCGGGCAAGGGCGTGATCACGCTCTCCACCCGGCGCCATGCCCTGGGTGTGGAGATCCGCATCGCGGACAACGGCGTGGGCATCGACGAGCAGGTCCAGAAGAAGATCTTCGACCCCTTCTTCACGACCAAGCGCGTCGGGAAGGGCACCGGCCAGGGCCTGACGGTCTGTTACCAGGTCATCGTCAACCGGCATGGGGGCACCATCCACTGCCAGTCCGTGCTGGGCGCGGGCACCACCTTCATCCTCCGGCTTCCCCTGGGCACGCCCCAAGGCAGCCCTGCCGACCCTTGGGAGTGACACCATGAGGATGCTTACCATCGATGACGATCCGCTGATCCTGCGGGCCCTCAACCGGACCTTCCATACCCAGCGGCCGGAGTGGGAGGTGGTCTCCGTGGATTCCGGCGAGGAGGCCGTCCGGAAGATGGCGGGGTCCCGCTTCGACATCGTGCTGACGGACATGCAGATGCCCGGCATGGACGGCTCCCAGGTCCTGCACCACGCCAGGCAGCTGCAGCCGGGCGCGGTGCGGGTGGTCCTCTCGGGCCACGCCCCCCTGCGGCGCATCCTTGAGGCCGAGGGCGACTACCACCGCTTCCTGGTCAAGCCCGTCGATCCGAATGACCTGGTCGTGATCCTGGACTCGTTCTGCCTCGATCCCGCTGCCGAGGATGCCCGGATGGCCCGGTCCTTCGTGGCCGGCTTGGAGCGGATTCCCAGCCTGTCCCGGCACCTGGTGGCCCTGAAGGAGCAGCTCGAGCAGCCTGCGCCGAACCTGCAGCGCCTCGCTGCGATCATCGGGCAGGACATCGGCATGGCCTCAAAGGTGCTCAAGCTGGTGAACTCCGCCTACATGCCGTTCCGACGCTCCATCACGAGCCTGAGCCAGGCCGTCGAGTTCCTCGGGGTGGACCTGCTCCAGGAGATGGTCCTGAGCCGGGACCTGCTGGCCGCGGCGGGGAACGAGCGTCCCGAGGGGCTCTCCCTGGAGGACGTCTGGGCCCACTCCGTGCGGGTGGGCCGGCTGGCCCGGGAGCTCGTCTACAAGGAGACCGGTGACCGCAAGGTCGCTGAGGAGACCTATTCTGTGGGGCTGCTCCATGACATCGGGCTGGTCGCCATGGCCATCCATCCGGGCTGTCCCTACCACTCGGTCCTGGAGAAGGGGCTGGCCCAGGGGGAGCTCCTGACCCAGATGGAGCGGGAGACCTTCGGGACAGACCACATCCAGGTGGGCGCCCAGCTGGTGAGCCTCTGGGGCCTGCCCGCCCCGTTTGCCTCGGCCATCCAGCGGCAGTACCTGACCTCCCTGGACGACCATCCGACGCTCATCTCCCTGGCGCTGCACGCGGCCCACTCCTGGCTGGATCAGCAGGTTCTCCCGGGGGGCTTCACCGAGGGCACCGCGATGGCCGACTACCCCGAGGCGGATCTGGCCTGTGCCGACTCGCGGTGGAACGTTCTTGTGAAAAAATGGAAGGAGGGTCGCCCCCAGCGGGTGCCCGCTCCCCATGCGGACCCGGGGAGCACCCCTTGACCGCTTCAGGCTATCCGCACGACCATTCCACCAGCGCCCCGCAGGCTTCCCCGGGCAGGAGTCGACCATGAAACCCCGCGTGCTTCTTGTCGACGACGATGTGCTGCTGCTGAGGTCGCTGGGCCGGATCCTCCGGGACGAGTTCGAAGTCGTCACGGCGGAGTCGGGCGAGGCCGCCCTGCAGGTCCTGTTCGACGCGGCCCCCTTCGCCGTGGTCATCGCCGACATGATGATGCCCGGCATGGATGGCATCCACTTCCTGGACCAGTGGAAGTTCCTCTCGCCCAACACCACGCGGGTCATGCTCACGGGCCAGGCCGAGCTGGGCACCGCCATCGACGCGGTGAACCAGGGTCAGGTCTTCCGCTTCCTCACCAAGCCCATCAAGGGCGACGACCTGCGGCTGGTGCTGGTGGACGCCGTGAACCAGTACGAGCTGGTCATGGCCGAGCGCACCCTGCTGGAGCAGACCCTGACCGGCAGCGTCCAGACGCTGGTGGAGCTGCTGTCCCTCTTCGATCCCAAGGGCTTTGGCCGCACCAAGGAGATCCGGGATCTGGCCGTGGCCATCGCGGAGAAGTTCTCCCTGGATGTGGGCTGGGACATCGGCCTGGCCGCGCTGCTGGCCCGCATCGGCTGGCTGGCCATCCCGCTGGAGATCCAGGCGAAGATCAGCCGGGGCGAGCGGCTCAGCCCCCAGGAGAACGAGATGTTCCTCCGGGCGCCGGAGGTCGGCTCCAACATCATCGCCAACATCCCCAGGCTGCAGTCCGTGGCCCAGATCATCAAGTACAGCACCAAGAACTACGATGGCACGGGCTATCCCAACGAGCGGATCCAGCGGGACGACCTGCCCCTCGGCTCGCGGATCCTGAAGGTGGTGAGTGAGTACGTCAACCGGCTCCAGGTGCGGAAGTCCAAGATGGTGGTCTTCAGCGAGATCGAGACCGGCGCCGGGACGAAGTACGACCCGGATGTGCTGAAGGCCCTGGGCGAGCTCATCCACGTGCCTGTCAGCGAGGCCGAGCGGCATGTGCTGCTGGCCCTGGACGAGCTCCAGCCGGGCATGGTCCTGGCCGACGATGTCTACGTCACGAACAACGAGATCGCGGTCCTGCCCATGGGCACCCAGCTGAACCTGCTGCACATCGAGAAGCTGCGGAACTACTCGCTCGGCACCACGCTGGCCGGGCCGATCATGATCAACAAGATCGTCTGAAGGCATAGCACTTTCTATACCGGCGGCAGCTCGGGCACCAGGGACTCCACGAAGGTGGCCTCCACGCGGAAGACCGTCCGGATGAGGGGCGCGGTCAGCACGGCGTGGGGGCGGCCGTTGCCTACCAGGCGCCCCTGGTCCAGGACCAGCACCCGGTCGAAGCGGTAGGCCGCGCGCAGGTCGTGGAGGCTGACCAGGACGGTGCCGCCCTCGTCCGCGAGGCGCCGGGCCAGGCGCATGACTTCCAGTGCGTGGCGCACGTCCAACTGCGCCACGGGCTCGTCCCACAGCTGGATGGGGGCCCGGGTCGCCAGGGCCCGGGCCAGGCCCACGCGATGGCGCTCGCCGCCGGAGAGCCGCGTGGCGGGGCGGTCCGCGAGGTGGGTGAGGTCCAGCTCCGCCAGGGCCTCGGCCACGCCGGAGGGGTCGTCCTGCCAGGCATAGCGGCCCTGGGCCACCACCTCCCGCACTGGGAAGGCGAACTCGAAGTGGGCCTCCTGGCCCACCCAGGCCAGGCGTCGGCCCCGGTCCGTTATGAGGATTCGCAACAGGGGCTGTCCATTCCAGTGGATGGTGCCCTGGGCGGGCAGGAGCCCCGCCAGGGCCTGGATCAGCGTCGACTTCCCCGCGCCGTTGGGGCCCACCACCGCCACCAGCTCGCCGGGGCCCAGGTCCAGGGAGACTGCCTCCAGCCGGCCCGGGACGGAGAGGGCAGCGGCGTGGAGCGCCGCGGGGCTCACTGCGGCCTCCGCAGCAGCCAGAGGAAGAACGGCCCGCCGATCAGGGCCGTGACGACGCCCAGCCGCAGGCCCAGGGGGAAGGTGCGCGTGACCAGGTCGCAGGCCAGCAGGAAGGTCGCCCCGCCGAGCATGGAGTAGGGCAGCAGCCGCCGGTGGTCCGGGCCGAAGGCCAGGCGCATCACGTGGGGCACCACCAGGCCCACGAAGCCCACCATGCCCGCCACGGCCGTGGCCATGGCCGTGAGGATCGTGGACAGCAGGATCAGCTGGAAGCGGAGCCGCCGCACGTCCACGCCGAGGCTCTGGGCGCTCTGCTCGCCCAGGCTGAGCAGGTCCATGGGGCGCCCCAGAGGCAGCAGCAGCAGGCAGGCGGCCAGGATCGGCGGGCCGCCCATCCACACGTGCTCCCAGCTGCGGCTCTCCAGGCCGCCCATGAGCCAGAAGAGGATCTGCGCGTTCACCTCGAAGTGGCCCGCAGTGGTGGTGAGCAGGAAGCTGGTGCCCGCCCCCAGGAGGGCGTTGAGGGCGACGCCCGAGAGCAGCAGGCGCTCGGTGCCCGCGCCCCGCTGGGCCAGCATAAGGACCGCCCCCGTGGCGGCGAAGGCCCCGGCCACGGAGGCCAGAGGCAGGGCCCACAGGGTGGCCGAGGCGAAGCCCAGCACGGGACCCATGGCCAGCACAGCCACGGCGCCGAGTGCCCCGCCGCTGCTGACCCCCAGCAGCCCCGGGCTGGCCAGCGGGTTGCGGAAGAAGGCCTGCATCACCACGCCGCTGGCGCCCAGCGCCGCGCCCACGGCCATGCCCACCAGGGCCCGGGGCAGACGGAAGTCCCGTACCACCGTGCGGGCGATCTCGTCGCCGCCCCCCTGCAGGGCCGCCAGCACCTGGCCGAAGCTCAGCCGCATCTCACCGAAGGCCAGCGAGGCCAGGAAGGCGGCGGCGAGCAGGGCCAGCAGGACGGGGATGGCGGCGCGGGCTCTCACCGGAACCGGTCCGGATGGAGGGCGCGCGCCAGCACTTCGTAGGCGGCGATGCGGTGGTGGGAGAGGCTGGACATCATGGCGCCCGGCACCGGGACCAGCCGTCCGGCTCGGAAGGCGGGCAGGGCGCGGTAGTGCGGGATCTCGCCCAGGCGGGCCTGGACGCCCGGGTCGTCGGAGACGACGAGCACCTCGGCGTTCCACAGGAGGAGGCGCTCCGAGGGTGTGGGCGCGTGGCCCCGGAGACCCGCTTCCGCCGCGACGTTCAGGGCGCCCGCGTGGTCGCAGAGATCCTGGAAGGTGGTGCCGGTACCGGAGGTGAAGGGGTAGATGGTGGCGCTGAGCACGCGCACGGGCTTCACGCCCCGCAGGCGCGCCGCCAGGGCCGCCGCGCGGCTCCGGGACTGGGCGATCAGGGCCTCGGCCCGCGCTTCCTGGCCCAGCTCCCGCCCCAGGAGCTGGAGGCTGGCGTAGACGTCCTCCAGCGTGTCGAAGCGGTCCAGCACCACGAGGTGGACCCCGGCGCGCCGAAGCAGGCTCAGGGTCTCAGGCCGGGTGAAGGTGGTGGCGAGCACCAGGTCCGGCCGGAAGCGCAGGACACTCTCGGCGTCGCTCTCGCGGATGGTGGGGAAGCGCTTGGCCTCGGCGGCCACGGGGCTGAACCGGGCGTCCTGGGCGATGTGGCTGAGGGCCGCGATCTGGGCGGGGTCCGCCAGGGCCAGCAGCAGCTCATCGGTGCCCACGGCCTGGCTCACCACGCGCTGCGGCCGGGCCGCCCCGAGGGGCAGGGCCAGGACCAGCAGCAGCGCGAGGAGCAGCCGCGTCATCACCACCGCCAGGTGGCGCTGAGGGACCAGCGGGGTCCCGGTGCCGGGAAGCCGTAGACCAGGGCTGCGTCGCCGTTGTGGTTCTGGCGCCCATCCAGCCAGTCCTGGATCGTCTGCCGGGGCTGCAGCAGGTGCTCACCGCGCAAGGCGAGGACCAGGCCCTTCACGGGCTCGTGCGACAGGCCCAGGCTCAGGTCCCGGGTGGGGCTGCCGGTGGAGAGGACCTCGTAGGTGGTGTCGCTGAGGTCGTAGCGGGGGCCGATGCGGTCGAGGCGCAGGTCCGCCCGCCAGGACTTGGTCTGGACGAAGGCCGCCACGCCGCAGGTGAAGAAGGGATGCCGCAGGATGGCGCTGTTCTGCTGGCCGTAGCGCTGTCCGGCCGTGTCGTGGTCCAGGTCCCGGGTCTCCTGGCTGCGGGCCATCAGGTCGGCCCCGAAGGCCACGTCCCCGCCGCCGCGCCAGCCCAGGGCGCCCTCCAGGCTCTGGGCCTGGATGCTGCCGCTGTTCAGGTAGTGCGAGGTGTAGAGCGGGGGCCAGGCGAAGCTGGTGTCGTAGACGTAGGCCAGCAGGTCGCTGACGCGGGTGCGCTGGGCCTCGAGCCGGTATTCCCAGTGGCCTGCGACCAGCCCGGTGGCGCCGAGCTGGAAGGTGCGGCTCCGCTCGGGCTGCAGCGGGTAGGCCTTGCCATCCTGGCTCTGGGCCTGGGCGTTGAGGGTGAACTCGGTGGTGTTGGGCATGCGAAAGCCCTGGCCGGCGCCGGCATAGAGCCGCAGCTCCGGGGCGACCACCCAGTTGAGGCCCGAGCGCCAGGTGGTGGCCTCGGCGCTGCCCGCCCGCTCCCGGGCGCCGGTGTCGGCGCGGGTGAGGTCCCGGTGGCCGCCATCCCGGCGCAGGCCCGCGACCCAGTCCAGGCCGGGCGCCAGGGTCCAGCGCGTCTCGAGGGCGCCCGCGAGGTCGCGGCCCTCGCCCCGGTAGGGCACAGCCGCGTAGGTCGCCGGGTCGTAGTAGTTCTTCGCGTGGCTGGTGTCCTCGCGGCCCTCCAGGCGGGCCGAGAGGCGGAGGGTGCTGAGGGGCGTCCAGTGCAGGGTCAGCTGGTCCTCGACCCGCTTGAAGTCCCGGTCCGTCTGCTGCCGCTGGGAGCCATCGGGATCGCTGGTGAGGCCGGAGGCGGCCTGCAGCCGGTTCTCCAGCACGAGGCCCGGGCCCAGGGTCCAGCGCAGGCTCGCGCCCCAGCTCTCCTGCCGGGCCCGGGTCTCGCGGTCCGGCTGGTAGCTGCGCACCGTAGGCCAGCCGCTGGTGGCGAAGGGCACCGAGGCGGTCTGTCCCGCGTTGCGGTAGGTGGCGCTGAGGTCCAACCCGTCGAGGCTGGTGCCCAGGCGGAGGAAGCCGCCGGCCTGCCGGAAGGTGTCCCCGGGGAAGGGGCTCTCCTGCCGCTGGGCCTCCGCGCCCGCGGCGATCCAGCGCCGGTCATTGCTGAGCTGCACCTGGGCAGAGCCGCCCCGCTGGCCGTCGGTACCCACCTTCAGGGCCGTCTGGCCGTGGAACCCGGCCTCCCCCCGGCCCAGGCTGGTGAGGGCGATGACGCCGCCGATGGCGTCGCTGCCGTAGAGCACCGAGGCGGGCCCCAGGATCAGCTCCACCCGGGCGATGCCCACCAGGCTAAGGGCGCCGAGGTCCGGGCTGGTGGCCGTGGGGTCGTTGAGCCGCAGGCCGTCCAGCAGGATCACGACGTTGCGGCTCAGGGTGCCGTTGAGGAAGGCCGAGGCCTGGCTGCCGGCGCCGCCAGCGGGCATCACCGCCCCGGGCTGGAGCACCTCCAGCAGCTCCGCGAGGGTGCGGCTGCCCAGGCGGGCCAGCTCGTCCGCCTCCACGATACGCACCGGGGCCGGCGTGCGGGTGACCTCCACGGGCTGGGCCTCGGCGCTGATGGTGACCGTGGCCTCGCCGGGCTTCCGGTCCGGGGCGTCGGCGGACCAGGCGGCGGGAGAGAGGGCGGACACGGCCGCCAGGATGAGGAGAACTCGGGAATGGCCCATCATGCCTCCACGCATGAAGCCGCGGCGGCAGGGCGGGTCCGCGAGGGACCATGGCCCGGCCCGTGCCCGCGACGGGGGGTGAGGTGCAGGACCGGTCTCCGGGCTTACACGCGACAGGGGCTTGGTAGCTCCCCCCGGGCCTTCCCGGGATTCCTCCCAGTGACTCGGGCTTCAGCTTCCTGGAGGCTTCCCGCGCATGGCTCCGGGGGCTTCCAGTCGGTCTCAGGTCTCACGCGGATCAGACTGCGAGGCGCGTGGTGCATACCGTTGCGGGGCAGCGCAGGATTCGAACCTGCTTCCCGAACATCCAGCACAGGTTGTCAGGACTCCAAGAGAACCACGGCCCGGGCCCCGGGGCAAGTAGAATGGACGGATGCGAGCACCCATCGGCATCATCGGCGGCAGCGGCCTCTATCAGATGGAGGGCCTGGTCCTGGACCGGTCCGTGGTGGTGGCCACGCCCTTCGGGGAGCCCTCGGGCCCCGTGGCCTTGGGCCAGCTGGATGGGGCGCCCGTGGCCTTCCTGGCCCGCCACGGCGAGGGGCACCGCTTCACCCCCAGCGAGGTGAACTACCGCGCCAACATCTGGGCCCTGAAGTCCCTGGGCGTCGAGCGCCTGATCTCGGTGTCCGCCGTGGGCAGCCTCCAGGAGGCCCACGAGCCCGGGCAGCTCCGGCTCGCCAAGCAGTTCATCGACAAGACCCGGCACCGCCAGGACACCTTCTTCGGCGAGGGGCTGGTGGCCCACGTCAGCTTTGCCGAGCCCACCTGCCTCCACCTGTCGGAGACGCTCCTGGCCGAGGGCCGGGAGCTGGACCTGCCCATCGAGGGCGGCGCGACCTACGTGTGCATGGAGGGTCCGGCCTTCTCCACCAGGGCCGAGAGCCGCCTGCACCAGAGCTGGGGCGCCGACCTCATCGGCATGACCCAGGTGACCGAGGCCCGCCTGGCCCGGGAAGCGGAGCTCTGCTACGCCTGCATCGCCCTGGTGACGGACTACGATGCCTGGCGGGAGGAGGCCGAGGGTGTGGACGCCGCCTCGGTGCTGGAGGTCATGCACGCCAACGTGGACAAGGCCCAGCGCCTGCTGCGCGCCGTGGTGCCGCTGCTGAGCCACGCCGCCCGCACCTGTGCCTGCGGCGACACCCTCAAGGCGGCCCTCTTCACGGCCCCGGCGGTGGTGCCCCGGGAGGCCCGCGAGCGCCTGGCCCTGCTGGTCGCGAAGTACGGCTACGGGGTGGGCTGATGGCCCTGGCGCCGAGCCCCAAGCTGCAGGCCCTGCTGAAGGACTTCCAGCAGATCGCCAGCATGTCGGGCTACCTGAACCACTCCTTCGACCCGCCGCAGCTGCGCCTCTTCTTCACGCTCTACGGGCGGGTGATGGTGGCCTCGCCGGAGGAGGCTCTGGCCGTGACCCCCCGTCTGCAGGCCTGGTGCGACCTCCAGTCCGTGCGCCTTCGGGAGGGCAGCTCCTCGGCCATCATGCCGCCCCAGGTGCAGGTGAGCGCCCCCCAGACCATGCCGGATGGCCGCGACTACCTGGTGGCCACCCTCAGCTTTAACACCAAGGTCACGGAGACCTCGTACCTGCGGGTCCGCACCGCCGTCCTCACCGTCTACCAGGAGGCGGTGAAGATGCGCGAGGCCGGACTCCACGGGATGGTCGCCGAGGGCGCAGCCGGCGCCAGCCCCGATGTCACACCTGTCCCCGGGAGGGAACCATGATCCGACGCAGCGCCGAAGTGCCCCTGGAGACCAAGCTCAACGTCCGGGGCGGCCTGGGCGTGACCCGGGGCATGGAGCTGCTGAAGCTCGGCGAGATGACGGGCATCCTCAGCCTCGGCACCACGACGCTGGAGCCCGGCGCCACCATCGGCGAGCACCCTCATCCCAACACCGAGGACCTCTACCTGATCCTGGCGGGCAAGGGCGTGGGCGTCCTCAATGGGGAGCGCTTTCCGGTGGGGGCTGGAGATCTGTTCCTGGTGAAGGCTGGGGGCAGCCACGGGCTGATCAACGACTCGGCCGCGCCGCTCACCTTTCTCGGGGTGCTCACCCGGTCTCCCGAGCCCGGAGCGCCAGAGTGAGCCTCCGCGGCTGGGCGCTGCTGGTCCTCCTGGCGGCGGGTCTGCCCAGCCCGGCCAAGGCCGCGAAGGACACCACCTTCAAGGCCTCGCCGGTGCCCGGGGGCGTCGCCCTCCTCGCCCTCCCGGCCGGGGCGCAGGCCCCGAAGGTGAGCTACCACGGTGAGCCCGTGCTGACCCGGCGGAGCGGCGGCGGCTGGCAGGCGGTGGTGGGCCTGCCGCTGAGTGCGCAGCCCGGCCCGGACGCGGTGGAAGTCGATGGCCGCGCCGTCCCCTTCACCATCCAGCCCAAGCACTACCCCGAGCAGCGCCTGCGCCTGGAGAACCAGCGCCTGGTGACCCCGGACCCCGAGGACGAGGTCCGCATCGCCAAGGAGCAGGCCCTCACGGCGCCGGCCTGGAAGGCCTGGCCCGAGGGGCTCGTCCCCTCGCTCAGCTTCCGGCAGCCCACGCCGGGCGGCCTCACCAGTTCCTTCGGCCTGCGTCGGGTCTTCAACGGCGAGCCGCGGGCCCCGCACTCGGGACTCGACATCAAGGCGCCAGCGGGCCAGGTCGTGCGCGCCCCGGCGGCGGGCGTGGTAGTGCTGACCGGGGACTTCTTCTTCAGCGGCAGCGCGGTGTTCCTGGCCCACGGCGAGGGTGTGGTGAGCCTCTTCGCGCACCTCTCGAAGATCACCGTCAAGCAGGGCCAGGTACTGCGGGCGGGCGACCCGCTGGGCCTCGTGGGCCGGACCGGCCGCGCCACCGGACCCCACCTGCACTGGTCCCTCAGCCTCAACAACGCCCGCGTGGATCCCCGGCTCTTCCTGCGGAAGCCCTGAGACCATCCTGTTTGCAGGGAATGGGAAAGGATTACCTTCAGGAACAACTCTCGCAGAGGTCGTAACTAAGCATCCCCCGGGCGGGCCGCGGCGGGGCGCTGGCCCTGGGTCTGCACCAGGATCACGCCGAGGATGGCGAGGGCGCCGCCCGCCACGGTGAGCAGGCTCGGCACCTCGCCCAGCCAGACCCAGGCGATGAGGCTGGCCAGGACCGGTGACAGATACAGAAAGCTGGATAGCCGTGAGGCCGGCAGGCGGGCCAGGGCGTAGTTCCAGAGCAGGTAGGCGATGGCCGCAGGGAAGATGCCCAGGTAGACCACGGCCAGAGTTGCCGAGGGCGCCGCGGGCCGGACCTGGCGCAGCAGTCCCGGCAGGAAGACCAGCAGCGGCAGGGTGCCGGCCCAGATGGAGTAGCAGGTGAACTCCAGGGAGGCATGGCGCTGGAGCCCGCGCTTCGAGAGGATCGAGAAGAGGGCCGCCGCCGCGGCTGCCAGGAGGATCAGCAGGGCCCCGGGCGTGAAGTGCAGGCCCTTGTCGCCGCTCAGGGCGATGAGCAGCACCCCCGCGAAAGCCGTCAGCATGCCCAGCCAGCCCAGACCCGTGAGGTGCTCCCGCAGCACCGTCACCGAGAGAATCGCGGTGAAGACCGGCGCGGCGGCGATGAGGAGGGAGGCTGCCCCGGACGGGACCGTGAGCTCCCCGAAGTTGAGCGCCACGTGGTAGACGCTGATGCCCAGGAACCCCGAGCAGGCGATGAGCGGCAGGTCCGCCAGGGCCGGCAGCCGCATCCGCCGGACCAGCGCGTAGAGGGCCAGCACCGCCGAGGCCGTGCCGAAGCGCAGCAGGGCCAGCTCGCCGGGGCCGTAGCCATCGGCGCCGGGGGTCCCGGCGGGCGTGAGCCGCATGCCTGCCCGGATGCCGGCGAAGGCCGAGGCCCAGAGCAGGAGGAGGACGGCGATGGCCAGCCCGGTCCGGAGGTCCCTCCGCCCGGTCACCGGTGGAGCTTCTGCAGCAGTGCGGTGCAGGCCCGGGCCCGGTGGCTGAGGGTGTGCTTGATCTCCGAGGAGAGCTCGCCGAAGGTCTGGTCATAGCCGTCGGGGAGGAAGATCGGGTCGTAGCCGAAGCCCTGGCTGCCCCGGTGCGCGAAGGCCAGGGTGCCCTCCACGGCGCCGCTGACGGTGAAGGGCTCGCCGGGCAGGGGCACGCAGGCCAGCACGCACACGAACCGCGCGGCCCGGTCGGCGCCCTCGGGCAGCATGGCCAGCAGGCGGCGGTTGCGGTCGGTGTAGGAGGCCAGGTCCTGCGCGAAGCGGGCACTCAGCACGCCGGGACCGCCCCAGAGGGCATCCACGCAGAGGCCCGAGTCGTCCGCCAGCACGGCGTCCACGGGCTCCGTGCCGTGCGCCTGCCACCAGGCCCGGGCCCCCTCGGCCTTCTGCAGGGCGTTGTCCTGGAAGAAGGCCCCGGTCTCCGGCAGCTCCGGCGCGTCCGCGGGCCAGGGCACCAGCGTGAAGCCCGGCAGTAGCTCCGCGAACTCCCGGAGCTTGCCCGCGTTGCGGGAGGCCAGCAGCAGCTTCAGCATGGGGGGCGTCCAGAAAAGAAAACGCCAACCGCAGAGGACGCAGAGAGCGCAGAGAAGGAAGAAGGGATGCCGGGAACTGCGCATGTCGTTGGACGGCTGCCATCGGCCCAGATTGCTTTTCCTCTGCGCTCTCTATGTTCTCTGCGGTGAAAAATCTTTTTCAGCACCCGACGACCTCCGTGTACCAGCTGCGGGCGCGCTCGGGGGTCATGGGGCCGTGGACCAGGGCCCGGCCGTCGGCGAAGAGGGTGATCTCATCGGCGCCCTCGCGGCCCCGCAGCATCATCCCGGCGAGCTTCCAGGGGCTGTGGGTGCGGGCCTCCAGGCGGCCCTTCAGGGTGGGGAGGTCGAGCTTCCCGGGCGGGTTCACGCGGATCTGCACGCCCTCCAGGCCGCAGAGCAGGCTGGCCTTCAGGGACCACCGCGCGTCCAGGAACTCGGTGACGCGGTCGGTGCAGAAGCGGCAGCGGGTCTTCGGCGGGTTCAGGAACTGCCGCTCGTCCTGCCAGAAGTCGAAGCGCGCGAGGTCGCCGTGGGGCGCCTTGCCCGTGAGCACCTTCAGGGCCTCCAGCGCCGCCCAGCTGCCGATGATGCCCACGGTGGGGCCCAGCACGCCGGCGCTGTCGCAGGTGTCCACGTCGCCGCCGACGGGGGGCTCCTCCAGCAGGCAGCGGAGGCAGGGCGTGTGGGGCGGGTGCAGGGGCCAGACCACGCCCTCGCCGCCGATGGCGCCCGCGTAGACCCAGGGTGTGCCCGTGAGGATGGCCACATCGTTGATGAGGAACCGGGCCTCGAAGTTGTCGGTGCCGTCGCAGATGAGGTCGAAGCCCGAGAGCAGCTCCCGGGCGTTGCCGCTGGTAAGGTCGGCCACCACGGGCTTCAGCTCCACGGTGGAGTTGGCCTCCGCCAGATGCCGGGCGGCCACTTCGGCCTTGGGCTGGCCCAGGTCGGCCTCGCCGTAGAGCAGCTGCCGCTGGAGGTTGCTCTCCTCGACCAGATCCCGGTCGATGAGGGTGAGGTGCCCCACGCCAGCCCGGGCCAGCCAGGGGGCGATGACCGAGCCCAGCGCGCCCAGTCCCAGCACTGCCACCCGCTTCGCGCGCAGACCCGCGTCCGCCCCGCGGCCCAAAAAAATGCGCTGTTTGGAGTAGCGGTCGGACATGGGTTCAGGATAGCCCTGCGGGGGGGCTGTCAGCTATCAGCTGTCAGCTGTCGGTCAAGACGGCCCCGACCCACTCAGAGTGCGAGGCTGACAGCCGACCGAAAGAGGCACGGCGCCCCGCAGGGCGCCGCACCAAACTGCTGATAGCTGATAGCTGATAGCTACGAGCTAGTTCCCGGCCTGGCCGGACTCGGCCATGGCCTTCTCATACTCGGCCTGGAGGCGGCTGGCATCGGAGATGGCGAACTTGTAGACGTACTCGAAGCGGTCGGCACCCTTGGTGAGGGCGATGATCACTTCGTAGACGCCCTCGCCGCTCACCTCGAAGGGGCTGGCGATGACGTTGAAGGTGCCTTCCTTGGCGCCGTCGGGGATCTGCACGTCGCTGTCGCGGATCACGTCCTTGCGGTCACCGGAGGGGCTGACGATGGAGAAGCCGAACTTGAACTGCCCGTCCATGCGGGAGAAGCGGGTGTAGAAGCACACCTTGGGCAGGGTGAAGGGCACCGAGGGCACCACGATGTGGTGGTCGTACAGGCCCATGAGCGAGGTCTTGCCGCCCATTTCCTGGCGGATATCGTCGCAAAGCAACGTGAACTCGTGCTTGGGGGCCTTGATCTGAACTTCTTGCATGGTGACTCCGGAAGAGGGGGGCATCCTTTGGGTGAGGGGTCAGTTTACCCTTGAAGGCGGCCCCTTCCAACCCTCGGTTCGGAATGGGCAGGGAGGCTGCATGCGGCAATGGCTTGGAATCCTTTTGATCACCCTGGGGCTCCAGGCTCAAGAGGCGCGGATTCAGATCCTTGGAACGACGGACCTGCACGGCCACCTGCTGGCCCAGGACACCTTCACCCTGCAGCCCGCCAACCAGGGCTGGGCCAAGATCGCCACCCTGATCCGCCAGCAGCGGGCCCTGAACCCCAACATCCTGCTGGTCGACTGCGGCGACACACTCCAGGGCGAGCCGGTCAACTACGTGCGGAATGTCCTCCGGCCGGAGCTGCCGGAGCCCAGCATCGCCATCATGAATGCCCTGGGCTACGCGGCCATGGCAGTGGGCAACCACGACTACGACTTCGGCCTGGAGGCGCTCCGCGATGCCGAGCGGCAGGCCCGCTTCCCCTTCCTGTCCGCCAACACCCAGGGCCCCAAGGGCAAGTCCGCCTTCCCGGCCTATGCAGTCGTGATGGTGGCCGGGGTCCGGGTCGCGCTGGTCGGGTTCACCACCCCCAGGGTGCCGGTCCTGACCGAGCCCGGCAACGTCGCGGGGCTGACCTTCCAGGACCTCGTGGCCGCGGGACGGACGCTGGTGCCCCGCCTGCGCGAGAAGGAGAAGGCGGACCTGGTCATCGCCCTGGTGCACTCGGGCCTGGGGGCCGTGGACGGGCGCGAGGGGGACGAGAACGCCGCCCTGCGGCTGGCGGACCAGGTGCCCGGCCTCGACGCGATCTTCACGGGCCACACCCACCAGGCGCTGCAGGCCGAGCACAAGGGCATCCCGATCGTCCAGGCCCTGAGTTTCGGCCGCGCCCTGGCGGCCGTGGATCTGGTGCTGCGGCAGGAGAAGGGCCGCTGGCGCGTGGTGGCCAGCACGGGACGCCTGCTCCGGCCGGTTGACGAGACCGCCAGTGATCCGGAGGTGCTGGCCCTGACGGCGGAGCTGCGGACCGCCACGGACCGCTACCTGGACACGGCGGCCACGAACCTACTGGTCGACCTGGACAGCCGCTGGTCCCGCATGGAGGAGACGCCCCTCATGGCGCTGCTCCACCAGGTCCAGCGCCAGGCGACCGGCGCCCAGCTCTCGGCGGCGGCCTGCCCCGGCACGAAGCTCTACATCCCCAAGGGGACCACCAGCGTCCGCCAGTTCTACGCCCTGGCGCCCTACGAGAGCCGCTTGGCCCGGATCCGGCTCACGGGCGCCCAGCTGAAGCTCTACCTCGAGCACGCGGCCCGGCACTACGCCTACAGCTGGGAGCCCGAGCTCTACCAGCGGGACAGCCCCTTCTACGACTTCGACACCGTCGAGGGCGTCGGCTACGCCCTGGACCTGGGGCAGCCTGCGGGCAGCCGCGTGCGGAACCTCAGCTACCAGGGGCGGTCCGTGACGCCGGAGCAGTCCTTCACCCTGGCCCTGTCCACCTACCGCCTCCGGGGCGGCGGCGGCTACATGGCCGCCATCGGCTTCACCGGCGAGGCCGAGCAGGTCAGCCGGGTCTCCCAGCGGAACCTCCTCCTCGAGCAGGTGCTGTCCCGGCCGACCCTCAACCCCGCGCCCACCGGTACCTGGCGCACCATCCCCTACCTCGACCGCGAGCGCGTCATGAACCTGGCGAAGTGAGTCTGGGCTAGAAAAAAGGTTCATCCGGAATTTCAGGGGAAGAGTCAAGACACGCCAACCCCACCCCCGTGTTTTCTCTGCGCGCCTACGGGAAAGCAACCACTCTCGCAGAGAAAAGACGAGGGGGGCGGAGGGGCGCTGAGGACTTCGGGTTACCCGCTGTTCTCTGCGAACCTCAGCCCACTCCGCATCCTCTGCGAGAGTGGTTGTTCTTTATTCCGTTCTTCATGTCTTCTTGTTCGGCCCTAGAGCTTGGCGGCGAAGGCGCGGACGCGGCGCTCGAGCTGGTCGGGGCCGAGGCCTTCTTCTTCCAGCAGGCGCTTGGGGTCGCCGTGCTGGACGAGGTGGTCCGCGATGGCGCAGCGGAGCAGGGGGCGCAACAGGCCGGCATCGGCCATGGACTCGGCCACGGCGCTGCTGAAACCGCCGGGCGCACAGCCCTCCTCGAGGGTGACCAAGCCCTTGCAGCGGTCGGCCCAGGCGTGGATGAGGACGCTGTCCAGCGGCTTCACGAACCGGGCGTTGAGGACGGCGCAGGAGAGGCCCTCCTTCGCCAGGGTCTCGGCCAGCTTCAGGGCGGGCTCGACCATGGCGCCGAGGGCGCAGAGCAAGAGGTCCTCGCCTTCGCGGAGCAGCTCGCCCTTGCCCAGGGGCAGGGGGTCCACGGGCTCCTGCAGGGTCACACCGAGGCCGTTGCCGCGGGGGTAGCGCACGGCGGCCGGGTGGCCGCAGTAGATGGCCGTCATGAGCATCCGGCGCAGCTCGTTCTCGTCCCGGGGGGCCATGATCACGATGTTCGGCAGGCAGCGCAGGTAGGCCAGGTCGTAGAGGCCGTGGTGGGTGGGGCCGTCGGCGCCCACGATGCCGGCGCGGTCCAGCACGAAGGTGACGGGCAGGTTTTGGATGCAGACGTCATGGGCCACCTGGTCGAAGCCGCGCTGCAGGAACGTGCTGTAGATGGCCACCACCGGCCGCATGCCCTGGGCCGCGAGGCCCGCGGCAAAGGTGACGGCGTGCTGCTCGGCGATGCCCACATCGAAGCAGCGGTCCGGGAAGGCCTTCTGGAGGAAGTTCAGGCCCGTGCCGTCCAGCATGGCGGCGGTGATGCCGACAATCTTCTCGTCGGTGCGGGCCAGCTCCACCAGGGTCTTGCCGAACACGCTGGTGTAGCTGGGCGAGGCGGGCTTCGCTGGGTCCACCACGACCTTGGTGATCTCGCCGGACTCGGCGTCGAAGGCCGTGACGCCGTGCCACTTCATCGGGTCCTGCATGGCGGGCTCGTAGCCGTAGCCCTTCTTGGTCTGCACGTGCAGCAGCACCGGGCCGTCCTTCATCTTCTCCTTGGCCTCGGCCAGGGCCTTGGAGGTGGCGTCCACATCATGGCCGTTCACGGGGCCCAGGTAGCGGAAGCCCAGGTCCTCGAAGAGCAGGCCCGGCACCATGAGGCGCTTGAAGCTCTCCTCGCTCCACTTCGCGGCCTTGGCCACGCCCTTGCTCAGGCCCCCGATGGGGATGGCCTTGATGGCGTGCTCGATGCGCTCGCGCCAGCGGTGGTAGTACTGGCCGGACATGATCTGGTTCAGGTAGCCCTGCAGCGAGCCCACGTTGGGGTTGATGCTCATGTCGTTGTCGTTGAGGATCACCAGGAAGTTCTTGGTGACCAGGTAGCCGGCCTGGTTGAGGGCCTCGAAGGCCATGCCGGCGGTCATGGAGCCGTCGCCGATTACGGCGATGCAGACGTGGTCCTGCTTCTGCAGGTCGCGGGCCTTGGCCATGCCGAGGGCGGCGGAGATGCTGGTGCTGGCGTGCCCCGCGCCGAAGTGGTCGTAGGGGCTCTCATCGCGCTTGAGGAAGCCGGACAGGCCGTGGTGCATGCGCAGGGTGGGGAAGCGGTCCCGGCGGCCTGTCAGGATCTTGTGCGGGTAGGCCTGGTGGCCCACGTCCCAGACGATGCGGTCCTGCAGGAAGTCGAAGTGGTGGAAGAGGGCGACCGTCAGCTCGACGGTGCCGAGGTTCGAGCTGAAGTGGCCGCCGGTCTCGGACACCGAGGTGATGAGGAAGGCGCGCACTTCCGCCGCCAGCTCCTGCATCTGGGCCGGGGAGAAGTGTTTCACCTGCTGGGGGGCCGTCAGCGAGTCGAGCAGGGGATAGGGGCTGGAGGAAGCCTGCATGCCGGTCCCTAGCTGGCCCGCTGGGCCAGGTAACGCGCCCAGGCCGCCAAGGAACTCCGGATGGGAAGGGATGCTAGCTGACATAGGGCATTCTCGGTGGCCTCGTTCAGGGCTTTGCGGGCGCCGTCCAGGCCCAGCAGTGACGGGTAGGTGATCTTACCTCTTCCGGCGTCCTTTCCGGCACGCTTGCCAAGTTCGGCTTCGGTGGCGGTGGCGTCGAGGATGTCGTCCTGGATCTGGAAGGCCAGCCCGATGGCCGCGCCGTAGGTCCGGAGGGCGCTGCGCTCGGCGGGCGTGGCGCCCCCCAGCACGGCGCCGATCTCCAGCGAGGCCCGCAGCAGGGCGCCGGTCTTCAGGCGGTGGATGAGGCGGAGCTGCTCCAGGTCGGGCGGCGTCGTGTGCTTCTCGCCCTCGAGGTCCAGGGCCTGGCCGCCGGCCATGCCGCGCCAGCCCGAGCCCTCCGCAAGCAGGGCCAGGGCATCGGCCCGCCGGACGGGATCCAGGGCGGCCGAGGCCAGCACGCCGAAGGCCTCGGTCAGCAGGGCGTCGCCAGCGAGGATGGCGTGGCCCTCGCCGAAGACCTTGTGGTTGGTGGGGCGGCCGCGCCGGAGGTCGTCGTCGTCCATGGCGGGCAGGTCGTCGTGGATCAGGGAGTAGGTGTGGACGTATTCCAAGGCCAGGGCGCCGGGCAGCGCCTGGGCCACGGTGCCGCCCACGGCCTCGCAGGCCAGCAGGCACAGGACCGGGCGCACGCGCTTGCCGCCGGCCTCCAGGCTGTAGCGGATGGCCTCACCCAGCCGGGGCGCCTCTCCGGTCCGGAAGGGGGCCGTCAGCTCCGCGTCGAGCACCGGGAGCAGCCGATCCAGATCGGCCCGGACCTGGGCGGCGGCGTCGGTCATCGAGCCTTGCCCTCGTCCAGGGGCTCGGCACGATACTCGCCGCCCAGGCCCGCCTTGAGCAGCTCGACCTTGCGCTGCGCTTCCGCCAGCTGCTTCTGCAGGGCCTGGCTCAGCTGCACGCCCTCCTCGAAGCGGGCGAGGGCGTCCTCCAGGCTCAGGCTGCCGGTCTCCAGCTGCTGGACCAGGCCTTCCAGGTGGTCGAGGCCGTCATCGAAGGAGGGTTCAGCGGTCATGGCGGGTCCGGAGTGGGGGAGCCCCGTCGGGGGCCCGACCAGTCTAGCCCTACCGCTTCCCTTTCAGGCCATCCCTCATCTCCTTGCCCCCGTCCTTCACCGCGTAGTCGGCCGGCAGGCTCCAGGCGGTGGCGGGAATCGGGGCCGTGGAAATGGCGGTCGCTTCCGTGGTCATGTCCGTGCCCATGAGTCCGGTAATGCGGGTGCGCAGGGGCACGCCCTTGAGCTTGGCCGTCTCCTGGTAGATCCGCTTGAACAGGACCCCCATCTGCCCGGGCATCCGGTTCAGCATGCCCATGGCCTTGGCGTAGTCCCTCACCGGGAACTGCAGAGAGGGATCCACGCTGAGCTCCTGGACCATCTTGCCCAGGGTGATGCGGACCTTCTTGCAGGGGCGATCCAGCACGGTGTCCGGTCCCAGCTGCTCGACGGCCACCTCGGAGACATCGCCGAACATCATCTTCGTGATCATCTCCGGCATGCCCGCGGCCTGGTCTTCCATGGCCTGCATGGCCTCCTGGAGATCCTTGAAGGCCATGCGGGTGACGAGCTTCTTGCCGTGGTCGATGCTGTACATGACCTCATGCTCATAGTCCACCATGGTGTCGGTCTTCGAGCCGGCGCTGTTGACCCGCATCCGGGTGGGGCTGAAGAGCTGCACCTGGCTGCCGTCCTTGGCCAGGGCCCCCTTGCCGGTGACCTTGCTGGTGATGGTCAGGTCGCTGGCCAGAAGGCTTGAAACGGTCGCAAGCAACGTAAAAGCCGCTGAAAACAGGATGCGCATGGGAAATCTCCGAGGAATTGCTTCCGAGCATACGCCGGGTCCCTGCCCGTTGCCAGGCCACTTTGAGCTACCTTCTTCCAGGGGGTGTGCATGGCCCGGGTGCTCGTGGTGGACGACAGCAAGGAAACCTGCGAGTTCCTGGAGGAGCTGCTGGGCTCCATGGGGCTGGAAGTGGTCAAGGCCACGCAGCCTGACAAGGCCATCGAGCTGCTGCACGGGGAGCCCTTCGACCTGCTGCTCTCCGACATCAACCTTGAGGCGAAGAAGGACGGCCTGGACCTGCTGCGGGAGGCCAAGCCCCTGGGCGTGGACACCATCCTGCTGTCGGGCTTTGGCACCCTCGAGACCGCCATCGAGGCTGTGCGGGAAGGGGCCTTCGACTTCCTCAGCAAGCCCTGGAACAACGAGGAACTCAAGGCCCTGGTGACCCGGGCCCTGGCGCGCCGCCAGTCCAGCGGTCAGGGCGTGGTCCCGAACGTCGCAGGCAAGGGGAAGCGCAGCCTCATGATCGGCTCCAGCTCCCGGATGATGGCCGTCTACAAGACCATCGCGAGCCTGCAGAACAGCCGCGCCACGGTCCTGATCACCGGCGAGAGCGGCACCGGCAAGGAGCTGGTCGCCCGCAGCATCCACCTCTCCAGCGACCGGCGGGACAAGGCCTTCGTGGCGGTGAACTGCGGCGCCCTGACCGAGACCCTGCTGGAATCCGAGCTCTTCGGTCACGTGAAGGGCTCCTTCACCGGCGCCATCGGCGAGAAACCAGGCCTATTCGAGGAGGCCTCCGGCGGCACGATCTTCCTCGACGAGATCGGCGAGACCAGCCCGAGCTTCCAGGTGCGCCTCCTGCGGGTGCTCCAGGAGCAGGAGATCCGCCGCGTGGGCGGCAACAAGACCATCAAGGTGGATGCCCGGGTCATCGCCGCCACCAACCGCGACCTGCAGCTGATGGTCAAGGCGGGCACGTTCCGGGAAGACCTCTACTATCGGCTCGGCGTGGTGGAGCTGGGGGTGCCGGCCCTGCGGGACCGGCGCGAGGACATCCCGGCGCTCATCGACCACTTCCTGGCCGAGTTCGGCCGGAAGGACGACCAGGTCTATCTGGTGCAGCGGGAGGCCCGCCATGTGCTGGAGGCCTATTCCTGGCCCGGGAACGTGCGGGAGCTGAGCAACGCCCTGGAGAACCTGACCCAGCTGAGCCGAGGCCGGGAGATCACCGTGGACGACCTGCCCGCCAAGATTCAAGCGGATGTGCTGAAAAAAGCCCTCCGCCGGCCCGAGCTCGACGACGAGGCCCCGGGCCTGATCGCGGACTGGCCCTCCCTGGATGAACTGGAGCGCCGCTACATTCAGTTGCTGCTGGGCAGGCATAAGGAAAAACAGCGCATCGCGGAGATCCTGGGCGTGGACCGGACCACCCTCTACCGCAAACTCAAGCGCTACGGCTTCCACGACGGGGAATAGGGGACTTAGCCGTGGTTTGCCTGTCGCAGGTTGCGACAGGTTGCAGATTGCCACGCGATATTGAGGTTGCCAATATTTATAAGTCTAATAATTACCATGTTTAATGTTTGGCCTGAACCCTGCTTATATGGTTCTCAATTCCCGCCGTGTCGGGAAAACCCAATGGAGAAGTCCCAATGAAGAAGCTTGCCGCGCTGCTCATCGCTGTCGCCCTGATCAGCCCCGTTTTCGCCGAAGAGGCGAAGAAGCCCGCCGCCCCCAAGGCCGAGAAGGTCGAGAAGGTTGCCGAGAAGGCTGCCCCCGCCCCCAAGGCTGAGAAGAAGGCCAAGAAGGCCAAGAAGGAAGCCGCCCCCAAGGCCGAGGCCAAGAAGGAAGAGGCCAAGAAGGCCCTGACCGCCGAAGAGAAGAAGGCTGAGCCCAAGGCTGCTGCCGCCGCCCCCAAGGCCGAGAAGAAGGCTGAAGTCGCTGCCCCCAAGGCTGAGAAGAAGGCCAAGAAGGCCAAGAAGGAAGCTGCCAAGGCCGAGCCCAAGAAGGAAGAGGCCAAGAAGGCCCTGACCGCCGAAGAGAAGAAGGCTGAGCCCAAGGCTGCTGCCGCCGCCCCCAAGGCCGAGAAGGCCGCCGCTGCCCCCAAGGCTGAGAAGAAGGCCAAGAAGGCTGCCAAGAAGGCTGAAGCCAAGGCTGAGCCCAAGGCTGCCGAGGCCAAGAAGGCCCTGACCGCCGAAGAGAAGAAGGCCGAGAAGCCCGCCGCCGCCCCCAAGGCCGAGAAGGCCGCTGCCCCCAAGGCTGAGAAGGCTGCTGCTGCCCCCAAGGCTGAGAAGAAGGCCAAGAAGGCTGCGAAGAAGGCTGAGCCCAAGGCTGAGCCCAAGGCTGCCGAGAAGAAGTAACTTCTCCTCACCGGTTCCAGAAAAAGCGGGCTTCGGCCCGCTTTTTCATGTCTGGCTTTGCCCCCGCATTGAGCCCGGCCATGATGGAGCCATGATCGACCCCCTGCTTGAACTCACGGCTGAAATCCGAGCGCGGACCTCCGCCCCGCCCCGGGAAGGAGTGACCCAGCTCCTGGGCTGCACCGAGGGCTACGGGCTATTCCGGGATGCCCGGGGCCTGCACCACCGCCCGCTCGCCCACCTCGGGGAAGGGAACCAGGGCCCCTGGGACCTCTCCCCGCTCATCGACCACACCCTGCTCAAGCCCGACGCCACCGGCGCCCAGGTGGAAGCCCTTTGCGCCGAGGCCCTGGCCTACGGCTTTGCCTCCGTCTGCGTGAACCCTCTGTGGGTGCCCCTGGCGGCTGGCTGCCTGCGGGGCAGCGCAGTCCGGACCTGCACCGTCGTGGGGTTCCCCCTCGGCGCCTCCGCCTTCCGCGCCAAGGCCTTCGAGGCCGAGCTTGCCGTGAAGGAGGGCGCCAGGGAGGTGGACATGGTCCTGGCCATCGGCGCCGCCAAGGCCGGTGACTGGGCCGCGGTCCAGCGGGACTTCGAGGGCCTCCGGCAGGCCGTCCCGGCCCTGGGGATCCTCAAGGTCATCCTGGAGACCTGCCTGCTGAGCGACGCCGAGAAGGTCCGCGCCTGCGAGCTGGCCAGGGAGGCTGGCCTCGACTTCGTGAAGACCTCCACGGGCTTCTCCACCAGCGGCGCCACGGAGGCCGATGTGGCCCTCATGCGGAAGTCCGTGGGGCTCGCCGTGGGCGTGAAGGCCTCGGGCGGCATCCGCACCTACGAGGTCGCCCTGAGCATGGTCCAGGCGGGCGCCACGCGGCTCGGCCTGTCGGCTTCCGTGGCCGTGGCCCGGGGCGGCGCTGGCGCCGGGACCACCTGAAAATGCGGTATCCTCCAGCAGGAAATTCCACCGGAGGCCCTCGTGTCGAAACTTGATCTCATGCTGTTCGAGGAGGAATACAAGCTCCTCCAGGAGATCATTGGCCGCCTCTCCAAGGACGCCTCCGCCAAGGTGGTCTTCCTGGTGGATAAAAACGGCCAGCAGATCGCCGCGGCCGGCGACGTCAAGAGCATCGACGCCACCAGCCTGGCCTCCCTCACCGCCGGCAACGTCGCGGCCACGGATGGCTTGGCAAAACTCATCGGGGAAAAGGAATTCAGCCTGCTTTTCCACGAAGGCGAGAAGGACAACCTGCACATCTCCATCGTGGGCAAGCGCGGCATCCTGGTGGTGATCTTCGACCAGAACTCCAGCCTTGCCCTGGTGCGCCTGCGGGTGAAGAAGGCCAGCAAGGAGCTGCAGGAGATCTTCGACCAGGTGGAGCTGCGGGCCCAGAAGGAACTGGATCCCGGCAGCCGCTTCGAAAGCCCCTTCTCCGAGATCACCGACGAAGACATCGACCGCCTCTTCGGCGATTGAGGCCCCGGCGCCATGACCTTCATCAACTACGCCTCGCGCGAGATCAACTGCAAGATCGTCTACTACGGTCCGGGCCTCTGCGGCAAGACCACGAACATCCAGTGGATCTACGAGCAGGCCAACCCCGAGAAGCGCGGCAAGCTGGTGAGCCTCGCCACCGAGACCGACCGCACGCTGTTCTTCGACTTCCTGCCCCTCGACATGGGCACCATCAAGGGCTTCAAGGTGCGGTTCCACCTCTACACCGTGCCCGGCCAGGTCTTCTACGACGCCAGCCGCAAGCTCATCCTGCGGGGCTGCGACGGCATCATCTTCGTGGCAGACAGCCAGCGGGCCCGCATGGAAGCCAACATCGAGTCCATCGCGAACCTGGCCACCAACCTGCGCGAGAACGGCTTCGACATCCGCACCATCCCCTACGTGCTCCAGTTCAACAAGCGGGACATGCCCTCCGCCGCCTCCCTGCCCGACCTGGAGCGCCTGCTGCGCTTCCGCAACGAGCCCATGGTCGAGGCCGTCGCCAACAAAGGCATCGGCGTCATCGACACCCTCAAGGCCGCGGCCCGCCAGATCCTCATGGAACTCCAGCGCGCCTGAGCCGACCGGCGTCACACCCCGCGAGCCTGCCGCTTGAATCCCCGCCAACCTCCGGTAGAATGGATCTTTGCCCTTCCGGAGTAGCTCAGGGGTCAGAGCGGGTGACTGTTAATCACTAGGTCGGGGGTTCAAATCCCTCCTCCGGAGCCAACAAAATCAATACTTTACGCCATCTACGCGGGTGGCGTTTTTTCGTGTTGCTACTATTTTGCAACAACGCCATGGGGCTCCCACGGAGTGCCGAGCGCGGTTTTGTTCGAGATGGAACCTGCCCAAGGTGGCGACGCCGAGGCCCGTCTGTGGTGCCAGGAGGAGGCTGCTCCGTCCGCATTCATCCCGGTCCTCCCAGGCCTTGGGATGGCCCCTACGGAGGACGCGGGGGGCGTGGAACCGGGTGTCTCCACCTACTCCTGCGGGCACCGTGGGTGCGAGTGCGAAGAGTCCGTGACCTCTCCTTCAGTGTGTCCGGTGGCAGAGCCAGCAACGCCTCCCGCAGGTTATTCCTGGGGGGAGTCGCTTAGGGACGAACCCGCCGTGTGCGTGATTTCCGGGGTTCGCTCGAAACACCGCAAGTTGGCGCGAGCGCATACACACACCAGGGTGTGTGCATGCGTCGCTCGCGACTGTCGTCGCGCCCCTTGCGAGGGCGATGCCCCTCGACCCCCTGTGCAGGGCCTCCTTCAAGCCGCTGTCGCGGCTGTCGGAGAACCTGCACCCTTCGGCCTGGCGAGGTAGCGCCATGCCGCAGCCCTCCGAGCGACTCACCCGTATCCTTACCATCCGCGTCACCCCGGCGGAGGAGGCCCGCCTCCGGGAGGCGGCCAGCGAATGCGACGTCTCCGTGAGTTCGCTGGCGAGGGCCCTCCTCACCTCCAGGCCCCTGCCGCAGCCGCGGCCACCGGCCTCGGACATGCTGACCGTGTCGCAGCTGCGGAGCGCCGGGAACCTGCTGAACCAGTCCCTGCGCGTCCTCCACGACTGGCGGCTGCGCTACGGCCCGGAGGAAGACCTCGCCTACCGCCAGCTCCTCGGAGGCCTCCAGCTCTTGAGCCAGCGCACCCATGAGCTCGCCAGGAGGTTGCTTCAGTGATCACACTCGTCTACCACCGAGCCGGGGCGAGGGCTGCCCTCGCCTACATGAAGCGGGAGGGCTGCTTCCGTGATCGGGGACCTGCCGAGGCCATCATCGGGGGCAGCTTCCCCCTGGGGACGAGCCCTGAGGAGATCATCCAGGAGTTCGATTTCCTGCGGAAGCTTCGGCCTGACTGCCGCAAGCCGGTCACTCACCTGGTGATCTCCTTCCCAGTGGTCGATCGTCATCTGGAGCCCTCCGAACTGCTCTGCATCGTCCACAAGGTGATCACCAGACTCCGCCTCGAGAAGGGCCCCTTCGCGGTGGTGGAACACCACGACAACGGTCTCCAGCATGTCCATATCATGGCCAGCACGCTCACCTACAGCGGCATCCGGGTGGAGATGCGGGGCGAACGCTTGAAGTGCCTCCGCATAAGCCGGGAAATCGAGAAAGACCATGGCCTCTGGCGGCTCCACAACCGCAAGGGACTTGGTCTGCTGCCCCCCCTCCCGCTGGTGACAGCCGGTCCCGCCCCAGGCCTCCCCGAGGTGCCTCCTGAGACAGTGGAAGGCCCGCCCCGGGTGGCCTGGTCTGAGGTCCTGAAGGGTCGGATCGCCAGCACCCTGTCCGGGTGGGCCGGAGGGACCCTCGCAGCCTTCAGAGACGCTCTTGGTGCTGTAGGCGTCGAGCTCGTCCCGAGGTTCCACGAAGACGGGGCTGGCATCACCGGGTTGGGGTATCGCTTTGATGGTGAATTCGAGCGGGCGGGCCGTCTTGGCTACCCCTTGTCTGTCCTCCGGAAGCAGGGTGTCGACTACCGGCCTGAGGTCGATCTGCCCCTCCTCTCGAGGCCCGTTTTGGGCCCGCTCCTGGTGATGGATTCACCCCCTCCGACCGCCCCCCAGAGTCCTTCCATTGCCCTACCTAACCCACCCATGGGGTTGTCCCCCATGCCATCCCAGGAGTTCCGCCATGCCGAAACTTTCCAGCGATCCCTTCGAGCCTTCGCGCCCGCCCTCTCAGCCACCCTCTGGGCCGCCCTTGCAAGGCCCCCAGGAGCCCATTCAGACTGCGGCATCCCTTTCCTGGGGCCTGGTGGACATCGAGGCCGACCGCGATGAGGACCCCCCCATGGAACTTGGGCTGCCGATGCCCGCCGTTATGGACCCTGTTCCGGTCGCTCCGGCCCGCCCGAAGGCTAAGGTCGAAGCCCCCGATCCGCACGGTCTGATCCTGCGCCCGGCCATCCGTTCCATGGAGATTCCGGAAGCGGTGATCGAGCCGAGTGTGGCTCCAGAAAACAAGATAACCGATAAGGTGCCGGGGCCTGTGCCGGGGGGCCACGGATCTCCTGGGGGATCGATCTTTCCGGCAGGCTCGTCGGGGTTGCGTGCGGAACTGAAGCCCACGAAGGCGCGACCGCAGTGGCCCGGATTCCATGCCGCGATGATGGAGTGCACGAACGCCGCCAGGGTCGTCCGCCTGATCTGGGGCGGGTCTTTGGACCTCTTCTCCCCCCAGGAATGGGATAGCCGTTGGAGGCGCCTGAGCGAGATGGGCGAATTTTCTGGCGATGGAAGCTGGAAGGTTTCGGACGCGGTTCGGAAGATGGGGGTCGTCGTGGCAGACCTCGAGCGAGAGCACGGGCCTTGGTTTCGGCAGGATCCGGAGGCGTTCCGGACCCAGATGACAGGGGTA
>CAIPAY010000083.1 GCA_903863195.1 uncultured Holophagaceae bacterium
CGGCCCCGGGGGGCCGCGCTCAAGGAACGAAAGCAGCTACTGCTTGAGGTTCAGCGTGACCTGCATGAGCTGGTCCGTGGTGGTGACGATCTTGGAGTTCGCCTCGTAGCCCCGCTGGCTGAGGATGAGCTTGGTGAACTCGCCCGCCACATCCACATTGGAGAGCTCGAGGTTGGATCCGAGCACGCCGCCCCGGCCACCCTGGTTGGCAAGGCCGATGGTGGGCGACCCCGAGGCCAAGCTCTGGCCCCAGTGGTTGTTGCCGGTCTGCACCAGGCCGTTCATGTTGTTGAAGGAGGAGATGGCGATCTGCGCCAGGGCGATGACCTGGCCGTTGGTGAAGGTGCCGCTCACGATGCCGTTCTGGTCCACGGTCATGTCCCGCAGGGTGCCGGCGCCGTAGCCATCCTGGAAACTGCTGCTGGTGGCGCTGGCGGCACTGAACTGGGTGATGTTGGTGCTGCCGTCGGTGTTCATGAGGTTGAAGCCGATGGTGCTCGCTGCCGCGCCATTGTTCCAGTTGATGTTCAGCGTCGGGTTCGTGGTGGTCATGGATGGGACGAAGGGCACCGCGTAGGGCGTGGGATCGATGCTGCTCAGCGACCCCGAGGCCGAGAAGGTCAGGCGGCCGGTGGGGCTTCCGGTGATGGCGGCCCCCGCAGGGCCCGTGACCGCATAGTCCCAGGTGTTGCCGCTCGTCTTCGTGTAGGTGACGATCAGGGTCTGGGTGTTGCCCTGGCTGTCGTAGACCTGGACGGGTGTGGTCAGGGTGGAGGTCACATCGGCGCTGGCGGAGGCGTTCAGGTTCACGCCCATGCGGATGTTCGCCGTCTGGAAGGCGCTGGCCGTGGTGCCCGCGTCAATGCGGATCGGCGACAGGGTGGCGGAGGTGTTCACGGAGCCGGTGGCGTCGCGGTTCCACCCCATGACGCTGGAACCGTCGCTGGCCACCAGGAAGCCATCGTTGTTGCGGGAGAAGTTGCCGGCGCGGGAGAAGACCTGGCGGCCGTCCGAGGTCTGCAGCGTGAAGAAGCCGTTGCCCTGGATGGCCATGTCGAGGGCGTTGCCCGTGCTCTGGAAGGAGGACTGGCTGAAGTCCTGGCTTACGCTGTTTGTCTGCACACCCAGGCCGAACTGGATGGGGTTGCCGTTGCCCTGGGTGGAGACGCCGCCCAGGCTGGTGCTGAAGATGTCGCGGAAGGTGGTGCTCGAGCCCTTGAACCCGACGGTGTTGATGTTCGACAGGTTGTTGCCGATCACGTTCAGCGCGTTGGCGTTGGTGGCGAGGCCGGAGAGGCCGGAGTAGAAGGCAGAGTAGAGGCTCATGGATGGCTCCTGGTGAGGGGGACGGGACGGATCAGCTGGCGATTCCGAGGACCTTGGACATGAGGAAGGCGTTCGAGCCGGAGATGATGGAGATCTCCCCAGTGCTGGAGAAGGCGACTGAGTCGACCTTCATGACCAGGCTCGATTGGTAGGGCACTGCCTTGCCGTCCTTGGCGTTGGCCTGCACGCTGACGGAATAGGAACCGTCCGGCAGCTGATTCCCGCTGGCGTCCTTGCCATCCCAGTTGACCGTGGCCTTGCCGGAGGCGAGGTCCCCCTGGGAGAGGGTCCGCACCACATTGCCGTTCGCGTCTTTCACTGTGAGGGTGACGTTCGCGGCGGCAGAGAGATACAGGTTCATGGAGGCCTGGCCGGACTGCAGGTTGAAGCCTGAGCCGTCCACCTCCACCTTCTTGCCGATAAGAGAGGCGGCCTGGGCTTGGAACAGCCCCATGTTCTGGGTCTGCAGCCCCTGGAGCAGCGTGTTCGTCTGCTGCGCCTGCTCCAGGCTGGAGAAGCTGGTCAGCTGCTGCACCATGGCGTTCGGATCCTGGCCGGAGCCCGTCGGGTCCTGGTTCTTGAGCTGGGCCACCAGCAGCTGGAGGAAGCCGTTCTTGTCGATGGAGCTGCTCGGAGTGGTCGTGGTCGTCGCGGCGGTGGTGCCTGTGCTCGTGGTGCTGATCATTCCGGTTTGCATGTGGACCTCCAGGGGTAGTGAAGAACAGGAACCGTGCCGATCAGGCGTAGAGCTCGACGTGGCGCGCGTTTAGGATGGCTACGGGGGTGGGGGCGGGTGCTTCTTGCCGGGCCAGAACCGCCTCGGATGGCGTTTGTTCGCGGCTAGCTGGGGCAGCGGGTGTGTCCTGGAAGGGCCGATGGCCCTGCTGCAGATCGAAACTGCCCAGCGCGAGCCCCTGTTCCTTGAGGGACTGCTCCAGGTGGGGGCGTCCTTCCTGCACGGCCTGGACAGAGGTCGGCTCCGTGACCCACAGCTTGGCGTGGACCTCACCGCCCTCGACCCGGAGGTGGATGGTGACCTGGCCCAGGGAATCCGGGTGGAGTTGCAGCTGAGCCTCCTGGGCGCCGGTCTTCAGCATCCAGCGGACGCTGCCGTCCACCTGCTGCACCGGCGCCGTGGGCGGCGGGGCTGGGGCCGGTGCAGGGGCCGGGACCAGGGCGGCTGGCGTGGCCGCTTCGGGGGCTCGGGCAGCCGTGGTCAGCGCCGCGAGGGATGAGCCGTCCTGCGCGCGGAGGGCTGTCGAGGGCGGCTCCGGGAGCAAGCCGGCGCCTGTGGCTTCGGGAGCCAGGGGCAGCGGGAAACCCTTGCCCGAGGTCGGTGCAGGGGTGCTTTCCGAATCCGTGAGACCCGGCAGGGACAGCGCCTTCGGCGGCAGGGCTGCGGGTGTCTGATCCTGGGGCAGCAGCTGCGACGCGGCCAGCTTCGCCACCTTGCCTTCGGCGAGCACGGGACTGTCGGTGGCGGACCCGGAGCCACGGCTCCCGGAGGCGGAGGGACTGGGTGCGGCAAGGACTGCCTGGATCTGGACAGTGTTTGTCAGATGGGCTGCCGCGGGTGTTGCAGAGCCCAGGGCTGCGGCCATCGGGGCCAGGCTGGGCTTGAGGGTCTCCTTCAGCTCCGGGTCCAGGGGTGGCACGGCCATCGGGGCTGGGTCCGGTGCGGGCAGCCTGAGGATCCCAGTGGGCGTCGCCGTGGAAGGAAGAGCGGTGAGGAGGGCCGGGGCTGCGTCGGTCGGGGCCTGGGAGGCTCCCTGCGGGGGCGCAAGGCCCGGGTCCTGGGTGGGCGGCAGCGCGGAGCCTGGGACTGCGGAAGGGTCGCCCGGGAGGCCCTGGGGGCCGCCTGTGGGCAGTCGGAGATCCTTCGGAAGCAGGAGCCCCTGCGGCGCCGGCTCAGGCTGGGCCTGCAGCGCAGAAACCGTCGGTGTCGCCGATGCCGCCGAAGCCGGGGCGGCGGCGGTTGGCGTGGGCGTGGCCGCTTCGGGGGCCTGGGCCTCGGTGGGGACGGCCGGACCCGGAGAGCCCAGGGCCCCCGCGGGCTGGGCGCCTTCCTTGGGGGTCTCGCCCTCGGGCTTCGGGGGCTCCCCATGAGTTGGTGCTGACGGGCTGGGCAGGGGCTGGACAAACTGGGCCATCAGGCCGGCGAAAGCACCGTCCGAGGCGTCTGCGGCCTTGGGGTCCGGGCGGTCTGCCGCCGGGCGATCCAGGCCTGCCAGGGTGGCGACGGAACTGACGGAAGCCATGGGAACCTCGCGTCCGGTACATCCGGATGGGCTCTCCCCGCCAGGAACGTGCCGCGACCGTTGGGCAGAATCGTCCAGGTGCCTCGGCCGGGACGGACTCTTCAGAGTTCCTTGGGCTTCGACATGCCGACGCGCTCGGAGAGGCGCCCCGCGAGCTTGGCGTCCAGAGGGGCCAGCTGGTCCATGAGCTTCCCGGCCTTCTTGGGGGTCATCCCTGCCAGCAGGGCCACGGCCACTTCCAGGTTCTGGGCCGCCAGCTCCTTCATGGCCTGGGCCCCGGCGGCGGGATCCATGGCTTCATAGGTGCGGATGATCTGCGGATCGATGGCCGGGCGGACCTTCAGGTTCTCCACCTTGAGCAGGGCTTCCTGGACCGCCCGCTCGCGGGAGGCCAGCTCGCCGCGGTCCTTGTCCAGTGTGGCCTGCAGGGTATTGAGGCGCTGCTCGAGCTGCCGGAGCTCGGCCTCCTTCTGGGCGATGGCCTTCTCCCGGTTCTGGAGCTGGGAGGCCAGCTCGACGATCTTCACGCCTTCCCCGGGGACGCCCTTGAGGTCGCCCTTCGGTTCCTGGGCCGACAGCCAGATGACGCCCGCGGACAGCGCGAGGGGCGCCGAGATCCAAAGCAGAAAGCGGGCGTTCATGGGGGCTCCTTCTTGATCAGGCACTGCGGGGGTGGTGCCGGAGCACCGCCAGCTCATCCATCTCCAGGGCCTCGCGCAGCTGCTGCTCCTGCTGGTGCTGGAGGGCACGGCGTTCCTTGAGGCGGACGAGCATCAGGTGGTTCCGGTGGGCGAGGCTGAGGGCTTCCCGCTCCTCGGCCACCTTCACGAGGGCCACCCGGAGGCGCTCGTAGCCTTCCATCTGCCGGCGCTCGAGGACCACCAGGAAGCGCTCCCCATTCCGCCAAAGGTCCAGGTCCAGGAACTGCCCGGCCGCGAGCCGCCGGGCTTCGAAGAGCGCCTTGCGCTGCTCGGCCATGGCATCCAGCTCGGTCCGGATGTCCCGCTCGGCCTGGAGGGCCCGGGCGAGGGCCCGCTGCGCCTCTTCCTCCAGGGCCTCCCGCAGCTTGCGCAGGGGCTCGAGGCGGAAGTGGAAGCGGGCGGCCATCAGCTGGTCGCCTTCAGGAAGGGCGCCAGATCGATGCCGAAGATCTGGCCCATGGCGAGCATGGCCAGGCGGTGGTCAGAACTCTCCGCCGTGGCCTGCCGGAGGAAGGACTGGATGGCCGGCTGGAACTGGATGGCCTGGTCGATGGCCGTGCTCGAGCCCTTGGTGTAGGCCCCGATCTGGATCAGGTCCTCGGCATCCTGGTAGGTGGCCATGAGGTCGCGCAGCTTGCTGGCCAGCTGCTTCTGCTCCGGCGGCGCCAGGGCGCTGAAGAGCCGAGAGAGGCTGGAGAGCACATCGATGGCGGGGAAGTGGTTCTTTGACGCCAGCTTCCGGGAGAGCACCACGTGGCCGTCCAGGATGCCGCGCACAGCATCGCTGATGGGCTCGTTCATGTCGTCGCCCTCCACCAGCACAGTGTAGATGCCGGTGATGGAGCCCATCCCTTCGAAGGTGCCGGCCCGCTCCATGAGGCGGGGCAGCAGGGCGAACACCGAGGGCGTGTAGCCCCGGGAGCTGGGCGGCTCGCCAGCGCTTAGGCCGACCTCCCTCTGGGCCATGGCGAAGCGGGTCACGCTGTCCATCATCAACAGCACGTCCTTGCCCTGGCGCATGAAGTATTCGGCGACGGTGGTGCCGGCCATGGCGCAGCGCAGGCGCAGCAGGGGCGTCTGGTCGCCGGTGGAGACCACCACCACGCTGCGGCGCAGGCCCTCGGCGCCAAGGTCGTTCTCGATGAACTCGCGAAGCTCGCGGCCCCGCTCACCGACCAGCGTGATGACGTTGACCTCGGCGGAGGTGTTGCGGGCCACCATGCCCAGCAGGGTGGACTTCCCCACGCCGGAGCCGGAGAAGATGCCCACGCGCTGCCCCTTGCCGAGGGTGAGCAGCCCGTCCACAGCGCGCACACCGGTGGAGAGCACCTCATCGATCCGCTTGCGCCGCATGGGATTGGGGGGCGGCCCCTGGAGGGGCAGGTAGGCAGCCGCCTCGATGGGCGGGCCGCCATCCAGAGGCCGGCCCAGAGGATCGATCACGCGGCCCAGCAGCTCATCTGCCACGGGCAGCTCGGGCTGATGGCCGGTGCCTTCCACCCAGAGTCCCGGCCGGATGCCCTCGGTCTGCTCGATGGGCATGAGCAGCACGCGCTGGCCCGAGAAGCCCACCACCTCCGCATGGAAGAGGCGCGGCTTGCCGGTGGCATCGGTGCCGTGGATGAGCATCTGCTCGCCCACGGAGCACTCGGGACCCGTGCTCTCGACCACCAGGCCCACCACCTTCGTGACCCGGCCCATCCAGTCGCCCTTCGGCAGCGCTGCGAGGCGGGCCGCCAGGGCAGCGGGATCCAGCACGGTGTTCACAGCGTGCCGCCTTCCCGCAGGCGGGCGATGAGCTGCATGAGCGCCTCGCGGCGGCGCTCAAGGGTGCCGTTGAAGATGCCCTGGGGGGCCTCGATCCGGAGGCTGCCCCGGGAGAGGCCGCCCTCGCTCAGAAGCTCCAGGCCGGTGTGATCCGAGAACTGGTCGCCGAGCTGCTCGAGGTCAGAGGGATTGAGGAAGATCTGCATGGGCATCTCGCCATCCCGGCGGCCCCGGGGCAGGGGAAACGGCAGCTCGTCGAGGACCCGGTCCATCATGGCCCTCACGGCGCCCGGGGCCTGCTCGATCTGCTGGACGGCGAGGTGCTCGCCAACGGCCAGGGCCAGGGCGATCAGCTGCTCATCCAGGGCCGCCTGGAGCGTGAC
The DNA here is from genome assembly GCA_903863195.1 of uncultured Holophagaceae bacterium. Classification (GTDB taxonomy): domain Bacteria; phylum Acidobacteriota; class Holophagae; order Holophagales; family Holophagaceae; genus Geothrix. The sequence continues at coordinate 6,436 of CAIPAY010000083.1, forward strand.
GGAGACCGAGGCCAGCTCGGTCAGGTGCTCTTCCAGGCGCTGCATGTAGGTCTTGTACTGACTCTCGCCGAAGGCGCGGCCCTCGGCCTCACCGGCGGCGAAGCCCTCTTCGTAGGCCCGGCGGGCGATCTCCTGGGCCTGCCGCTCTGCTTCCTGGAGCCGGTCGACGATGCGCTCCTCGATGGGCACATCGGAAGCCGTGTGATCGCCCAGCTCCGAGGACACGGAGCCCTCGCCCTCCTCGAAGGAGTTAGGGGACTGGAGGGCGTCCACGGGAAAATACGGGAAGGCCCCCAGGCGCGTGTCCTGGAGGTCCTCGGCCCGGATGAACCCCTTACTGGCCATGACGGTGCCCTCGCCCGCTAGGTGACATAGTCCTCGCCTCCGCCACCGCCGATGCTGATGACACCTTCCTCCTCGAGCTGCCGGACGATCTCCACCACCTCATGCTGGGACTTCTCCACATCCTTCAGCTTCACGGGACCCATGAACTCCATCTCCTCCTTCATGAGCTCCACGGCGCGGCTGGACATGTTCCGGTAGAACTGGTTCTGCAGCTCCTCGCTGGTGCCCTTCAGGGCGATGGTCAGGGTCTTCTTGTCCGCCCGCTTGAGGATCTCGGTGATGCCGTTGTCATCGATCAGCAGGATGTCGTCGAAGACGAACATCAGGTCGCGGATGCTGGCGGCCAGCTGCGGGTTCTCGGTCTCGATCTTCTCCAGCACGGCGCGGCCCGTGTTGCGGTCCATGCGGTTGAAGAGCTCCGCCACGGCCCGGACGCCGCCATAGGCCTCGGTGGCGAAGGAGCCCAGGGCCTCCAGCTTCTGCTCAAGGATGAGGCTGATGCGGCGCACCACCTCGGGGCTGATCTCCTGCAGGCTGGCCATGCGCATGGCCACATCGCTGCGCAGAGCCTCGGGCAGGCTGGAGATGAGCTCCGCCGCCTGGGAGGCGTTCAGGTGGGCCAGGATCAGGGCGATGGTCTGGGGGTGCTCGTTCTGGATGAACTTGGAGAGCTGCTGGGGGTTGGCGCGCTCCAGGCTGGTGAAGCCGGCGCTGGACTCCAGGGCCTTGACCAGGCGGTCGATGATCTTGCGCGCCACTTCCGGCCCCACGGACTTGATGAGCAGCTTCTTGGCGTACTCGATGCCGCCCTGGCTGATGTAGCTGCGGGCCTGGGTCATGGTGTGGAACTCTTCCATGACCTCCTCGGCCACTTCCGGCTGCACGTGCTTGGTGATGGCGATCTCGCGGGAGATGGTCTGGATCTCGTCCTCTTCAAGGTACTTGAAGATGTTGGCTGCGGTCTCGTCCCCGAGGGTGACCATGAGCACCGCGGCCTTCTGCATGCCGGTGAGTTTGGCCATGGCTACCGTCCTTCCTCAAGCAGCCACGACCGCACCAGGGAGGCGATGGTCTCCGGGTCCTCGTGCGAGCCCTCCTGCAGGCGCTTCTTGATGAGCTCGCGCCGCCGGGCCTCGGGGGCGCTGAAGGCCGCGTCGGCATTCAGCTCCGCCTCGATCTCGGACTCGATCTCGGACATGGACTTCACCTGGACCGGCTTGCGAGTGGAGCCGCCGCCGGACATGCCGCTCTCGCCGCCCTCCGCGCTGGCTACCCGCATGGGGGCTGGCCGGTTGATGGCGGCCGAGAGGCGCTTCAGCATGGGCATGACCAGCATGAAGAAGACCGCCAGGCCCAGGACGCCGTAGATGACGCTCGGCGCGAACTGTCGAACCAGGTCCACCCAGAACTGCTTCTTGGCCTCGGCCTCCTCCTTGGGGTTGGCCTGGAGGGTGGCGAAGGCCATGTTCTCGACGGTGAGCTCGTCGCCCCGCTTGGCCTGGATGCCCACGGCCGCGGACACCTGGTCGCGGATCTTCTTGAGCTCGTCCGCGGTGCGGGGCGTCAGCTTCAGCACGGGCTCGCCCTTGGGATCCTTCTCCCATGCGCTGGTGTGGTCGACGATCACCGCCAGGGTCACCCGCTTGACGGAGCCCGTGGCCTGGTCGACGGCACGGACCGTCTTGGAGATCTCATAGTTGGTGGTGGTCTCCTTCTTGTCGCTGGTCTCCAGCCCGCTCGACGAGGCCCCCGCGTTGGCCGGGGCCACGTTGCTGGGGGTGCCCGGGACACCGCCGCCGCCCTCGCGCTTCTGGACCTTCTCATCCTTCTGCTGGACGCTGCGTTCCACCTGGCCCTGGGGGTCGAACCGCTCCTCGTTGATCTTCACCTTGTCGAAGTCCAGGTCCACGTGGGCCGTGGCTCGCACCTTGCCGAGGCCGACCACGGGCTCGAGCAGGTCCGTGACGCGGCGGACCAGGTGGTCCTCCTCTTCCCGGGCCACCTTCTTCTGGGCGTCACTGGCACCCACCATGGGGTCTCGGCCCGTGCGGGACAGGATCCGGCTGTGCTGGTCGATGATCACCACCTGGTCGGGCTTCAGGCCCTCCACGCTGGCAGCCACCAGGTTCACGATGGCCTGGGTGTTCTCGTCGGGCAGGATGCGGGAGCCGCGCAGCTTGAGCAGCACGCTGGCCTTGGCGTCCTCCTTGTCGGTGAGGAAGGGGCTGTCGTTGGAGGGGGTGATGTGGACCATCGCCTCGGTGACCTGCTGGAGGCTCATGATCGTCTTGGCCAGCTGGGCCTCCATGGCCCGGCGGTGGATCACCTTCTGGGAGAAGTCCGTGGTGCCGAGGCCGGCATTCTCGAGCTTCTCGAAGCCGAGTTTGTCCCCGGTCAGCAGGCCGTCCCCGGCGAACTTGAGCCGGAGGGCTCCCACCTTGCTCTCGGGCACCAGGATGGAGCGTTGGTCGCCGCTGAGCTCGTAGGGGACCTGCATCTTGTCCAGCTGGGCCACGATGGAGCTGGCCTCCGTGGGGGAGATGTTGGAGGCCAGGACGCCCTTGGTCTCCTGCCCGGCCCAGATCCCGAGGCCGGCCAGGGCCAGGAGCACTGTCATGGAAATGGCGATGACCATGACGCGCTGGGTGGAGCTCATGCTCCGGAAAGCGCTGGTCAGTTGTTCAGCGAGGTTCGTTTCCCCGGCCATAGGCGTTCCTCAGTCAGGGGTGAGGCCGCGCCGGGAAGCTAGGCCTGCGCTACATCTGCATGCGCATGACCTCGCGGTAGGCATCGATCAGTTTCGACCGAACGGCCATCATCATCTGGAAGCTAAGATCGGCCTTCTGGACAGCCAGCATGGCCGTGTGCATGTCTGCACTCTCCCCTGTCATCAAGTTCCGTGCCTCATCTTCAGACTGGGCGGAAGCCTGGTTCACTTCCTGGAGCGCCTGCTTCAACAAATCCCCGAAAGCGACCCCCCCCTCGGAGCCCGCAGCACCGCTGCCCTGGCCGGATTTCGGGGATCCGGACACCGGGCTGAGGGGGGAGATCTGGGGGAGGTTCAAGAGTGGGTCCATGGGGTCAACTCGGGGAATGGCCTTTCACACGATCGGTCGGGGGAGGGGGCAGGGCAAGTCGAAATTCCGACAGGTTACTGGACTCGGAGGATGTCGAGGGCCGAAGAGGCCATGGCTTTGGCGGCCCGGACCACGGCGATGTTGGCCTCGTAGGCCCGACTGGCCTCGGTGAGGTTCACCATCTCTTCGACCGGGTTGACGTTGGGATAGCTCACCACGCCGTCGGGGTCGGCATCGGGGTGGCCGGGCTCGTAGCGGGTCAGGAAGGGCTCCTGGCTGGTCTTGACCCCCGCGACCCGGACACCGGCGTTGGCCAAGGCTCCCGCGAAGCCCAGGTCCTGGGAGGCGAAGACCGCATCCTTGCGCCGGTAGGGGCCACCTTCCTTGGTGCGGGTGGTCTCGCTGTTCGCGATGTTGGCGGCGATGAGCTGGACCCGGAGCCGCTGGGCGGCCATGCCCGTGCTGGCGATGTCGAGGATCTGCGTGATGCTCATCAGTGCGCGCTCGCTTCCCGGATGAGGAGGTAGAGCTTCCGAAGCTCGACTTGCATGAAGGTGGAGGCGGTCTGGTAGGCGGTCTGGGTGCGGGCCATGAGCATGTTCTCCCGGTCCAGGTTCACGTCGTTGCCATCGTTGCGCTCGGCACTGGGCTTCAGGGCATCCGTACTGGCAGGGAGGCTGCTGCTGGTGCTGCCCTGGAGGTGCATGGGATGGGTCTTGGCCAGGGATGTGGGCGAATTTTGCCCTTCAATGGCCGATTTCAGGGCCCCCTCGAAGCTGAAGTCCTTGGTCCGGTAGCCCGGGGTGTCGAGGTTGGCCAGGTTGGAGGCAATGAACGCCTGCCGCTTGGAAGCCAGCGTCAGGCCTTGATCCATGGCCTGGATCATCCTGTTGCCGCTGGTCAGATCGAACATGGTGCACCCTGCAGAATGGGCCGGGTTGGTTCCGGCTGCTGCCTGATCCATGCAGCCTGCGTGCCGAATTCGGGGGATGCTACAGGACCCTGCTCTGGACCTTGCGCGGGACTGCGCCTCCCTTGATACACTGGCCCCTCACCCCGAGGCCTCTATGAAAATGAGTACACGGCAGCACAACGATGTCCTGATCCTCTCCCCGGAAGGAAAAATCACGCTCGGGGATGGAGACCAGGAGCTGGGCGAGGCGGTGCGCACGACACTGCAGAACGGCGCTCGGAAGATCGTCATCAACTTTAGCAAGGTGAGCTACCTGGATTCCTCCGGTGTGGGCGAGCTGGTGGGCTGCTACACCTCCATCAAGGGCAAGGGCGGGGAGCTGCGCATCTGTGGCATGAGCTCCAAGATCTTCAGCCTCATCAAGATGACCAGCCTCCACTCGGTCTTCGAAGTGAAGGACACCGAGGAAGAAGCCCTCGCCGGTTTCTAGGGCGGTGCCACTCCGCACCGGCCTGATCTTCCTGCTCCTGGCGCTGGCTCCGGTTGGCGCCCAGGGTGCCGGGGGCGTCCGGCCGCTGACGGCCCTCCGCATCGAAGGCGGCGACCTGGATGATCGCCGCTTCGCCGCTGCGGCCCTGGGCCTGAAGACCGGGCTGCCTGTGGATGCTGCGGCCCTCCAGCAAGCCCTGGAGGCTGTGCGCCTGGTGGACCGCTACCGCTCAGTGGAAGGCCGACTGGAGGCAGATGGGGCGGTGCTGCTGGTCCTCGAGCCGCTTCGCCCCGTGGCCTCCTGGACCTGGGAGGGCGACTCGGTGCCGAAGCGCCTCCAGAAGACCCTGCTGCCGGAGCTTCGCCACGGTCAGCGCGTGGGACCCCAGCGCCGGGCAGTTCTTTCCGGTCTCATCGAACAGCGCCTCCGGGAGGCCGGCTATCCCCAGGCCCGGGCCGAGCTGGCCGAGGCGGACCAGGGGCGGCAGCTCCGGCTCCGCGTGAGCCTCGGCGCGCCCCTCCTGGTCCGTGCGATCCGCCTGGAGGGTGATCCCGCCCCCTACACGCGGGCGGCCCTCCTGAAGGCCGCGGGCCTCGTGGAGGGCGTCTCCATCTGGACGCCGACGATGCTCCGCGAGGCCCAGCGAAAGCTCCGCCAGCGCTTCGTGAAAGATGACCGCCTCGAGGGCTCGGTGCGTCTCAGTCCGGCGGAAGGCGCCCAGGATGTCCTGGTCATGGAGGTGCACCCGGGTCCTCTGGTCAAGCTGGAGGCCCGCGGGCTCAGTTTCTTTTCCTCTCTCCTGGGCCAGCCCTCTCTCTCGGAGTTCGTGCCCCTGGCCCGCGCGGAGCGCTACTCTCCCAGTCTCCTGGATGAAGGGGTCGGCCGGATCACCACCAGCTTCCGCGACCAGGGCTATCCCGAAGTGAAGGTCTCCTACACCCGGAAGGTGACCACGGGCAGTCTGGAGCGGCCCGAGGCTGTCGCCCTGGTCTACACCGTCGAGCCGGGCCCTCAGCGGACCCTGGGGCAGGTGCACTTTGAGGGCAACAAGGAAATCTCCGAGCAGGAGCTCCGGGCTACCGTGGTCCTGCCCCGGCGGAACCTCGTCCAGGCCCCCTTCGCCAAGACCGAGGCGGTGAAGGGCCTTGAGGAGCGGGTCACCGCCCTCTACCTGCAGCGGGGGTTCCCCGAGGTCCGGGTTCGCCGCCGGGTGGACCAGGCCAAGGATGGCTCTGTGGAAGTGCGGTTCCTCATCCGGGAAGGCCGCCGGCGCTTCCTGGACGCCCTCCTCCTGGAACTGCCCGGAGAGCCTGGATTCCCTCGGGAGCGGCTCGCCCAGGGGTTGCTGCAGGTCTTCGCGGATCGGCCCAGGGCGGTGCCCGGGACCCATTGCTACCAATCGGACCGCCGCCACATGCAGGGCTTCGAGGGGACCCTCGAGTCCACGGAGCAGGGTGCGCGCCTGACCTTCAAGCCCCCGCTGCCGCTGGTCCGCAATGACCTGGCGCTGGTGGTGGCGGACCTTCGCCAGCGGCTGTCATCTGCGGGGGCCGAGACCCCCCAGGTCAAGCTGGCCCTCGAGGAGGGCGACCTCCAGTCCGTCGTGCGCATCCAGATCCCATCCCAGCCCCTTGACACGACGCGCCGCCTCGTGGTGCAAGGCAGCGACCGGACCCGCGCCGAAGCGGTGCTGCGCGAGTTCCCGGCGCTTCCGGGCGCTGCCCTGGATCCCGTGGGGCTCGACGGAGGCCAGATCCAGCTGGGTGGGCTCGGGGCCTTCCAGCGGGTGGACCTGCTCACGCTGAAGGACCTGCCAGGGCAGGAGGCGCAGACCTGGCAGCGGGGGGACCTCGCCCTCCGCCTGGAGGAGCGCAGCCCCTGGGTGTTCTCCGAAGGCTTCGGCTACGACAAGACCCAGGGCTACTTCTTCGGGCTCAACGCCCAGCGCCTGAATGTGGGCGGCATGGGCCGCGCCTTGGACTTCGGGCTACGCGCCGGCGACCAGAGCCTGGACAGCAAGACCCTCCGGCGCGCATTTCCAACGGGTGAGATCAAGCGGTCGCTGGACAGCTACAGCATCGGCTACACGGATCCCTGGTTCCTGCCCAGCGCCCTGGATGGCTGGCTGGCCGCTCGCACCCGGTTCCACATGGAGGGCGCCTACCTCGAGGAGGCCCAGGCCGCCTACCTCGCGCGCCGCCGGCGGTTCATCCCGAGCCTGGAGTGGAAGCTCGGTCCGGTGCAGTCCGTACAGCTGGGCTACCGCTACGAGCGGGTGGAGGTCGCCTCCAACACCGACAGCCATGGCGTACCCCTGATTTCCGACACGGACCTCTCCGTGATCGCCCGCACGCCGGGCCGGAGCGTCATCTCCGCGCCCTACCTCCAGGTGGCGGTGGATCGCCGAGACCGCCCCTATGATCCCACCCAGGGTTCCTATTTCCTGGGGCGGCTGGAGCTGGCCAACCAGGTCTTCGGCACCTCCGCCAACAGCAGCTTCGTGAAGCTGGACCTGCGCCAGCAGTGGAACTGGCCCGTGGGCTTCCATGCGGAGTACGGCGTGGTCATGGCCAACTTCCGGCTGGGGCTGGCCCGGCCCACGGCCCAGTCCGCTGAGGATCTGCCCCTCTCCGAGCGCTTCTTCGGCGGCGGCTCTTTCACGGTGCGCGGCGTGGAGCCGGACATGCTTGGGGACATCCGGCGCACCGACTCCAGCGGCAAGACGCTGGTGCAGCCCATTCCCCTGGGTGGTCAGGGACTTGCCGTCGTGAACCTGGAATACCGATTCCCATTGCTCGGCATGCAGAGCGTGTGGGCCGAGGTCTTCGCCGACGCGGGGCAGGTCTACCGCAGCCTCCACCCGGATCCCGGCACGCCGGCCCCCTTCCCGGCCCTGCGCACCACGCTGGGAGTGGGCCTCATCCTCAAGCTGGGCTTCCCCCTCAAGCTCGAGTACGCCTCAGACTGGAAGCGCATCCTGGGCCGTCCCCGGACCCAGGGCGAGCGGGACACGCAGCTGAAGAGCCTGCTCATCTCCACGGGCTACCAGTTCTGAGCGGCCTTAGGCCGACTGGTGGGGCCAGGAATCCGGCTCGGCCACGGGCAGGTGGATGTGGAAGGTCGATCCTTCGCTCGGCCGGGACTCCGCGCTGATGGCGCCCTGGTGCGCCCGGATGATGGACTCGCAGAGGGCCAGGCCGAGCCCCGTGCCCCGCTTGCTGCCCCGCTCCTTGGTGGAGTAGTAGGGCTCGAAGATCATGGGCAGGCTCTCTGCCGGGATGCCCATCCCTGAGTCGTGGAGCTGGATGTGGAGATAGGAGCCGGGGGCGAGGCCCTTGTCATTCTCCGGCGTGACCTCGCAGAGCTCGGTCGAGATCTCGAACCTGCCGCCGGAAGGTAGGGCCTCGCGGGCGTTCTGGGTCAAGGCCTCGAAGGCCTTCATCAGGTTGGCTTCGCTGTGCCGGACGAGCACCTCGCCCGCCCGGAAATCGAACTCCGGGCGGATAGAGGAACCCGCCAAGGTGGCGAGGACCGACCTGCGCAGCAGGGCATTCAGCGGGCTCACCTGGTTGTGGTGGTTGGAAGGATTGGCGAGCATCAGCAGGCGCCGCCCCAGCTGGCGGACCTGGTCGGAGCTCTGCTCGCTCTTCTCGAGGATCTGATAGGCCTCGCTGGCGGGATCCAGCTTCACCTGGGCGAGGCTCACGGCGGTCACGATGGCCTGCAGCAGGTTGTTGTAGTCGTGGGCGATGCCTCCAAGCAGGACGCTCAGGGCGGCATGGTGCCGCAGGCGGGAGGCCTCGGCCTCGAGCTTCTGCTTCTGCCGGAGCTGCTCCTCTGCGGAGAGGCGGTGGGCGATGGTCATGAGGGCCGATTCGAAGCGCTGCCCCTGGATGGGCTTCAGGACGTACTGGTCAATGCCGATCTCCATGGACCGCAGCAGGTAGTCCGTCTGCTCGAAGGCCGTGGTGACCAGGATGGGCACGTCCCGGTCCAGGTTGCGGATCTCCCGGGCCATGGTGAGGCCGTCCATGTTCGGCATCTGGATGTCGGTGACCACGAGGTCGGTGGGCTTCTTCCGGAAGGCCGCCAGGCCCTCGGCGCCGTCGCTGGCCACCACGAGGCTGCCGGCCCGGCGGCGGAGGAACACGCCGATCTCCTCCCGGGCACTGGGATCGTCCTCGACATAGAGGATGGTCAGCGACTTCAGGAAGGCGGCGTCCAGGCTGTCATTGGTCATCGCACGGCTCCGCTGACGGGCACCAGGAGGGAGAACTCGGCTCCCTGCGGTAGGTTCCTGGCGGTGATACGGCCTCCCATGTTGCGCTCGATGATCTGCTTCGACATATAGAGCCCGATGCCGGTGCCCGATTCATGGGTCGAGAAGTAGGGCTCAAAAATCCTATCCAGTAAGGCCTCCGGAATGCCACCTCCATCGTCCTGGAGTGTGAGGCGGCCTTGGCCCTGGGCCTGTGAGAGCTGGATCCTGATCCGTCCGCCGGTGGCCTTGGTATCCAGGATAGACCTCTTGGCGTTGGTGAGCAGGTTTAGCAGCACCTGCGAGTATTCATTCGGATGGCCGAAGAGGATGACATCCTCCGGGGCGTCGATGGCGATGGTGATGCCCACGGCCTCGAAGTTCACGTCCACCAGGGCCAGGGCGGTGCGGACCTGCTCCAGGGCGGAGAAGCTGACCATGGCCTTGTCCGGCCGGAAAAAGTTCCTGAAGTCGTTGATGGTGGAGGACATCTTCTGGATCAGGAGCTCCCCCTTCGCCAGCGACTGCTCCAGGGACTCCTTGTCGAGCTCCCCGTACTGGAAGGCGTCCCTCACGTTCGCGATCACCATGCTCAGCGCGTTCAGGGGCTGGCGCCACTGGTGGGCGATGTTGCCGATCATCTCGCCCATGGCAGCCTGTCGGCTCTGGTTGATGAGCATCTGGTCCTTCTGGCGCAGCTGGGTGACGGCCTCGCCGACGCGGGCCTCCAGGGAGCGGTTGAGCTCCTCGAGCTGGGTCTGCCGGAGCTGGAGCTCGTCTCGGATGCGCTTGCGGTCGCTGATGTCTGCGAAGGTCCAGATGCTGCCGGCGGACGGATCGCGAGGGTCGATGGCATTCCCTTGCAGGCTGGCCCAGAAGGTCGAGCCGTCCTTGCGCGCCAGGGCCAGCTCCGTCCGGAAGACCTCCCCCCGCCAGAGCACGGGATAGGCTTCCAGGCCGAGCGCTTCGTAGGCTTCGTCAGAGGGGTAGAGGAACCGCGTGCTGAGATCAGCCATCTCCTCCTGGGTATAGCCGCTGATCGAGCACATCCCCGGGTTGCACCAGATCTGCCGGCGGTTCTTCACGAAGGTGATGCCGATGCTGGCGTTGTCGAGAATGGCCCGCTGCTGCCGGGTGAGCTGGCTGAGCTCCTCCCGGAGGGCCTTCTGCTCCGTGACGTCGTGGATGATGCAGAAGGCGAGCCGGCCGTGGCCGAAGTCCACGCGGCGGGCGCTCACCTCGGAATCGACGTCACCGCTACTCCTGCGGCGGTGGACCGTCTCGAAGCGCGCTGAGCCTTGGGTCCAGACGCGTTCCATGCTCTGCTTCAGGGCCGGAATGCCCTCCGGGTCGTTGAGGCTGTCGAGGGTCATGCCCTCCAGTTCCTCGGGCGAGTAGCCGAAGTGCTCTGTGGCCCGGTCGTTGGCCTCGAGGATCCGTCCCTGGGGGTCCACCAGGAGGATGCTGTTGTTGGCCGACTGCATCAGGGCCTTGATGCGCTGCTCGCTGGCCCCGGCCAGCACGACCGCGCGGTCCCGGCTGCGGACCAGGCTCCAGGTGAGCAGGGTCAGCAGCAGGCTGACCAGGATGCCGAAGTTCAGGATCGTCCCGGCCTTGCCGGGGCCCAGGCGGGTCGCGAAGGCCGGCAGGGCCCGGATCTTCATGGTCCAGAGGTGGTGGCCGACCGCGAGCTCGCGCCGGGCCTGGAAGGCCGCTGGGGGGTGGTCCGCCTTCACCTCGGGGTGGCTGTCGAACATGCGGTTCTCGGGGGAGGCCTGGGTGCCGTCGTAGATCTCGATATCCAGGTCCTGGCCCTGCTCGCCCAGTACGCCGGCCATGAGGTCGTTCATGCGGAAGGGGGCGTAGACCCAGGCCCGGAGCTCTGAGCGCCGCCGGCTGGCATCGCTGTGCGCGACCTCCTGCAGGCCGGGACCCAGGGCATAGACCGGCAGGTACATCAGGAACCCGGCCTGGATGTCCCTGTCCGTCTCCTGCACGAGCTTCACCTTCCCGGAGATGGCGATGTCAGCCGTGTCCCTGGCCATGTCCAGGGCGGCCCGGCGCACGGGCTCCGAATACATGTCGTAGCCGAAGGCCCGGAGGTTGCGGCCTTCGAAGGGCTCGAGGTAGATGATCGAGGTGTAGAGGTCCCGGTCGCCGGCGGGCCGGACGGCGTAGTTCGGAAAGCCCTCCGCGCGCACCGAGGCGACGTGCCTGGCCAGCTGGGCCCGGGGCACGACCACGGAGAATCCGACGCCCTGGATGCCGGGGTAGTTCTTGCCAAGGTTCATGCCGGCGATCAGGCGGCCGAACTCCTTCCGACCTACTCGGGCGGTGTTCACGAAGCCGTGGACATCTCGCAGGACCTGCTCATAGGTCTTCATGCGCTGCTCGATGCGGAGCTGCGCATCCCGGGTCCGGAACTCGAAGTAGGTCTGCAGCTCCCGCCGCGCCTCCGCCCTGGCGCTCTTCCAGGAGAGCCAGGTCAGTCCCAGGCCGCCCAGCAGGACCAGCAGGGGCAAGAGGATCCCCTTGGCCACACCCTTGGCAGCGAGCGGCCAGAACGGCCGGGAGCCATCGGGATTTCCTGCAGGCATCACCTCTCCGGGAACAAATGGGTAAGAAGGGTCTGAACTCGATCCTCCCAGAGTAGCGAGCAGGAGGCCAGGGGCCGAGCACTCTCCGACCGACCCAAGCGCGGAGGGGACTAAGGGAGCAAGCGGCGGACTCCGCCCGACGCGAGCGCGGGGGTCCTGGGGGGAGGCTCCAGCTCCGTCAGCCGAGGGGCGTGCGGGAGCAACGCAGGGCGTTGCGATAGCTGGAGGCGCGCAGCGCGGAACCCCCGGAGGAAATTAGCGACGGGCGTCCGGGAAGAACAGCGCCTGGCCGAAGCGATCCTTGCCGAAGGCCGCGATCACCTTCTGACCCTTGTCCCGATGGACCAGCCAGGCCACGAAGGCCTGGGTCGCGGCGACGTCTGTGTGGGGGAAGCGGGCTGGGTTCACGGGGATCAGCGAGATCCGGTTGAGCAGGACCTCATCTCCCTCCACCAGGATCTGGAGCTGGATTCGCTCCCGGGCGCCCAGATAGCTGGCCCGGTCGATGACGGTGTAGGCGCCCCGCTCGCTGGCGGCGACCAGGGTCGCCACGTTGCCTTCGCTGCCCTTCTCGAAGATCTGGTACCAGGCCCCCTGGGGCTTCAGGCCAGCCTTGTCCCAGAGCTCCAGCTCTGCCACATGGGTGCCGGACTTGTCCCCCCGGGTGAGGAAGCGCCCAGCCTTGGCAGCCAGCTTCACCAGAGCCGCCGTGGCGGAGGTCATACCCTTGATTCCTGCCGGATCCGCGGCTGGGCCGACGACGACGAAGTCGTTGTACATGAAAGGAATCCGTCGGGTTCCATAGCCCTCGGCCACGAACTTCTCCTCCAGGCTCTTGGCGTGCACCAGCAGCAGGTCAAAGCCGCCCCGTCGGGCCATCTCCAGGGCGGCCCCCGTTCCCGCGCCCGCATGGCGCACCGAAATGCCGGTCTCCTTCGTGAAGGCCGTCTCCAGCGCATCCACGATGCCCGCGTCGATGGGCCCGATGGTGCTGGCCAGCATCACGTGGCCGCCCGGTGACTGGGCCGTCAGCAGCGTGCCCGCCAGTAGCCAACCTAAGGCTGTGCGCAGATCCATGGCGTCCTCCCGACTGCTCATCCTAGCGCACGGTGACTCTGGCCGGATATAACGGTCCTGCGGGCGCCCGAGCTGGCTCTGCTAGGGCCTGGCCAGCCCCTCCAGCAGCGCCTTGTGGAAAGCGTCCGGGTCCTGGATCTGCGGAGCATGGCCCAGCGTGGGGAACGCCACCAGGCGGGCGTGGGGGATGAGCTTCGCGGCCCGCCGGCCCAGCTCCGGGTAGTGGCCCAGCCGGGCCGCCACGGCGGGGGGTGCCAGATCCTTGCCGATGGCCGTGGTGTCGAGCTGGCCGATGAGCAGCAGGGTGGGCGTCTGCAGGTGGCCGAACTCATGGATCACCGGCTGGGTGTAGATCATGTCGTAGAGCAGGGCCGAGTTCCAGGCCACGAGCTCGCGGCCCGGGCCCCGGAACAGGCCGGCGAGCATCCGCACGGGGACCTCGAATTCGGGCCGCCACTGGCCGCCATAGTAGGTGGCCTGCTCGTAGGCGCGGATGCGCTGGGCGGTGACCCCCAGCTCCCGCTGGTACCACTGGTCCACCGTGAGGGAGGGCACGCCCTCGGCCTTCCAGTCCTCCAGGCCGATGGGGTTCACCAGCACCAGCTGCTCCACCAGCTGGGGGAACATCAGGGCATAGCGCACCGCCAGCATGCCGCCGGTCGAGTGGCCCACCAGCACGGCCCGCTTGATCCCGAGGCTGTCCAGCAGCGCCCGGGTATGGTGAGCCAGCTGCTGGAAGCTGTACTGGTAGTGGGCGGGTTTGGTGGACTTGCCGAACCCGATCTGGTCCAGGGCCACCACGCGGTAGCCGGCGCCCGTGAGTACCTGGATGCTGCGCTCCCAGGTGGCGGCGGTGAAGTTCTTGCCATGCAGCAGCACCACGGTCCTGCCATTGGGGGTGTCGGGCGCGACATCCAGGTAGGCCATCTGCAGCTTCACACTCTGGGACGTGAAGGCGAACCGCTGGACCGGGAACGGATAGTCGAAGCCTTCCAGCTCGGGGCCGTAGAGGACTTCGGGTGGCGGGAGAGTGCTGGCGGGCGGGGCGGCGATCGCCGCTACTGTGAGCGCGATGGAGAGGAAGAGGTGTCTCATGGCGGTCTCCAGGGGAGACCTTCGAGCATAGGCCGCGTCCGGGCCTTGAGGTCGGGACTTCCACTGGACCGAGTGGGGCCTCCGGGCTGACATGCTGGCCATCGCGCTTCCCAGGGCTCGGTCTGCGAACGGCACCCGACCTGCCTCCAGGAGCAGCCATCAGACACGCCCTCCCATGGCGAAATGTGCCGTACAGAGGACTTGCCCGCCGTGCGAAGGGCGGTAATCCGAACGATCTATATCAATATTTGATTGGTTTTAAATTGAAAAACATTGGCGGCACCAATGCCCAGAACCTAGCATCTACTGTTCATCGGATCCCCTCACCCCGGTCGTCCTCGGGAAGGCGGCGAGACGCACCTTCCCCATCCACCTTTGAGCTGGCATGGCCCTGCCGTCGGCCCCCTTTTTCAGGAGGTGCGAGATGACACTCGTGGAAACCCTAGAGACTCTGACTGCCCGGACCCCCAGTGGTGGAGGGTTCTGGCTTGGCAACAACTATCTCCTGGTGCGCTACAGCTCCGACGTCTGGGAGTGGGAGTACCGGGGCAACAGCTTCTACGACCTGCAGGACCTTGCAGAGGAGATCCTGCGGCGGAGCAGCCCGAGCTCCCGCCTGGTGCGCTACTTCAGCCAGATCGTCCCGGACCAGCGACGAGAGCACCGGGCCTGATGTCATGAAAAAAGGCCGCTGGTAGCGGCCTTTGGCTGGTTGGCGCGGGCGGTCTCGACCATCCGACCGCAGCGCAGCGAAGGGAGGATAGGACCGCATCGCCGAAGGCGATGGCGGCCCCGAAGGGGTGAGGGCCGGAGGCCCGAATCAGCATGCGGCCCTGACACACGAAAAAAGGCCGCTGGTAGCGGCCTTTGGCTGGTTGGCGCGGGCGGTCTCGAACCGCCGACCCCTACCGTGTCAAGGTAGTGCTCTACCGCTGAGCTACGCGCCAATGCGAGGTTCTATTCTAGCGGAACCGGCGCGGCTGTCGAGGGTGGGTTGCTGGGGGGCCACGGGGCCAGCCTCAGCGCCACCGGCCTAGGAGTTCAGGAGCCACATCAGCAGGGCCGCCAGGGTGATGAAGCCGAGCAGGAGCCAGTTGTCCGCCTGGGGGTGGTCGATGGCGAACCGCAGGAAGGGGTGGTCCTGATGAGGGTGGTGAGGAAGGTGGGTGCGCATGGCAGCTTCCGTTTCGGGGGGGGTAGACCCCTCCTAAAGAATGGGTCGTTCTGCCGGCCATGCCCGAGAAAAGCCCTGATCAGGACGAAAGCCCTGGCCAGAGCAGCCAGGCCAGCAACGCCCCTACCAGGGCTAGCAGGAGGTTCAACATGGCCTCGCGATCCAGGTTCGGGTTCCGCAGGAAGAAGGTGGTCATGGCGCTCCCCTTCAGGCTGGTCCAGCCAATTCAGCATCGGGCCAGACCCTGATGGGCGCCGTAACCTTTCCGGAACTTGCGAGCTACCTACCCAGCGTCAAGGACCCTACTCCACCGTGACGCTCTTGGCCAGGTTGCGAGGTTGGTCCACGTCGCAGCCGCGCAGGACGGCGATGTGGTACGCCAGCAGCTGCAGGGGCACGGCGTAGACGATGGGGGTCAGCCAGGGGTGGACCGGTGGCAGCTCCAGCACGTCCTCGGCGATGCCCGCGAGGCCCGTGTCCCCCTCGGTGACCAGGGCGAGGATGCGCCCGTCCCGGGCGGCGGCCTCCTGCAGGTTGCTGAGGGTCTTGTCCCGGTGGGCGTCCCGGGGCATCAGGGCCACCACGGGCAGGGTCTTGTCGATGAGGGCGATGGGACCGTGCTTCATCTCGCCTGCGGGGTAGCCCTCGGCGTGGATGTAGGAGATCTCCTTGAGCTTAAGGGCGCCTTCCAGGGCGATGGGGTAGCAGGGGCCGCGGCCCAGATACAGGAAGTCCGTGGCGCCCTGCCAGCGGTTGGCCCACTGGATGATCTTGGGCTCCAGGGCGTTGAGGCGCTCCAGGTGGGCAGGCAGCTCGCGCAGCCCCTGCAGCAGCTCGGCCTTCAGGACGGGGTCCACGGTACCCTTGGCCTCGCCGAGCTTGAGGGCCAGCAGGGTGAGCACCGCCAGCTGGGTGGTGAAGGCCTTGGTGGAGGCCACCCCGATCTCGGGGCCCGCATGGGTGAGGATCGTGGCTTCGGACTGCCGCGTGGCAGTGGAGCCCAGGACGTTGCAGATGGCCAGGGTGCGTGCGCCCCGGGCGGCGGCCTCCTTCATGGCGGCCAGGGTGTCGGCGGTCTCCCCGCTCTGGGTGATGCCGATGATGAGCGTGCCGGGCTGGATCACCGGCTCGCGGTAGCGATACTCGCTGGCGTAGTCCACCTCGACGGCCACCCGGCTCAGCTGCTCGATGAGGAACTTCCCCACGAGGCCGGAGTGCCAGCTGGTGCCGCAGGCCACGATGTGGATGCGGGTGAGGGCGGCGAGTTCCTCGGTGGTGAAGGGCAGGTCCAGGGGGATGGGCTCGCTGTCCAGTGGCAGCCGGTTCAGCAGCGTGTTGGAGAGGGCCTGGGGCTGCTCGAAGATCTCCTTCTGCATGAAGTGCTTGTAGCCGCGCTTCTCGGCGGACACGGGGTCGTAGGGGATGGTAACCACCGGGCGCTGCACGTCGGTGCCATCCTGCTGGAAGATGCGGGCGCCCTCGCGGGTCAGCTCGGCGAAATCGCCATCCTCCAGGAAGATGACCCGGCGGGTGTGGGGCAGGAGGGGCACCACATCCGAGGCCAGGAAGGTCTCTCCCTCGCCCAGACCAAGCACCATGGGCGGGCCGCTGCGGGCGGCCAGGATGCGGTCGGGGTCCGAGGCGTGCAGGCAGGCCAGGGCGTAGATGCCCTTCATGCGGCCCACAGCCTCGCGGAAGGCTTCCGAGAAGGAGCGCCCCTGCTTCATCAGGTAGGACACCATCACCGGGAAGCACTCCGTGTCCGTCTCGGAGGTGAAGACCTCCCCGGCGGCCGTCAGTTCCGCGCGCAGCTCCAGGAAGTTCTCGAAGATGCCGTTGTGCACGGCCACGACCTGGCCGTCCGCGCTGCGGTGGGGATGGGCGTTCTCCTCTGTGGGCCGGCCGTGGGTGGCCCAGCGGGTATGGCCGATGCCCAGCGGAGTGGGATCGGCCATATCGACCTTTCCCGCGAGGTTCACCAGCTTGCCCGAGGCCCGGGTGATGTGGAACGTGCCGGAGCCCGTGGCAAGGGCCACGCCGGCGCTGTCATAGCCGCGGTATTCCAGGCTGCGCAAACCGTTCACCAGGATGCCGACGGCGCTCTGGTTGCCAATGTAGCCGACGATTCCACACATAGGAGCTCCCTGTTCTTCTTTCAAGGTAGCGGGGTGGTCCTGCGGATCCAATGTGGTTCCTGCCACCCGGTCTGCGGCAGGGCAAGCCCCACACCCTGTGGCAGATCAGCCGCGCCTGCCTGTAAAAAAGCGCAACACCTGCTTCTTCAGGCGGCTGGTGAGGAAGGGGCCGAGGCGCTTCTTCTCCCGCAGGATCTGGATGAAGAGGTCGCGCTTCTTGCGCGGGGGCATGGTCCGGTTGGCGGCGGGCACCAGGCGCAGGGCTCCCTTTTCGCAGGCGGAGATGCAGGCCCCGCAGCCGAGGCAGACCCGCTCCCGCACGGCGGCGAAGCGGTCTGCCGGGGTCTCGAAGACAGGCCCCTTGGCGAGGCCGATGGCCTTGACATTGCAGGTGCTGAAGCAGGTGCCGCAGTAGTCGCAGGCCTCGGGATCGATGACGGCCGTGAAGCCGGTCTTGGCGATGCCGTCGTGGTGGCCCATCTGGACGCCGGCCATGAGCTCGCAGCAGCAGCGGCAGCAGTTGCAGATGAAGGAGGGCTGCTCGCGGATGTTGTCCGTGACGTGGGTGAGGCGCAGGTCCCGGGCCCGGTCGATGACCTCCAGCAGTTCCGCCTCGGTCTTCAGCTCCGCGAAGCCGCGCCGGGACAGGAACTTTGCCGCGCTGCCCAGGGAGATGCAGATACCCTCCACCGGGGCGCCCTTGGCGCAGGTCTTCCCCTGGTGCTCCTTCTTGTGCCGGCAGTAGCAGAGGCCCACGGCCCCGGTCCCGGCCCGGCGGATGAGCTCCCGGGCCTGCTCGTAGGTGGCGATCTCGGAGGTGACGGGGATGTGCTCCTCGTAGGCCAGGGTGCGGGTGAGCTGGGTCTTGCTGCCGAAGAACTCCTTGGCCTGGCTCTCCTCCAGGTACTCCCGCATCAGCCGCGCCACCCGCTCCATGGGCAGGTCCGTGCGCCGCTTCATGAAGGTGAACTCGAAGAACCCGATGAGCCCGGGCATCAGCAGGTAGTAGGTCGTGCCGGCATAGGGCATGTCCATGACCAGGCCCTTGTCCGCCATGGTTTCCAGCAGTGGCTGCAGCTCGGCCCCGGGCAGGTCCGTGGCCCGGACCAGCTCCGCCAGCGTGGCTTCCTCCAGGGGGAACCGCGAGGCCACGAAGGCCTCCCGCTCGTCGAAGAGCAGGCTGAGGATCTCGCGGAGCTTGTCGCTGTCCACCAGGCCGATGGGGTACTTGTTCAGGCGGTCGATGAGGGGGATCAGGCTGTCTTTGGTGCCGAGGTGGTGTCCCATAGGCGAAGTCTAGGACCGCCGGGCCATGACCAGAAGCACGATGCCCCCAGGACCCAGCCGAGGCGCCTAGCGGCTCCGGTTGCCCGGCTGGGAGGTCCACGCCACCGGCGGCCGGTGCTTGAGCACCCAGGCCGTGTCCACCCAGCCGGCCAGAAGCAGCAGGCCCGCGGTGAGGGCCAGGGTGACCGACACCCAGCGATGGCCCCGCTGCAGATCGGCCCGGCCCTGGGCCACCTGCAGGTAGCCGGCGATGCCCAGGCCCAGAGTGCCGCCTGCCAGCAGGCCCAGCCACAGGTGGACCAGGTCCTGGAAGGCCCACGCTCCCATGAGCCGCTGGCTGAGCCAGCGCACCCCGGCGAAGAAGGCCGTCCAGGTCACCAGGTCCAGCAGCAGCCACAGGGACCGGGAGCGCACCTGGATGGACACCGCATGAAAGAGCAGCAGCAGGAACAGGCTCCCGGCCAGGCCGATCCCGAGGATGGACCCAGCATCCTTGAGCAGGAACTGCCTCCACATGCCACCAAGCAGAAGCGCCGGGACGCTGGCGAGGAGGCCTGCGAGCAGGGCCAGGCCAAGGCCCGCCAGCACCTTGCCCAGGAAGATCTGGGCCGCATGGAGGGGTTGGTTCAGAAAGAAGCCGAAGCGCCGCTCCTCAAGATCCCGGCTCACCATGGTCGCTCCGAACAGAAGGGCGATGACCCAGGCGAGGCCGATCCCCACTCCTACCGACATGAAGATGGATTTCTCGTAGGCGATCTTCATGTCTGACTCAAAGGACAGCCCGATGAGTTGCAAGACGCTGTAGCCCAGGCCCAGCAGGAGGACATTGCGGCGGCCGGTCCACTCCCGGCGGGTGACGGCAAGGATGCTCATGAGGCCACCTCGGCTTCGCCCACCAGGGCGACAAACAGCTCTTCCAAAGACAAGGGATGGACCTGCAGGCCCGGGAGCTGGCTGGGATCACCCTGGGTGAGAATGGCCTCCCCGCCCAGGCTGCCCGTGCGGCTCCAGAGGGGTGCGAAGGGAGCAAGGTCGGTGGGGGCCACCGCTTGGCTGGGTGCCCAGCTCACCTTCCGGTGCCTGGCCTTGAGGTCCTCCAGGCTGGCGTCCACCAGGAGCCGGCCCTGGTGCAGGATGCCGATGCGGTCCGCCAGGCCCTCGATGCCCGCCAGGTCGTGGGTGGTGATGAACACCGTGGTGCCCCGCTCCGCCAGCTCCCCCAGGAGCTCGTCGTAGACCTCGCGCCGGGCCACGGCGTCCAGGCCCAGCGTCGGGTCGTCCAGCACCAGCAGGTCCGGCTCGGGGCCCAGGGCCAGGGCCAGGGCGACCTGCCCCTTCTGGCCTCGCGAAAGGCGGCCGAAGGGCAGGTCCAGGGGTATCCGGAAGCGGTCCAGCCGCTCGTCCACGCCCGCCTGGTCCCAGCTGGGATAGAGGCCCCCGCAGAAGCGGACCAGCTGCCGGGCGGTCATGAGCGGCGGCGCGTCCGGTTCCTCGGCCACCACGCCCACGCGGTGCATGAGGGCCTGGCGGGCGGACCAGACGTCCTGGCCATAGAGCTCGACCCGGCCCGCGGTGGGTTTCTGGTGGCCCAGCAGGCAGCGCACCAGGGACGTCTTGCCCGAGCCGTTGCGCCCCAGCAGGGCGTAGACCTGGCCTGGCTCGACCTGGAAGGTGGCCTCCTCCACGGCCTGGGTTCGGCCGTAGCGCACCCCCACCTGGCGGCAGGCCACGGGCAGGGTCTCCACTTGGCTGATCATGACTTGCCTCCCGTCCGGACTGGCTTGAGGGTCTTCCAGGCTGTGCCTAGGCTGCCGGTGGCCTCCGGCAGGTCCGCGCCCACGGAGAGCGCCGTGGTGGCGAAGCGCAGGGCCCCCTCCCGGAGCAGCCCGAGGCGCTCCGCACGGCTGAAGCCCGGGGGCGTCTCGGCCACGTAGGTACCGTCCCCCCGGCGCACCGTGAGGACCCCCGCCTCCACCAGGTGCTGGTAGGCCCGCACCACGGTGTTGGGGTTCACCCCCAGCTCCCGGGCGAGGTCCCGCACCGAGGGCATCAGGGCGCCCGCCGCGAGCCCGCCCGTGGCCACCAGACGCCGCACGCCGTCCTCGATCTGCCGCCACAGGGGCGCTGCTTCTGCTGGATCCACCTGAAGGATGGCCTTCATGCTGCGTCTCCCGAACGAATTACTGTATCACTGAACTAATACAGTAATCCAGAGAAGGCAGCCGTCAAGGGGCAACTAATAGCGCCGACCAAGGCGGGTCTCCCGATGCCGGAAGTTGATACAAGAGAAAGCCCGGCTGCGCCGGGCTTTCTCGCGGGGGCGCTGGGGTATGCGCGCAGCGCCCTCCGCCTGACGGGCCCTGCCCCGCAGCGCCCTCCGCCTGACGGGCCCTGCCCCGCAGCGCCCTCCGCCTGACGGGCCCTGCCCCGCAGGGCCCTCCTGCTCGCATGCTCGCAGAGTCGGAGCCTCCCCCCGGAGGATGCTAGGCCAGGCTGCGGATCCGGGCGGCTCGCGTGTCGATCTCCGTGATGCGGAAAGCGAAGTTGCCGTCCACCACCACGACCTCGCCCTTGGCGATGAGCTTGCCGTTCACCAGCAGCTCCACGGGGGCGTCGGCGCTGCGGTTTAGCTCCAGGATGGAGCCCGGCGTGAGCTTCAGCAGCTCCCCCATCTGCATCTCCGTCTGGCCCATGCGCACGACCACCGGCAGCTGGATGTCCAGCAGCAGCTCCAGGTTGCCCGAGTCGTGCATGGGTCCCGCAGCCACCGGTGCCTGATGGCGGGCCTGGGCCGGCGAGGAACCGCCCGAGGGCGCCTGGGCGGCGCTGGCGGTCGGGACTTCCTCCGGTGGCGGCGCGGCCTGGAGCTCGCCGAAGCCCAGCTTCCGCTTGAGCTGCTGCAGCAGCAGGTCCGGGAGCAGCAGGTGGATGGTGGTGCTGAGGGAGTCCTGAGTGGTGGCCAGGGCGATGTTCTGGAAGGCGCCCTGACCCAGTTGCTCTTCAAAGGCAGAGGCCTCGGGGGCCATGGCCAGGATCTCCACGTTCGAGATGGCGAAGGTCTCGCCCGCCAGGTCTGAGAGGGTCTGGTTGGCACTGCCCATGACCTGGTTGAAGGTCTCGGCCAGGGCGTCCTTGGAGTCGCCCACCAGCTCCTCACTGGGCGCGCCGTCGCCGCCCAGCATGAGGTCCACCAGGATGGTGCCCTCCTTGAGGGGGAGGCTGAAGATGATCGTGCCGCTCAGGCCCTTCTGGTAGTTCGCCTTCACCAGGACCGAGGTGCCCTCCTGCAAGGCCGCGGTGCCTGCGGCGTCCACCAGCTCGCCCGGGGCCGCCTTGAGCTGGAACTCCCGGCCGGTGAGCATCGAGAACACCGAGGCCATGCTCTCGGCGAAGGCACTGCCGGTTTTCTGTAAGAACTCCGTATCACGGGCATCCATGGCTCATCCTTCCGACCGGCTGCCGGTCACTTGGAACACGCGTTTCCCATTGGGGTTCAGGGCCACCAGGCCCCGGTAGCGCGGAATGCCGTCCACGCAGAGGTCGAGCTCGGCGTCGAAGCGCTTGGTCAGCGGGATGAGGTCGCCGGCCTTGAGCTGGAGGACCTCCTCCATGCTGAGGCTGGTGCCGTGGATCTCCGCCGCCGCCTCCATGGGGCACTTCTTGAGGCTGGCCATGAGGAGGCGGGCCTCCTCGAAGGACGAGGACTTCTTGTAGCCCGTGAACATCTCCTGGTCGAACTTGCTGGAGATGGGCTCCAGGATGATGCTCGGGATGGCCAGGTTGATCATCCCCGAGACCGGCCCCATCTTCACCTCGAAGACCACCAGCAGGACCACCTCGTTGGGCGCCACGATCTGGATGAGCTGGGGGCTGGTCTCCCGGGCCTGGATGCGGAAGTCCAGGTCCACGATGCCGCGCCAGGATTCCCGGATGTCCTCGAGCAGCAGCTTGAGGATGCCGTCAAAGATGCTCTGCTCGATGTCGGTCATGGTGCGGAGCTGCTTCAGGGGCTCCCCAGGTCCGCCCAGCATCTTGTCGATGATGGGGAAGACCAGCGTGGGGTTGACCTCCAGGGCCAGGGCACCCTCCAGGGGCTTGATGGAGATGGCGTTGAAGCAGGTCGGGTCGGGCACGGACAGCAGGAACTCCTGGTAGCTGAGCTGCTCGACGCTCACCAGGTTCACTTCGGTGATGGTGCGGAGGTAGGCGCTCAGGGAACTGGAGAAGTTCCGGGCGAAGCGGTCGTGCATGAAGTGCAGGGACCGCATCTGCTCCCGGCTCACCCGGTCCGGTCGGCGGAAGTTGTAGAGGGAGACCTTGCGCTGGGCCTGGGCTTTTTTTGCCTGGGCCGTCGCCGTCGGCCGCTCCCCGCCGCCCCCGCCCGAAGCCTTCCCGGCCGGCTTGGTATGCGACTTAAGTAGAGCGTCTACTTCCTCTTGGCTTAGGATCTTGGCCATCGATTACCCTTCGATGTGCTTCTCCAGGAGCTTGCCCCGGAGTCGCAGCATGGCCTTCGTATGCAATTGGGATACCCGGGACTCGGTGATGTTGAGCAGCGTCCCGATTTCTTTCATGGTCAGCTCGTCGAAGTAGTAGAGCTGGACGACGAACTTCTCTTTCTTGGGCAAGACCTCCATGGCGTCCCGGAGGATCTCCTTGATCTCGGAGGCCTGGAAGGTCTGGTGGGGATCCTCCGCATCGGGGTCCGGCACGAAGCTGATGATGCTCTCGCCCTCGCCGTCCTCGCCCACCTCCACGAAGGTGCCGAGGGTGACGCCCTTGAGCTCGTCTAGGTTCTTGTGCAGCTCCTCCAGGGGGATGCCGAGGTGGACCGCGACTTCCTCGTCCGTGGCGGCCCGGCCCATCTGCTGCTCGAGCATGTGGTAGGAGCTCTCGATATCCTTCTTCTTGCGGCGCAGGCTGCGGGGCACCCAGTCCAGGTCCCGCAGACCGTCCAGGATCGCGCCCTTGACCCGCAGCTCGGCGTAGGTCTTGAACTTGATGTTGCGGGCGGGCTCGAACTTCTCGATGGCGTCCATGAGGCCCAGGATGCCGCTGTTGATCAGGTCATCCAGCTCCACGTGCGAGGGCAGCCGCGAGGCGATGCGGTGGGCCACGAACTTCACCAGCGGCACGTAGTCCTTGATGATCTGCTCGCGGTTGTTGCGGTCGAAGGGCTCCGGCGCCTCCGCCTCCTGGACCTCGGCCGCGGGGTGCGGAGTCACCGGCGGGGGTGGCGGGGGCGGGGGCAGGGCGGAAGGCATCCCCTTGCCATAGGCCTTGGCAGCGGCCAGCGCCGCCCAGGGACGCAGCGCCGCTGGAGCCGCTTCCACGGCCTTCAGGGCCTCGCCGCTGAGGGGCTGGCCGGGAGCGGTGGGTTGGTCCGGAGTCGGGGGCATCCAGGGTCCTAGGTGGAATCGTCTGAGGAGAGCTGTCTCCAGAATGACGCAAAGCCGTTCGGTTGCAAGGATACCCGTCCGAGCAGCTGCTGGGCGAGCGCCTGGAAGGCCTGGGAGGCCGCACAGCGCGGAAAGAGCTCGACCACGCCCCGCTGCTGGCGCACGGCCTGCAGCAGGTGCGCGTCGTGGGGCACCATGCCCAGCACCTTGAGCTGCTTGCCGAGGAAGCGCTCGGTGGCGGCCTGGAGCTGGTCCACGGTCTCCTGGGCCTCGTCGGCGCTCTGGCCGTTGTTCACCAGGAGCCACAGCGGCTTGGCGGCCTCCCGCAGGTGCAGGACCTTCACCATGGCGTAGGCGTCCACGAGGCTCGTGGGCTCCGGCGTGGTGACCAGGATGACCTCCTGGGCGGCCATGAGCAGCTTGAGGACCGAGTCGTGAATGCCCGCGGCCGTATCGATGAGCAGCCAGTCCGCGGTCTCGGCCACCCGCTGCAGTCCCTGCACCAGGCGCAGCTCGCTGACGGTGTCCAGGCGGGTCAGCTCCTGGATGCCGCTGCTGGCGGGAATGATGCGGATGCCCATGGGGCCGTCCACCAGGATCTCCTCCAGCACCTTCTCGCCGCGCAGCACGTGCTCGAGGGTGTATTCAGGGGACAGGCCCAGCAGGATGTCGATGTTCGCCAGGCCGAAGTCGGCGTCCATGACCACCACCCGCTGGCCCTGCTGGGCCAGGGCGATGGCGAGGCCTGCCACGACGTTGGTCTTGCCGACCCCGCCCTTGCCGGACGTGATGGCGAGCACCCGGGCCGCGAAGAGCGGGACCTCCGGGCGGAGGCCCTGGGCCATGGTGCGGAGGCGGGAGGCCTGATCGTGGCTCATTCGACGTCCTTCGCGGTGGCGGGGAGGATGAGGTCTGCCACCCGGCGGCTGGTGGCCAGCTCCAGGGCATCCGGCACTTCCTGGCCCGTGCCCAGGTAGCTGAGGGGGCGCTTGACCCGCACCAGCGTGCTCAGGATGGGGCCGTAGGTGGAGGTCTCGTCCAGCTTGGTGAAGAGGAGGCGCGTGGGGTGCAGGGGCTCGTAGCGCGCCGCGATCTCGGTCAGGTCCCGGGGCTTGGTGGTGGCGGACAGCACTAGATGGGTCTCCACGTCCGGCAGCTCCTCGAGCAGGCCCCGAAGCTGGTTCAGGGTCTCCGTGTCCTTGGGGCTGTGCCCGGGGGTGTCGATGAGCACGAGGGCGCGATCCTGGTAGAAGCGCAGGGCTCCGCGCATGTCCTCCACGGTCAGGGCCACGTGCAGCGGCACCTGCAGGATCTGGGCGTACTGCTGGAGCTGGTCCACGGCCCCCATGCGGTAGGTGTCGAGGGTGACCAGGGCCACCTTCTGCTTGAGGTGGAGCTGGGCATAGGCCGCGAGCTTGGCCACGGTGGTGGTCTTGCCCACGCCCGTGGGGCCCACCAGCGCCGCCACGCGCATCTTCCCGGGCTCCACCTGGATGGGGGGCGCCACGGGGATGAAGTCGGCGATGACCCGGCGCAGGAAGAGGCGCGCCCGCTCGGCGTTCACGGCGCCCGTGGCGGAGTCACCCTCCTGGTCCGTGAGGGCGCGCTGGGCATGCTCGCAGAGGCGCAGTGCGATGACGGGCTCCACGTCGTTGGCGACGAGGTCGCCGTAGAGTTCCAGCAGGCTCGAGGGCAGGTGCAGCTGGGCCGGGGGCATGCCCTGGCGCTGGATGCGGCTGAGCAGCGCCTTCATCTGATCCAGCTCTTTCAGGATCGAGCCGTTGCGCTGGTCGTTGTCCTTGAGGGCCGCCACGGCGCCCTTGATCTCCAGCAGCTCACGGCGCAGGGGCTGGAGGTCCATGGGCGGCGCGGGGGGGGCCGGAGGTGGGACCTGCCGCGCTGCGTGGGCGGGCGGGGTGGCCAGGGGCGCCCGCAGGCCGTAGGTGAGTGCGGGAGGAGTGGAGGCCCCCGGGGGAACCCCTGCCTGGGCCTCGTCCACGGCCGCGGTGACCTCGATGATCGATTCTTCACCGGTGCCCGAGGCCGCCGGGCGTCGCCGGGTCCGGGTGGAGAGGATGAACGCCTCCTCGCCCATGTCCTTCTTCACGACGTCGAGGGCGTCCTGCATTGAGCCGGCTTCAAAGGTCTTCACGCGCATGGGCGGCCCTTCATGACACAGTCCCCAGGTTCACGACGCGCACATCCATGGGCACCTCGCTGTGGCTCAGCACCACCAGCTGCGGCAGCGCCCGCTCCAGGAGCCGTCGCAGGTGGGGTCGCACCACGGGATTGGTGAGCAGCACGGGCTGGGCCCCGGGCAGCAGGGCGGCGATGCCGGTGGCGATGCGGTTCAGCAGCTCCTGGGTGCGGCCAGGCTCCAGGGCCAGGAAGCTGCCCCGGTCCGTCTGCTCGATGCCGCCCTGGAGGGTCTGTTCCAGGTTCGGATCCAGGACCAGGACGCCCAGCTCCCCCGTTTCGGAGAGGTGGGGGCTGGTCAGCACCCGGCCCATGGCCTGGCGGACATACTCGGTGATGAAGCCGATGTCCTTAGTCATGGCCGCGGCGTCGGCGGTGGCCTCCAGGATGCGGCCCAGATCCCGCACGGGGACCCGCTCGCGCAGCAGGTTGTGCATGACCTTCTGCAGGGTGGTCACGGTGATCACGTTGGGGATGAGGTCGTCCACCAGGCGGGGGCTCGACTCCTTGAGGGTATCCAGCAGGTGCTGCACCTCGGGCCGCCCCAGCATCTCCGGCGCGTGCTGCTTGATCAGCTCGGAGAGGTGGGTGGTCAGCACGGTGGCCGGTTCCACCACGGTGTAGCCCAGCATCTGGGCCCGGTCCCGGAGGTTGTCGGGGATCCAGTAGGCGGGCAGGCCGAAGGCGGGCTCGGAGGTGGGGGTGCCCGCGAGCTCCTCCGTGGCCGTGCCGGGGTTCATGGCTAGGAACTGGGCGGGCTGCAGCTCCGCCCGGGCAATCTCCTCGCCCCGCAGAAGGATGCGGTAGGCGTGGGGGGCCAGCTGCAGGTTGTCCCGGATACGCACGGGCGGCACTACGATGCCCAGCTCCTGGGCCATCTGGCGGCGGACGCCCTTGATGCGCTCGAGCACGGTGCCGCCCTGGTTCACGTCGAGCAGGGGGATCAGGCTGTAGCCCACCTCCAGGCCCAAGGGGTCGACCTTGAGGAGGCCCTCCACCTTGTCTGCGGACTCGGCCGCGGCAGCCTTGGCCTTTTCCGCGGCGGCCGCCTGGTCCGCCACCGTGGTGGGACTCACCTGGGGCAGCTTCCAGGCCGCGTAGGCCATGACCCCGAAGATGGAACCCATGACCCAGAAGGGGAAGAGGGGCAGACCCGGCACGGCGCCGAAAAGGAAGAGCACCGCCGTGGCGATGGCCAGTGGCCGGTGGTCTGCGCCCATCTGGCCCAGGACCTGACTCCCCAGCCCCGTGGCGTCGCTGCCGCTGCGGGTGGTCAGGATGGCACCGCCCACGCTGATGAGCAGGCTGGGAATCACCGTCACCAGGCCGTCGCCCACCGTCAACAGGGTGTAGACCTCGAGCGCCTGCAGCACGGGCAGGTTGTAGCGCACCACCCCCAGGATGATGCCCGCCACGATGTTGACCGCCAGGATGATCAGGGCCGCCACGGAGTCGCGCTGGGTGAACTTCACGGCGCCGTCCATGGCCCCGTAGAACCCGGCCTCCTCCTGGAGGTCCTTGCGGCGCTTGCGGGCTTCCTGCTCGTCGATGTAGCCCGCGTTCAGGTCGGCGTCGATGGCCATCTGCTTGCCGGGCAGGGCATCCAGGGTGAAGCGGGCGGTGACCTCGGCGATGCGGCCCGCGCCATGGTTGATGACCAGGAACTGGATGGCCAGCAGGATCAGGAAGACCACCAGGCCGATGACATAGCTGCCGCCCACCACGAACTGGCCGAAGGCCTTGACCATGTGACCGGCGGCGTCGGCGCCCTGGTCGCCGGCATAGAGCAGGATTCGCCGGGTGGTGGCCACGTTGATGGCCAGACGGAAAAGCGTCACCACCAGCAGCACGGACGGATAGGAGCTGAACTCCTTGGGGCGGGGCACATACATGCCCACCATGAGGATCACGAGGCTGAGGGTGATGTTCAGGACGATCAGCAGATCGAGCATGAACGCCGGCAGGGGCAGCACCATCACCACCAGCACGATCATGACGAAAATGGGCGCAGCAAGGTCCGACCGCCGGCCGAGGCGGCCCATGAATGGAAGCAGACGGTCTAGAAAGGTCAACATACCGACACCCGCAGGGTCAGGGGCGAGGGGCGTGCCAGAGCGGGCTGTCGGCTGTCAGCTGTCAGCTGTCAGCTCAAGAAGGGCCCGACCCACTTGGGCGGGGGGGGGCTGACAGCCCTCGTGGCTATCGGCTGTCAGCTCTCACCTATCAAAAGACAGGACCCGTCCCACATGCAGCGTCCCCGCGGCGCCTTCTTTCACCGAGAGCTGACAGCTGACAGCCGACAGCCAGCGCTGCTCAGAGCTGGATCTTCAGCCCATCCCAGCGCTCAGGTGGATGACACCGGCACCGCCAGCCGGCCCAGCTCACCCGCTGGAAGCTCACCTCCCCGGGCCAGGGCACCCGGTCCAGCCAGGACTGCAGGGCCCGCTGGAGACGCAGGCGCTGCTCGGGCTCCAGGGCTGTGTCGGCCCCCACCCAGGCCCCCGCCCGGCGGGCCTTCACCTCCAGCAGCCGCAGCTCGGAGCCCCGACTGAGCAGCAGGTCGAGCTCCCAGCGGCCCAGCTTCTGCCGCCAGGCCACCAGGTCCCAGCCCCGCAGCCAGTAGCGCCAGAGCGTCAGCCGCTCCGACCACACCCCCAGGCGCCGCGCCGCCTCACCGCGCCGCGAGCGGGTCATGGCTAGGCCTGAAGGGAGAAAGAAAAAAACTCTCGCAGAGGGGCGCGGAGATAGCTGAGGCTGCGGAGAACTGCGACATCCAGGTCATTCCTCAGCGCCCTCCGCCCTCTCTGCGCCCCTCTGCGAGAGTAGTTGTTGTTGATTTCCCCTACTCGTCCCGCCGGGGCAGGAGGAGGCTTCTCTGGACGCGCTCGAGGTTGCCGTGGATGCGGACGATCTTCCAGGCCAGGACCATGGCGTAGCCCAGCCAGACCCAGAGGAGGCGGGGGTCCACCGGGGTGCGCTTGAGGGCGTCGGTGCCCAGGTCCAGGCGCAGGCCCTGGAGATACCAGACCACGACGCCAAAGGCGATGATCAGGTAGCCCCAGCGGATCCAGTAGGGCCGCAGGCCCTCCTTCACCTTCCAGCGCAGCAGCAGCCAGCGGTCGAAGCGGTCGCTCTTCTCCTCCGTGAAGTGAACCGCCAGCAGCTGGTCCACCAGGGGGGCGTAGCGGTGCGCCTTCAGCTCCTGGAGCTCCTCTTCGCCGTTCACCTTGCGCAGGAAGGCCGAGCGGATCTTGCCGATGCACTCCTCCCAGGGGGCCTCCTCCCGCTGCAGCGAGAGATGCAGGCGCACCAAGCCGACCCAGAGCAGGGCCTGGGCCAGGAGCACCGCCCAGAGGGACATGCCCTGCCAGCCCTGGGTGCGCACGAGGTCGAGGAAGCGGGAGAGATCCATCCCCGCAGTTTAGCCGAGGGGCCGAGGGGGACCGGGAACCATGTACCCTGGACAAGGCCGGACGCGAGCCGGCCCGGGAGGATCGCATGGGCACTGAAGACCTGAAGTCGGCAGCGAACTGGGCCAAGGAGCTGGGCGTGCCCGAGAAGAAGCTCAAGGATGCCCTCAAGGCCGCCGGCATCGAGCCCGACGCCAAGAAGGGCGTCTGCGCCTTCTACTCCAAGGCCTCCGCCGAGAAGGCGAAGAAGGCGATTAAGTAGCAGGGGCCTCAGCGCGGAATCCAGATCGGCTGATGCGGATCTGTCCGGACCACCTGGCCCCTACCTTTGCTGCAGCCAGGTCCAGATGGGCGGCGTGCTCGGGCTGGAGGGCCAAGGCAAACACCACGTGCGCCGTCGAGAAGAGTGCGAGACGAGCCTTGCCCAGTCGGGTCTGGAGGCCATTCAGCAGGCTCGCTTCAAATACGTCTCGGGAAATATGCGGGTAGTGCTGGTAGATGACCAGGGAATGCCCCCGGTGGAACAATTCCTCGATTTCTTGCCAGTAGACGTATTTCGAGCTGTTCTTCCCTCCGAGCGGTACGGATCTCACCTCAATTCCGTTGTCGGGGTCCAGGAAAACCAGGGAGCAATTTGATAGCTCCCGCCCGACTTTTTCAACATGGCTCAATCGAATAGGGCGCGCATCCTCGACCAGCGCGTCATGGTAGACGCCGCCCGGCAGCAGGTCCCATCTCCGGGCCAGAGAGGTGTGCCTGAGGGTGGCGGGGTCCAGGAGTCCTGAAAGCCGATCGAACAGGACCGGATCGAAGCGCCTCCAGAGTTCGGGTCTTTGCAGATAGCCACGAAACTCCCCATCCGTCCTCCCATCGTCCGAGGTAAGCCACCAGGCGACGCCCAGGGTCAGGCCCGTGGCCTCAATCAGACATCGGAGCAGACCGTATTTTCGGTAGTCGTTCACATCGCCAAAATACTGGTGCTTCACCACTACTCCTGTATCAGGAAAGGCTCGTGGTCGTTGCGAATCGAGAGGCCTACACCTTGCTCCAGGGCACTTCCCCCGCCGCCAGGAAGGCCTCGCCGTCCAGGCCCTGGTCTTCGGCGCGCTTGATCAAGTGCTGGAGGGCCTCGCCGGTGGCTTCGGCGTCCTGCAGGGCGCGGTGGGCGCGGGTGTTGGTGATGCCCAGGAACTCGCAGAGCTCGCCCAGGCTGCGCCGGGGCAGCTCGGGTATGAGCCGCTTGGCCAGCAGCCGGGTGCAGATGAGGCGGTGCCGGCGCCAGACGCCCTCCGGCAGCCAGGCCTTCAGGAAGCTGCCGTCGTAGGGGGCGTGGTGGGCCACCCAGACGCGGCCTTCGAGCTGGGGCATGAGCTTCAGGGCCACCTGCTCCCAGGGGGGGGCGCCAGCCAGCATGGGCAGGGTGATGCCCGTGAGGCGCTGGATCTCCTCGGGCAGGAACCCCTGGATGGAGGCCAGGCTGGAGTAGCGGTCCTCGACCACCACGCCGGAGAGCCGCACCAGGCCCACCTCGGTGATCTCCGAGGGCTGGATGAACCGGCCATCCTTGCCCCACCGGGCCTTGGGGCTGCCGCCCGTGGTCTCCAGGTCGAGCACCGCGAACCTCAGCTCCCGCAGGACGGGGGAGCCGGATTCGAGGAGGGGCTGCTGGGTCATGCGCTGACCAGGGTCTTCAGGCCGGACTGGAACAGCACGTCCACCTTCTTGCCGAGGCGCCGCTGCACGCGGCCCAGGCCGAAGGTGGGGTGGTCCATCCAGGCGCCCTCCTCCCAGACCTCGGAGACGCGGTAAGGCCGGGCCGAGGCGCCACCCTGCTCCCGGACCAGGCTCTCCTGGAACTGGGCGGTCAGGGAGTTGGGCCGAGCGCCGCCGGTTTTCGCTGCGGCCGGAAGGCGCGGGACGCGCGGACTGCGGGCAAGCGGCTCGGGCTTGGCCGCGCGGTACTTGTGCACGGACCGGCAGTTGCCGCAGATGAGCCTGTCGGGCACCCCATCCGATGCCGTCAGCACCTGGTGGCGGGTCTCCCCACCGCAGCGGCCGCAGGGGGCATCCACATCCTGGCCGGCGTAGTAGATCTTCATGGCGTGCGACTCCCCGGGCCCGGGCCCGCAGGCTTCGCCAAAGGCTCCGACTCTCTGTTCATGCCAACCAGACTAGCAGCCCAGCAGCGCCTTCACGTGGGC
Source organism: uncultured Holophagaceae bacterium (assembly GCA_903863195.1). GTDB lineage: Bacteria > Acidobacteriota > Holophagae > Holophagales > Holophagaceae > Geothrix. The sequence continues at coordinate 38,090 of CAIPAY010000083.1, forward strand.
CAGCCGCTGTTCCCGCTCCTCGGCCTGACCGCGCAGCTTGCTCACGGCGGCCTCGGGGGCCTTGGTGATGAAGCTGTCGTCCGCCAGGCGGGCGCGGAGGGGCTCCAGCTCCTTCTCGAGCTTGACCAGCTCCTTCTCGAGCTTGGCCTGCTCCGCGGCGGGATCCTTGAGCCCCGCCAGCTCCAGGGCCACGGTGCCGCCCGCCAGCACCGCGACGCTGCGGGTGGGCGAGCTGAGGTCGCCCGGGGTGAAGGTGACGGACTCCAGGCGGGCGATGGACTTCAGGGCCTCCGTGAAGGGCTCCAGCTCCACCAGCGTGGTGAAGGCCGGCACCCGCTTGGCCGGGTCCACCCCCGGTCCGCCTTGAGCCGCAGGAAGGCCGAGAGCAGCTCCTGGAAGCGCGGGATCAGTGTGGCATCCCCGCCCTGAATCTGGAGAACCGGCTCATCCACCGGCCAGCTCCGCAGCGCCAGCAGAGGATTTTCTCCCCGAGGCAAGCGCGCAGCGATGACTGCCTCGTGGATCTCCTCGGTCAGGAACGGCACAAACGGATGCAGAGCCCGCAGCAGGATGTCCAGGAAGCGCAGGATGGCGGCCTTCTGGCCCGGCGTGCCGCTCACGAGCTGGACCTTGGCCAGCTCGATATAGGTGGCGCAGAAGTCGTCCCAGACCAGGTGGTAGAGCAGGTCCGAGGCCTCGTGGAACCGGAACTCCTCCAGGGCCTTCGTGACGGCGTGGAGACCCTCCCTCATCTTTTTGATAAGCCAGAATTCGGCTTCACCGAATTCTGGCTCCGTCTCCAGCGTGATGGACTCATCGAGATTCAATTGGACAAACCGGGATGCATTCCACAGCTTGTTGCAGAAGTTGCGGGAGGCCTCCAGGCGGGCGGTGCTCATGGCGATGTCCGTGCCCGGCGCGGCCATGATGGCCAGCGAGAAGCGCAGCGCGTCCGTGCCGTACTCCTCCATGACCTCCAGCGGGTCGATGACGTTGCCCTTGGTCTTGCTCATCTTCTGCCCGCTGGCATCGCGCACCAGACTGTTGAAGTAGACCTTCCGGAAGGGCACCTCGCCCATCCAGGTGAGGCCCGCCATGGCCATGCGGGCCACCCAGAAGAACAGGATGTCGTAGCCCGTGATGAGGACGCTAGTGGGGTAGTAGCGCGCCAGTTCCTTGGTCTCTTCCGGCCACCCAAACACACTGAAAGGCCACAGCGCCGACGAAAACCACGTGTCCAGCGTGTCCGGGTCTTGTATCAGTTCCTTATCTCCGCATGCGCAGCATGCGGAGGGCGCCTCCATCTCCACATGAAGCTCCCCGCACGTGCCGCAGGTCCAGGCGGGAATGCGGTGGCCCCAGACCAGCTGGCGGCTGATGCACCAGTCCTGGATGTTGGTGAGCCAGTGCTGCCAGACGGCGGCGTGGTGCTCGGGCGTGAACTGGATGGCGCCGGTCTGGACGGCGGCCAGGGCCTTGGCTGCGGCCTCCTTCACATCCATGAACCACTGCTCGCTCACCAGGGGCTCCAGGGCCGCACCGCTCCGGTCGCTGAGGCTGATCTTGTGGACGTAGTCCTCCACCTTGGCCAGGAAGCCCTGCTCCTCCAGATCCGCCAGCACGCGCTTGCGGGCCTCGAAGCGGTCCAGGCCGGCATAGACGCCCGCTGCGGCGGTCATCTTGGCGTCGAAGCCGATGACGGTGATGGAGTCCAGGTTCAGGCGCTGGCCCGCGGCGAAGTCGTTGGGATCGTGGGCAGGGGTGACCTTCACACAGCCGGTGCCGAAGGCGGGGTCCACGAAGCTGTCGGCCACCACCGGGATCTGGCGGCCCGTGAGCGGAAGGTTCAGGAACTTGCCCACCAGGCTGCCGTAGCGCTCGTCGTCCGGGTGCACGGCCACGGCGGTGTCGCCCAGCATGGTCTCGGGACGGGTGGTGGCCACCACCATGTCGCCGCTGCCATCCGCCAGGGGGTAGCGCAGGTGCCAGAGCTTGCCCTTGCGCTCCTCGTATTTCACTTCCAGGTCGCTCAGGGCGGTCTGCAGGGCGGGATCCCACTGGATCATGCGGGGGCCGCGGTAGATGCGGCCGGCCTTGTAGCTCTCCACGAAGACGTGGCGCACGGCCTTGTTCAGCGCCGGATCCAGGGTGAAGCGGTTGCGGGTCCAGTCCACGGAGCAGCCCAGGCGCTTCAGCTGGTGCTCGATGGCGCCCTGGTTCTTGTCCTTCCAGTCCCAGATCCGCTGTTCGAAGGCGGCGCGGCCCAGCTTGTGGCGGTCGGTGCCCTCGGCCTTGAGCTGGCGCTCCACCATCATCTGGGTGGCGATGCCCGCGTGGTCCGTGCCGGGAACCCAGAGCGCGTCGAAGCCCTGGGCGCGCTTGAAGCGGGTCAGCACGTCATGGAGGGTGTTCACCAGGGCGTGGCCCATGTGCAGGTTGCCGGTGATGTTCGGCGGCGGGATGACGATGGACCAGGGCTCCTTGCCGCTCTCCGGGGCTGCCTCGAAGGCCCGGGATGCCTCCCACACCGCGTACCAGCGCTCCTGGGCGGTCTTGAAGTCGAATGCCTTGTCCATCTCGCGCATGGGAATCCTTGGGGGCCGGGCCGGGCTCTGGGTCGGGAAGGCCGACCCGGAAGACAACAAGACACCAAGGAACCCGGACAACCGGCGAGCTCTTGGTCCCGAAGCTACCAGTCTACCTGTGGAGTCAGACCGCTTCCAGCACGGGGCGCCTGGAGGCCCTGGAATCTGACAGGATGGAGGGGTCCCAGGTGAGCCCCTATGACCCTCCGAGCCCTCGCCCTTGCCTCGCTGCTGCCGGTCTGGCCGGTGGCCGCCGCGGTGCCCATCGAGGGCCTGATCCTGCCCATCCGCCAGTCGGAGGTCTGCGCCCCCGTGGCCAGCCGCATCCTGGAGCTGAAGGTGGGGGAGGGGCAGGTGGTCAAGGCCGGGCAGACCCTGGCCCTGCTCGACGGCAGGCTGGAAGAGCTGGAGATGAAGCGGGCCAAGCTGCTGCTGGAACGCCGGGAGTTCGAGGCCAAGAGCACCCAGCAGCTCTATGACAGCCGGATCCTGCCCGAGGCCAAGGCCCTGGAGTCGCGCATCGAGCTGGAGCTGGCCCGGCTGCACTACGAGACCGCCGCAGAGCAGGTCCGTCTGCGCACGATCCTGGCCCCCCTGGATGGCATCGTGGTGGCCCGCAGCCGGGAAGTGGGCGAGTCCGTGTCCAGCGCGCAGCCGCTGTTCTGCATCCTGGACCTCAGCCGCGTGCTGGTGCAGTGCAGCGTGGTGCCGGAGGCCCTGGGCGCCCTGAAGCCCGGGCAGAAGCTCAAGGTGCAGCTGCTGCCGTTGGGATCCACCGGCAGCTTCGAGGGCGAGGTGGTCCTCGTCGCTGCCTGCGCTGACAGCGAGGGCAAGGTTCAGGTGAAGGTGCTGGTGGAGAACCCCGAGCGCCGCATCCGGCCAGGCCTGCGGGCCCAGGTGGAGCTGCCGTAGGCGGCATCGGCCAGCTGCACCCCTAGAGGATCAACAGCGGAACCGCAGATGACGCCGATTGCGCAGATGGACAGTGGCGCAGAGGGAAGGGGAGAACCGCTACGTGTTCAGTGTTCGCACCACCGTTGATCACCTGTAAAAGGTTCTTCGCGCTGTGGCGGCGTGCCCACCAGGAGCCGTACAGGTCTTGGCAGGACTCCCCAACCTGGAGAAGCCCATCCCCTGCATCCCTGTTAAAAAAGGGTTCATCGCGCTTTACCGGGGAAGGCGGCCTTGATCTTGAGGAAGAAGTAGTCGTCATCGCGGAAGCCGTAGGCCATGCGCTTGAGGACCTTGACCTTGTTGTTCATGCCCTCCAGCACTGAGGTGTTGAGCTTCCAGC
>CAIPAY010000084.1 GCA_903863195.1 uncultured Holophagaceae bacterium
CCCAGGGCGCCCAGCAGGGTGCTGAACCGACCCTCATTCAAAGGGGGAACCAGGGGCAGGAAGGCCGCAGCCATCCAACACCCCGCCGCCGCGAGTATGAGGGTGATGTCTTGCATCTTGATAGGAGTGTAGCCCCTGCAGCGGGCCTAGGGTCAGAACACCCGCAGCAGCGCCACGTAGCCGTTCACGCCTTTCACGCCTGCGATGTCGCTATGCAGGCCCACGCCGAGGTCCACCCGCACGGCCGTGAACCACCAAAAGCCGGGCAAGTCGCCGGCGATGCCCAGGCCGCTCACCCCATAGGTCTTCCGGTCATCCAGGCTGCGGGACCGGGCGTATTCCAGGTCCAGGGACAGGCGCAGGCTCGGGCCCGTGGGGAAGACCAGGCCAGTCTTGGCGTAGGTGACCTGGTCCGCGGCGATGGCGTTGGCGCGGATGCCCGCGACCCGCACGCTGCCCCCCATGCCGCCCACATCCAGGGCCTTGAAGCGGTCGAAGGCATGGCCCCCGGCCCACCCGGCCTCGCCCCGGAGCCAGACGCCCGGGATGGCCTCGCGATCCAGGCTGAGGCTGCCGCCCCAGCGCCGGAAGTCGCCGTTCTCGGGCACCTGCTGGGGGTTAGAAGGGGTGCCGTAGCTGCCCTCGGGCCGCTTCCCCCAGCCGTGGTAGGCGCGAACCTGGAAGCCCCGGAACAGCCAGGAGCCCTGGAGCGTCCCCACCCGGGTGAGGCCCGAGGGCGGCAGGACATAGCCCGGCGTGCGGTATTTGGTGTCGCCTTGGCTGTAGTCATCGAACTCAAAGTCCCCCCGCCCCTCAAGCCGGAAGCCGAGGCCCAGGTCACGGCCCAGCTCCAGGCCCAGCTGACCGAAGCGCCGGCCCACGCCGTCGCGGTCCGACAGGCCCCCCTTCACCACGGGCCGCTCGGTGCTCTTCAGCAGCAGGGCCGTGGCGTTGGCGCCGAAATCGAAGCTGCCCAGCGCCCGCGGGATGGCGACGCTGGCCGTGTTGAACACCACCGCCGTGAGCGCGTTCAGCTGGACGCCCTTGCCAAAGGCATCGTAGTCGAAGTAGAGGAGGCCGCCCAGGGGCATCACGGGCGGAGTCAGGCCCGGGTCCACCAGCACCACGCCCGCCAGGGCCCGGCCGCTGCTGCGGGGCTTCTCCTCGACCTTGCGGGTGCCGTCCTCCTGGCGCGTGAAGTAGCGCGCCCCCTCGGGCGTCACCTTGAGCATGGTGGCCGTCGAGGTCCGGGCCGCCCCCCGCTCGGCCGCGAAGCGCTCGCCGTTGACCTCGAAGTCGCGATAGGTGAAGCGGCGCTGGACCTGGATCACGCCCCCGGCGCTCACCCAGCGCTCGAAGGACTGCACCGTGACGGGCCGCCGCACCCCGGGAGCCACCTCGCCGTAGGTGAGAAGCTCGCGCTCACTCTTGACGGTGCCCGGCATGTCCGAGCGCTCCCGGCGCTCGAACAGGAGCTTGCCCGTGGCCTCCTCCACCTCCAGCTCGCCGGTGTAGGCCAGCGCATCGGGGCTCACGGGCTCGAAGCGCAGAAGCCGCCGGCCGGGCCCTGCGGAGCCCCCGTCGCGGTAGCGGTAGCCCTCGGTCAGGGCCAGCGCCACGGGCAGGGACACGGACCTGCGGCTCTCGATGAGGGGCAGCTGCACCTCGCCCTCGAGCTTGGCCCTCACGCCGTTCAGGCGGACCTCCTTCTGCAGCAGCTCGGGCCACTCCCCGGCCTGCTCGAAGTAGCGGAAGCTGAAGCCGAGATCCCCGCCGCGCCCGCTCTGGCCCTGGATGTGCAGGTCCAGGTCCGCCCGGGCCTGCAGGGTGCGCACCCCGGCCCGGCCCCGGAGCTGGGCCACCCGGAGCCGGGCCAGCAGGGCGCCAACGTCGTAGGCCTCGGCGCCGGTCACGGCCACTTCCGTGCGCGGTCCCGGCAGGGCCGCCGCCGACCAGGCGCCCCCGGCGTAGGTCCAGCGACGGGCCTCGCCCCCCCGGTGCCGCACGGTCAGGTCTGCCAGGCCCCCCTCCACCTCCGTGAAGCCCGGAGGGAGCTGCCGGGCCAGCTCGGCCGCAGGTCCTCCCGCAGGCACCACCAGCCGTCCCCCGTCGCCCAGGAGCGCCGAGGCCAGGGGGCCCGGGTCCTTCGGCAGCCACAGGGTCCAGGGGCGCCCGGGGAAGGTGCCCTGGGCCTGGGCCAGCTGGGCGCGCCAGGCCCCGTCCAGGCTCAGGTCCGCGGGCAGCAGGGCCCCGCCATCCAGCGCCCCCCAGGCGGTCTCCGCCAGGAGGGGCGCCGCGCCGGGATCATGGGCCAGATAGAGACGCTGGCCCGGGGACTGGGCTTTCAGGGCCTGGGCGGCCGCCAGCAGCAGCGGCAGGCGGGACCCGCCGAGGGGCAGCCGCAGCCGCACGGCCGGAGCCTCCTTCAGGCCCGCGACCAGGCTGTTCCAGCGCTGGCGGGCGGCCTCGACCTGGGCCGCGTCCCGGTTGTCGCGGGGCAGCAGGGCCGCCGGCTCGGCCCCGGTCAGGTCCAGGTCCACGGGCAGGGGCGCTCCTACCCGAAGCAGCGGCGTCGGGGTTTCCTGGCCCACCAGGACCAGACAGAAAGCAGGGATCAGGACCAGGGCGCGCCGCAAGGAGCCTCCAATACTTCCCCGAGCCTAGCGCAGGGACCGAGTCGGCTGGGTTATCAGGTATTCTCAAGGTCTATGAGATTCACGGTCCGGCTCACCCATGCGAACGGCGACGTGCTGGTGCGCGAGTATGAGGCGGACAGCGCCGAGGCCCTCCAGGCCCGCGTCCTGGCCGAGGGCGGGTTCCCGCTGGAGGTCAAGCGCACGGACACGGCCTTCCGGAGCCGGAATCAGCTGAAGACCGAGTCCCTGGTGCTCTTCAACCAGGAGCTGCTGGCCCTGCTGAAGGCAGGCATCCCGCTGCTGCAGTCCCTCGAGCTGCTGGTCGGGCACGGCAAGGATCCCCAGCTGCGCCGCAGCCTCGCCCAGGTGGTGGAGCTGGTCCGCGAGGGCATGTCGTTCTCGGATGCCCTGGAACAGGCCGGCTCCTTCCCGCCGATCTACCGCAGCAACGTGGTGGCCGGTGAGCGCAGCGGCACCCTGCCGGAAGTGCTGGCCCGCTGGCTGGCCTTCCAGAAGTTCTCCCAGACCAGCCGCCGCCGCATCACCGAGGCCCTCTTCTACCCCGCCTTCCTGATGCTGGTGATGGTGCTGGCCCTGGGCGTGATCTTCAACGTCGTGCTGCCCCGCTTCGCCGAGTTCTACGCCGGTGGCGACGTCGAGATGCCCTTCTTCACCCGGATGCTCCTGGGCGCCGGGAAGGTGGTCAGCTCCACCCTCTGGCTGCAGGGCATCGCCTCCATCGGACTGATTGTTCTGATCCGCTGGATGGCCTCTTCCGAAGCCGGTCGCAAGCTGGCCGAGCGCCTGTTGCTGATGGTGCCCAAGGTCGGCACCCTCTACCGCATGTACCACTCCAGCGTCTTCGCCCGGACCCTGGGCGTGCTGCTCTCCGGCGGCCTGCCCGCCGTGCAGGCCCTGGAGGTGGTGCAGCGCACCAGTCCCAGCGAGCGCATGAAGGCCAGCCTGATCACCATCACCAACCAGGTGCGTGCGGGCAGCAGCCTGCACCTGGCCCTGGAGCAGGCCAAGGTCCTGGATCCCCTGGCGGTCGAGATGGTGCGCGTGGGCGAGCAGAGCAGCGCCCTGCCCGAGATGCTCAACCATGTGGCCGACTTCTTCGACCAGGAAGTAGAGAAGGCCACCACCGCCGTCACCAGCCTCATCGGGCCGGTCATGATCCTCTTCATGGGCGTGGTCGTCCTCGCCCTCCTCCTGGCCATCTACGTGCCTCTGTTCAACGCCAGCAGCGTGGTGCACTGAGCCGCGGTCAAGCTAGCGATAGCGCGCCTTCAGCCACTTCTGCGGGTCCTGGGGCTGGGCCTGATGGCGGATCTCGAAGCCGAGGCGGGGACCGTCCACGGTGTCGCCCACGGCACCCACCGCCTCCCCGGCCTTGAGCACCTGGCCCTTGCTGACGCCTAGCCCCAGCAGGTGGGTGTAGAGCGTGAACCAGCCGCCGCCGTGGTCGAGGATCACCATGGAGCCATAGCTCTGGTAGTAGTCGGCGAAGGCCACCTTCCCCTCCGCGACGGCGCTGACCGGCGCCCCGCCGGCGGCGGCGATGAGCAGACCGCTCTGCACGGTCTTCGTGCGGAAGCGGGGGTGCAGGTGCTCGCCAAAGCCCTGGGCCAGGCTGCCCTCCACGGGCTGGGGCAGCTCCCCGCGCAGGTTGGCGAAGGCCACGGCCGCCTCGTAGGCGTCCCCGCGGGGCTTGCTGAGCAGCCCCGCCAGCAGCCGCTCCAGCTGCACCGCCTCCTCGGCGAGCTCCGCCTGGGCCTGCTTCTGGGCGGTCTCATCCTTCTGGAGGCCGTCCAGGAAGGCGTTGAGCCGGTCTTCCTGGATGCGCAGGGCCGCCTGGAGCTGGGCGGCCTCCCGCTCTTCCGAGGCCAGCCGCGCGAGCACTTCCTTCAGCGTCTGCTCCTTCGTGGCCAAGTCACCCTGCAGCTGGTGGATGAGGTCGAGGCGCTTGCGCTCCTGCAGGCGCGCCCACGCGAGCATGCGCCCGCGAACCAGCCAGGCCTCCAGATCCCGGAACGTGGAATAGAAGCCCACATCGCCCAGGGGGCCGAGCGCCTGCATCCAGCGCACCTGTCGGCGCAGGTCCCCCTGCAGGCGCAGCACCTCGCCATGGATCCGCGCCTGCTCGCGACCGATGCCCTGGACCTCGCTCTGGGCCTGGTCCCGACGCAGGCGGGCGCCGTCCACCTGGGCCTTGGCCCGGTCCCGCTGCAGGGAGATGCCCTGGACCTCCACCAGCACGCCCTTGCGGCGCTTCTTCAGCGAGGCCAGCTGCTGGTCCACCTGGCCCAGCCGGCCCTGGATGGCCGCCAGCTTCTGGCGCAGCTCCGCGGGGTCCTGCGCGCCCTGGGCCAGGAGGACCAGCGGCAGCAGCAGGCCCAGGCCGCGGCGCATGGCCTACTTCCGGCCGCCCGCCGGCAGCAGCATGGCCAGCGCGCCCAGGACCAGCGGCCCTCCGATGGACAGCGGCAGCGCCAGCGGCGAGAAGGGGTCCGAGGGCAGCTGCGCCATGGGCAGCAGGCGGACGAAGACCTCCAGCACCTTCACCTGGCCTGCGCTCCAGCCCAGGTCCTGGCCGAAGTCCAGGAAGAAGCTGAGGCGGGGACCCATCTCCCGCAGCAGCAGCGTCACCAGCAGGGCCAGACCCGCGCTGGACTTCAGCAGCCGGGAGAGCACCACGACCCAGAGCAGCATCTGCAGGCCCAGCAGCAGGCCATGCAGGTCAGCCCGCAGCAGCTCCGGGGGCCAGGCCTCTCCGATGAGCCGCCAGCTCAGGGCCCACACCGGGATCAGGGCCACCTGAGACAGGAACAGGCCATGGGCGAACCCCAGGCCCGTGCCCGCGAAGAA
>CAIPAY010000085.1 GCA_903863195.1 uncultured Holophagaceae bacterium
ACCAGATGCTGATCACCCAGGGGCGCCAGGCCGCCATGGGTGAGATGATCGGCAACATCGCCCACCAGTGGCGCCAGCCCCTGAACGCGCTGGGCCTGCTGCTCTCGAACCTCAAGGACGCCTACGCCTTCGGAGAGATGCAGCCTGAGCTGCTCGACAAGTCTGTGGCGGACGGCACGGCCCTCGTCCAGAAGATGTCCTCCACCATCAACGACTTCAGGAACTTCTTCAGACCCGAGAAGGAGAAGACCGTCTTCTCCGTCCAGGCCCAGATCCAGCAGGCAGTCACCCTGGTCGCTGCGGGCTTCCGCACGGGCAACATCACCATCGAGATCCATGTCCCCCGAGACCTGCAGCTGTTCGGGTTTCCCAATGAGTTCTCCCAGGTGATCCTCAACCTCCTGAGCAACTCCCAGCAGGCCATCCAGCAGTCCGGCCACCTTACAGGCCGCGTCACCCTCACCACCTCCGAGAGCCACGGGATGGGCTGCCTGAGTGTCCAGGACAATGGCGGGGGAATTCCGGTGGAGATTCTGGACAAGATCTTCGAGCCCTATTTCTCGACGAAAGAACTTGGCACCGGCATCGGACTCTACATGTCAAAACAGATCATCGAGCGCAATATGGATGGGCGGCTGGAAGGCCACAACAAGGGAGCTGGTGCCGAATTCGTCATCCGCCTTCCACTTGCAGGAGGTATCCCATGAGCCGTGACACCCAGGACGCTGAGTTCCTGAAGTCACTCACCGTGCTCTACGTCGAGGACGACGACCTGGGTCGCGCGCAGACAGAGATGTTCCTCAAGCGTCGGGTCGGCAAGATGATCACGGCGACCAATGGCGCCCAGGGCCTCGAGATCTTCCGCACCCAGCCCGTCCAGATGGTGATCACGGACGTGCTCATGCCGGTCATGGACGGCCTAACCATGGCCGAGGAAATCCGGAAGCTGTCCCCCACCGTGCCCATCATCGTCACCACGGCCTTCGAGCAGACGGACTACCTGCTGCGGTCCATCGAGATCGGCATTGAGAAGTACGTCGTGAAGCCGATCCGGATCGAGCGGCTCGAGGATGCGCTGCTGGAGTGCGCCCACCGCCTGCTCGGCGAAGAACTCTTCCGGCAGAAGGGCTGGCTGGAGGCCGAAGCCCAGCGGCTGAAACACCAGGAGAGCATCCGAATCCTCACCTCGGGCATCGCCCACGACTTCAACAACCTGCTGCAGGCCATCCTCTCCGCCTTCACCCTGGCCAAGATGAAGCTGCCCCCGGGCAGCGAGGCCCACCGCAGCCTCGAGATCGCCGACCGGAGCTCCGAGCAGGCCCGGGTCCTGGCCCGGCGCCTCTACACCCTGGCCGCCGGCGCCGAGGCCACGGATCACCTGGGGTCGCTGGACACTCTGATTCGCGAGTCCATCAGCGGGGTGCTCGCCGGAACGCGCGCCGACGTGGCATACCGCTTCAGCGCCGAGCCCTGTGCCGTCCGCTTCAATGCCACCGCCCTGCGGCAGGTGTTCACCAGCCTGGCCACCAATGCCGGCGAGGCCATGCCCACGGGAGGCCGCCTCATCATTTCGACCGAAGCCCGGACCCTGGCCGAGCGGGAGCTGATGCCCTTGGCCCCGGGCCGGTATCTGCACATTCAGCTGCAGGACTCGGGCAGCGGCATTGCCCCCAAGCACCTCCCGATGATCTTCGAGCCCTATTTCTCCACCAAGGACCGGGGCAGCCAGAAGGGGATGGGACTGGGTCTGGCCTTGTGCGACACCCTCATCCGCTCCCAGGGCGGGACCATCCTCGCCGAGTCCACCGAAGGCCAGGGCACCACCCTCCACATCTACCTGCCAGAAGCGGCGCCCGAGGCCTGAGCCCTTTCGCCCAGGCAGCGCAGGATGAACCCAGGCGGCCAGGACCATACGCGGCAGCCCAAGAATCTCCACTAAGGACACGAAGGCCTGGCACGAAATCTTTTCATCCCAACCCAGGTGCCGAGATGCCCGGCAGGGGATCATGGTGGTGGGACTACTCAGTGGGATCTGGCGGACAAATGGGTGTTCAGGACCCGGGGGGGCACCGCAGGCTGGCCAGGGCCTCGGCTCGTCCCGCGAGACTGGGCGCCTTGCCCTGGAAGGTCCGACCGGAACCACCGCCCTTGGCGCCGAGAGCGGCTGCCACGGCCTTGCCCGCTGCGGGCACGTCCAGGGTCGAGGCGTCGCCCGCACTGAGCAGGAAGAGGCCCTGCCCCGCCCCCTCCGTGGTGAGGAAGACGGCCTTGGCCGGAGCCAGCGCGAGGGTGCCCCGAGCCAGCTTCTGGAGGAAGCCCGCGTCCCGCCCCTCCAGGTGGGCTTCCACCAGGGCCTCAGGGTGGGCTGCCAGGCCGATGGCCAGGCTCTCTGCCAGCTCATCTTCCGTGCGGCGCAGCCGCTTCTCCAGGGCCAGCGCCTGATCCAGTCGGGCCTGGAGGGTGGGGACGAGCTCCTCGTCCGGGGCGCCCAGCAGGGCCCGCAGCGCCGCCGTGCGCTGCTCGTGGGCGCCGAGGCGGTGGCGGGCCCGGCCGCCGGCCACGTAGAAGAGCCGGGTCCCCCCGCGGATGCTCTCGGTCCCCAGCAGCTTCAGGGCCTCGATCTCGCCGGTGTGGCGCAGGTGGGTGCCGCCGCAGGTGTTCAGGTCCACCCCGGTGATCCCCACGAGGCGGATGGCCCCGGCATGACCCTCGGGCAAGCCCCGGGACCGGACCTGCTCCAGGGCGTAGGCCTCAGGACTCACCCAGCGGGCGGCCACCTCGCGGTGGGCCCGCACTTCGGTGGCCACGGCCTCCTCCAGGCGCTCCAGGGCCGCCGGAGAGATCCCGGGCGTAGCCAGCTCGATGTCGCAGACCGAGGGGCCGAGATGGAAGGCCGTGGTGGCCCACTGGAAGCGGTCCTGGGCCACGGCCGTCAGCAGGTGCTGACCCGTGTGCTGCTGCATGTGGTCGAAGCGGCGCGCCCAGTCCAGGACCAGCGCGGCGGGTCCGACCGGCAGCGCGCCCTCGGTGTAGTGGCGGATCTCCCCGTCCCGCTTCTGGACGTCCAGCACCGGCCGCCCGTTCACGGTGCCCAGATCGCAGGGCTGGCCGCCGCCTTCGGGATAAAGGACCGTGTCCTCCAGCACCACGAAGGGCCGCCCCTTCTCCTCCCCCGTCTGGAGGACGCGGGTCTCCAGGGAGGCAAGCAGGGGGTCCCGTTCGTAGGCAGGTGGCTGGCTCATGCGGGGAGCCTAGCACAGCGGGTCGTCCCATTTGGACGGACCGTCCCATCGGTTAAGCTTCGAGTGTCCATGTCCCACATCCCCCTGCCCGAGCGCCTCCGCCCCGCCACCCTCACCGAGGTGGTGGGCCAGGACCACCTGCTGGGGCCCAAGGGCGCCCTGACCCGCCTCACCGCCGGGGGCCGCCTGCCCTCCATGGTGATGTGGGGCCCGCCGGGCACGGGCAAGACCACCCTGGCCCGCATCCTGGCCGAGGCCACGGGGCACGGCTTCATGGAGTTCTCCGGCGCCGGGGGCAGCGCCGCGGAGCTGAAGAAGTTCCTCCAGGAGAGCAAGGCCATGCCCCTGTTCCGGGGAGTGCCGCCCGTGGTCTTCCTGGATGAGATCCACCGGTTCAACCGCTCCCAGCAGGACATCCTGCTGCCCTACCTGGAGCGCGGCGAGGCCATCCTCATCGGGGCCACCACCGAGAACCCGGCCTTCTACCTGAACCCCGCGCTGCGCAGCCGCTGCCAGCTCATCGCCCTCAAGGCCCTGGAGCCCGGCCACATCCGGCAGGTGCTGACCCGGGCCTGGAGCCGGGAGCGCACCGGCCAGCCTGAGCCCACGGAGGTCTGCGCATGGCTCTCCCACTGGGCCGGGGGCGACCTGCGCTCGGCGCTCTCGGGGCTCGAGACCTGGATGGAGATGCCGGACCCGGACCTGGAATCCCTCCAGGGCGCCCTCGGCGGGCGCATGATGTTCGACCGCGCCGATGGGCACTACGACCTGGCCAGCGCGTTCCAGAAGAGCCTGCGTGGCTCCGATGCCGATGCCGCCCTCTACTACCTGAGCCGCATGATCCGCGGCGGCGAGGACCCCCGCTTCATCGCCCGGCGCCTCATGGTCTGCTCGGCCGAGGACGTGGGCAACGCGGACCCCCAGGCTTTCCTGCTCTGCGAGGCGGCCAGCCGCGCGGTGGAGCAGATCGGCTGGCCCGAGGCCCGGATCCCCCTGGCCCAGGCCGTGCTCTACGTGGCCAACGCCCCCAAGAGCAACGCCACAGTCCTGAGCATCGATGCGGCCCTGGCCGCCGAGGACGCACCCATCCCCGACGGCCTCCGGGACGCCCACACCGCCACGGCCCGCAAGGCTGGTCGCGGCGCGGGCTACCACTACTCCCATGACGACTACGACCGCCCCCAAGCCTTCCTGCCCGAGCGGTTCCAGGGCACGGCCTTCTACCAGGCCCGGCGGCCCCAGGAGCGCTCCTGGCGGGACCGGCAGGAGCCCGACGCCGCCGCCCTGGGCACCCTCTGGGAAGCCTGGCTCGCGGCCCATCCCGAGGGCGGGGAGCTCCCCCTGGACGCCTGGAGCACCGAGCTAGCCTGCAGCCGCGAGGCCGTGGCCCGGGCCCTGGGCAAGCTGGCCCAGGGGCGCTGCACCTTGACCCGCCGCCTGGAGGCGAAGCCCGTCTAGTCGTCGCTGGACCACCCCAGCAGGCTGACGCCGTAGCGCTGGCCGCAGACGTGCAGGGGGACGGAGAGCACCGTGATGATGGCACCGGTGTCCCGGGCGTAGGTCTGCACCAGGAAGTCCTCCCGCCCAGACTTGGCCTCGCCCAGATCCGTCACCCGCCGGAAGCTCTCCCGGCCGACCCGGTCCGGCAGCGCCTCGGCGGCCTCGCCCAGGCCGTAGCGGGCCCCGCGCACCAGCACCCGGTTGTCCGTGAAGAAGCGCTTCACCCGGTTGCCCCCCAGGTCCTTGTCCGGCTGCCCGGTCCAGTCCTGGGTGAAGCGCTTGTTGTGGGAGGGCGCGTAGCTGTTCAGGTCGAGGATCACGGCGAAGGTGAGCCGCGGCTCCTGCTCCAGGACCCGGTCGAAGGCCTCCTGGAGGGGCCGGTCGACGAGGGCGTCGTAGGCCGTGCTGAACTTGGGCGGCGAGAACCCCTCGGGGGGCACGCGCAGCACGTTGAAGAAGCGGGACAGCCCCTGGACCGCGGTCCCGCGGAGCTCGCGGTAGTCCAGGGCCAGGAGATCCTCGGCGTGCAGGCGCCCGTCGAGCACCGGAGCCTCGAGCACCTTGGCCGCCGTGGCCGCGAGCTCCCGGGCCAGGCCCAGGGCGCGGTGACAGAGAGAGCCCGTGTCATAGGGGGCGAGGTGGCGATGGCCCACCTCCGTGAAGGAGGCCAGGCGAAAGGCGTCCTGGGCCACGGCCTCGGCCTCGGCCTTCAGGGTGCCTGTGGAGTCCAGCAGCTGCCCGGAGGCCTGCACCAGGGTGCGGGTGGCCCCCTGCTGCTGGGCGGCGGAGTCGGCGATGTTCGCCACATGGCCTGCGGTGGACTCGGCCAGCCCCGCGATGCCCGAGAAGCGCTGCTCCACCGCCTCCACCTGGTTGCGGGTCTCTGCGGCCAGGGCCAGGCTCTGCTCCATGGCCTCCCGGGCGGGGTCCAGCTCCTGCCGGATGGCCGCCAGCAGGCCGCTGATCTCGTGGGTCTGCTGCGAGGTCCGGTCCGCCAGCTTGCGGACCTCGTCCGCCACCACCGCGAAGCCGCGACCGGCCGCTCCGGCATGGGCCGCCTCGATGGCCGCGTTGAGGCTCAGCAGCCCGGTGCGGTCGGCGATCTCCTCGATGACCTGGGAGATCTCGTTCACCTGGAGGATGTGGCCCATGAGGGACGTGAGCCGCTCGGCGGTGAGGCCCGTCTGGTGCTGCAGCTGCCGGACCGTGGCCACGGCCTGGTCGCTCTCCTGGAGGCCCTGACGCGTCAGGGCGGCCATGCGCCGGGTGGCGTCCGCGCTCTCCGTCGCGGCGGCGGTGGCCTGGGAGATGTTCCCGTCCAGGCCCTCCAGCGTCGCCTGCATGCTCCGGGTGCTGTCCAGGATCTGGTCCACCTCCCGGGCCAGGGTCTGCACCCGCAGGGACGTACGGGCCGCCCCGGCGGCCGAGCGGTTGATGACTTTTTCCAGCCCGGCAAGATCCTGCAGGAGCTGCGGAGCCCCCTCCGCGGCCACGGGAGCTTCAGCCGGTTTGGAGAAAGGATTGGCCATCGGACCTTCCGGGGTGATGTGTTCTTCTTCGGCCCCCGGAGCCGGAACGATGAGTTCAGTCCAGGAAACCCATGCGTCCCCCCTGGTAGTCCTGGATGGCCTGCTCGATCTCCTCCCGGGTGGTCATGACGAAGGGACCATAGTGGGCGATGGGTTCCCCGAGGGGCTCCCCGGCCAGCAGCAGGAGGCTGACCGCGGTCTCGGCTGTGAGCGCGAGGCGGTCGCCCTCGCCCAGCAGGGCCACGGTGTCCGCGGGGACCAGCTGATCGCCGATCCGCGCGGAGCCGTGCAGAGGCACCACGGCGGCCATCCAGCCGCCGGGCACCGGGGCGGTGAAGCTGGCCCCGGCGGCCAGCTCCAGGTGGGCATAGGCGATGCGGGCCGGCGTCTGGGCGGGTCCGGTGACGCCGGCCCAGGTGCCCGCCAGCACTCGGAGGCGGCCCCCGGCGACGGGCTGCCACGGCAGGGTCTCCGGCTGCAGGTCCGTGTAGCCCGGCGCGGAGCCCTTCTGGACCCGGGGCAGGTTGATCCAGAGCTG
>CAIPAY010000086.1 GCA_903863195.1 uncultured Holophagaceae bacterium
ACCAGAACGCCACCGGCACCCATGAGCTGGCAGCCACGGTGGAGGAAATCGCCCGGACCTCCGATGACCTGGCCCAGGTGGCCGAAAACCTCAAGACCACCGTCCAGCGCTTCCGGCTGCGCTGAGCCCCCGGGGTCGTCACCGTGGTCAAAGCAATAAAAGCTTTTTTAACCACCGATGAACACCGATAAGTGCTGATTAAAAGCTGATAAAGAAAGAACTGAAATAGATCATTATCTGTTTTTATCATGCTTTTATCGGTGTTTATCGGTGTTCATCGGTGGCTGATTTATTTTTGGCCACAACTCAACCTCTTGGTCATCTGAGTCGATTCCTACCTAGGTTGGTCTCCGGACCGTCGGGCAGGAGGTGGACTCATGAACCGCAAGGGATTGGCGCTCAAGTTCTTCCTGCCTGTGGCCCTGTCTCTGGCCGCCCTGCTCGGGGTCGTCATCTGGGGCGTCAGCGCCTACCAGACCGGGCAGACGGAACAGGCCTTCGAGGAGCAGCTGACCTCCCTGGCAGTGGCCTCCCGCTCCATGTTCCATGCGGACGCCGAGGACTACTGCCGCAGCCGCGGCCTGGACTTCCACCGGGTCCGGGAGGGGCAGTTCACTGCCGACCGGGCCGCCGAGGCCTTCGAGCGGACCAGCCTCGCCTTCTTCGCCAGCAACCCGGCCTCTGAGCAGCGCGTGCTCAACTACACCGACGCCAAGGGCGAGCCCCGCATCTACGTGCTCAGCCCCGGCCGGAACAAGGACTCCTGCATCCAGTGCCATTCCGCCTTCGGCATCGAGACCTTCAAGGGCCACCCCGCCGGTGAGCTGGTGGCGGCCTTCGGCGTCTCCAAGTCCACGGCCGGGCTCTACCGCACCCAGCGGAACATCCGGCTCATCTCCATCCTCGGCGGGGCGGCCCTGCTGCTCGTGATCAGCGCCATCATCACCCGCCGGGTGAAGACCGCGATCCTCAATCCGCTGCGGCACCTCTCCGAGACCATCGCCAAGGTGGCGGGCGGCGACATGACCGTGCAGGCCCCGGTGGAGAGCCAGGACGAGATCGGTCGGGTAGCCGAGACCTTCAACCGCATGGTGGCCGACCTCAACCAGGCCCTGGGCAGCATGGGCCAGGCATCCGAGCAGGTGGCCTCGGGCAGCACCGAGCTGGCCGCCAGCGCGGACCAGATGAACGCCACCGTGCAGGAGACGGCCCGCGTGGGCGAGGCGCTGCGCCAGGCGGGCCAGGAAGTCCTGGGGGCCCTGCGGCAGCTGGACGCCAACGTGGAGTCCATGGCCGACCACACGCACCAGACCGGCACCAAGGCCGAGGAGGCCGTGCAGGACACGGACCGCGGCGCCGAGACGGGCCGGGGCACGGCCCAGGGCATGGAGGCCATCCAGCAGGCCACTGCCCGCATCGTCCAGGCCGTGAAGGTGATCCAGGGCATCGCCCGGCAGACCAACCTGCTGTCCCTGAATGCCGCCATCGAGGCGGCCAAGGCCGGCGCCCAGGGCAAGGGCTTCGCCGTGGTCGCCGAGGAGGTGCGCATCCTCGCCGAGCGCAGCGGCCAGAGCGCCAAGGAGATCGAGGAGACCATCCACGCCATGCAGGAGGCCGTGGCCGAGGGCGCCTCCAGCGTGGACGTGACCCTGCACCACCTGGAGGCGATCCGGGACCGGATCTCCCAGGTCTCAAGCAACATCCACGACATCAGCGGCCTCAGCCAGGGCCAAGCGAAGACCAGCCAGGAAGTGGGCCGCATGATGAACCAGACCGCGACCCGGCTGGAGCAGAACGCCACGGCCACGCATCAGCTGGCGGCCACGGTGCAGGAAGTGGCCCGGACCTCCGAGGACCTGTCCCGAGTGGCCGAGAACCTCAAGGAGACCGTGCAGCGGTTCAAGCTGCGATAATCCAGCACCGTCCGGACGCTCCGGCGCTGCCGGGAAGTCCATGCCAACGCCAAACCAGGGATACCGCCACGGGGAGCAGGTCAGTTCCGCCGCGGCGGGGCGGACGGTGCTCGACCACCTGGCCCAGCGGTTCCCGCTGGCTTCCCGGGCCGAGTGGCAGGACCGCATCGACCGGGGCCAGGTGTGCCTCGCCGACCGGCCCGCCCAGGCCGGGGAACTGCTCCGGGCGGGCCAGCAGCTCAGCTGGGACCGCCCCCCCTGGGTCGAGCCCGAGGTCCCCCTCGCCACGGCCATCCTCTACGAAGACGCAGACCTGCTCGCCGTGGCCAAGCCCAGCGGCCTGCCCACCCTGCCCGCCGGGGGCGAGTTCCTGGAGCACACCCTGCTGGCCCTGGTGCGCCGACGGGTGCCCGAGGCCAGCCCCATGCACCGCCTGGGCCGGGGCACCTCCGGCCTCGTGCTCTTCGCCCGCACCGCCGAAGCGCGCCAGCCGCTCCAGGCGGCCTTCAGCGACAGGCGCACCCGCAAGGTCTACCGCGCCCTCTGCAGCGGTCTGCCCGGCCTCGACGACTTCGCGATCACGGCCCCCATCGGGGAGGTGCCCTACGCGCCCCTCGGTCTCCTCCACGCGGCCGCGCCCGGCGGACGGCCGTCCGAGAGCCGCGTGACCGTGCTGGAGCGCCGCGCCGGGGAGACCCTGCTGGACGTGGAGATCCGCACCGGCCGCCCCCACCAGATTCGCATTCACCTAGCCTGGGTGGGTCATCCCCTGGTGGGCGACCCCCTCTACGGCCCTGGCGGCATGCCCCTGCCCGGCACCACCGCCGTGCCCGGCGATCCCGGCTACCGCCTCCACGCCCACCGCCTCGAGCTCCCCCACCCCTGCACCGGCGCCTGGCTCGTCCTTGAGTGCCAGCCGCCGCCGGTGCTCCGCCTCGGATGCTGAATCAAGAAGAGATGGGATCCACAGATTCCACAGATTTCACAGATTAGGTCGCTAAGGCCAGGGCCCTTGATCGGCGGCGCATTCAGCCTCAGCGGTTTATTAAAAAACCTGCATATCGGCCTTGTTTCGCTAAATTTGGATTTCAAGGATCTCCACGAAGGACACGAAGAACTGGCCCAAAGGGCACGAAGGCGCTGTCCTCGCGCCGACAGGGCATCCGGGCCTGAGGCCCCCGGTCGCGTGCGACCGGCCAAGGGGGCGGCGGCTGGAACGGCTTTTGGGTGCCGCAGCCAGCCGCCGCCTCCTTGGGGATGCCCGGGGTGGGCCGGCGCGCATTCGTGTGCTTCCCGCGCCCGTAGGGCGACTTCGTGTCCTTCGTGGAGCGCTTTTCTTACCGGAGTCTGGCCGATAAGGGGGTAGAGGAAATCTGTGAAATCTGTGGAAAAACCTTCTTTCCAGTGATCTGCAGAACCAGGTGGACGATGGCTCCCTCCCTGCAGCAGGTTCGTCCTGAGAGGGCCCCCGGCCCTAGTTATGAACGCCGGGGGCCTCCCGCCCGGTGCTCTCGACGTATTCGGCGTAGCTGCCGCTGAACAGCAGGGGGCGGTCGTGCTCTTCGCCGGCCAGCTCCAGCACGCGGTTGGCGAGGCCGCGCAGGAAGGCGCGGTCGTGGGAGACGAAGAGCATGGTGCCCTCAAAGTCCTTGAGCGCCTCGATGAGCATCTCCTTGGTGGCCAGATCCAGGTGGTTGGTGGGCTCGTCCAGCACCAGGAAGTTGGGCGGATCGAAGAGCATCCGCGCCATCACCAGGCGGGACTTCTCGCCCCCGGACAGGGCGCGCACCTTCTTGTCCACGTCATCGCCCGAGAACTGGAACGCGCCCAGCAGGTTCCGCACGACGCCCAGGCCCTCCATGGGGAAGTCCTGCTGCATCTGCTCCAGCACCGTCAGGTCCGGGTTCAGCAGGTCCAGGGCCTGCTGGGAGAAGTAGCCCAGCTTGAGGCTGGCGCCCAGGCGCACGGTACCCGTGTCCGGCTGCACGGCCCCGGAGATCATCTTCAGCAGGGTGGACTTGCCGGCGCCGTTGCGGCCCATGACGCACCAGCGCTCGCCGCGCCGGATGTGCAGCGCGAAGTCGTCATAGATGCGGCGGGGCCCGTAGGCCTTGCCGACGCCTTCTAGCATGGCCACGTCGTCGCCGGAGCGGCCGGGGATGCGGAAGTTCCACTTCACGATCTGGCGGCGGCGGGGCGCCTCGATGCGCTCGATCTTGTCCAGGGCCTTCACCCGGCTCTGCACCTGGGCGGCCTTGGCGGCGTGGGCGGAGAACCGCTCGATGAAGCGCTGCTCCTTGGCGAGCTTGGCCTGCTGGCGGGCGTAGGCGGCCTCCTGGTTGGCCTCCCGGGTCTCCCGCTCCCGCACATAGAAGTCATAGTTGCCGGAGTAGGTGACGATGTCGCCGCCGTCGATCTCCAGCACCTTGGTCACCACGCGGTTCATGAAGTCCCGGTCATGGGAGGTCATGAGCAGGGTCGAGGACACGGACTTCAGGAAGGTCTCGAGCCACAGGATCGACTCGATGTCCAGGTGGTTGGTGGGCTCGTCCATGAGCAGCACGTCGAAGCTGCCCAGCAGCACCTTCGCCATGGAGACGCGCATCTTCCAGCCGCCGGAGAGGGCGCCCACGTCGCCGTCGATCTGGTCCTCCTCGAAGCCGAGGCCCTGCAGGCAGGCCCGGGCCCGGGCTTCCAGCTCGTAGCCGCCCATGTGCTGGTACTCCTCCTGCACGTGGCCGAAGCGGTCCAGGATGGCCTCCAGCTCGTCGGCCCGCTCTGGATCCGAGAGGGCGTGCTCCAGGTCCGTGAGCTCGTGGTGCAGGTCGCCCAGGCGGCCGCTGCCCGCGATGGCCTCGTCCAGCACGGAGCGCCCAGACATCTCGTCCACCTCCTGCCGGAAGTAGCCGAGGGTGAGCTTCTTGGGCAGGCTGACGGTGCCGTCGTCCGGCGACTCCTCGCCCATGATCATGCGGAACAGCGTGGACTTGCCGGCGCCGTTGGGGCCCACGAGGCCCACCTTCTCGCCCGGATTGAGCTGGAAGTCCGCCTCGATGAAGAGCACCTGCCGGCCGTACTGCTTGCTGACACTGGAGAACGAAATCATCAGGCCTCGCCTTTTCCGCCGGGGCTGCCGGCATCCCCGCGGGGACCATGCATGAGTTCAACCACCGCCTGGTTCAGCCGCAGGCGGGTCTCGTGGCGCTCGAAGGCCCGGGTGATGTAGCGGACCCGGATCTCGATGCCGTTATTGGTGGGCACGATGTTCAGGCCGGGCGCCGCCGAAAATGACTTCACATGGTAGCGCGCCGTGGCGCCCTGCCACTCGTTCTCCGCGAGCTGGGCGTTGGCCTCAGTCTCGCGTTCCACCAGCTTCTGGATGCCGTCGATGATCGGATAAGGATCCTGCCCGGTGGGAATGAGGACGGTCAGCTCGTCCCACATCCACTGGCCGGAGGTGGAGAAGTTGAAGAAGTGCCCCTCGATGGCGAAGTTGTTCACGAAGGCCACGCGCCGGCCCGTGGGATGTCCGGCGTCGGCCCAGCTGCCGGTCTCCATCACGACCGTGCGCAGGAGACCGATCTCGACGACCTCGCCGCCGACCCCGCGGATCTCCACCCAGTCGCCCACCCGGATGCCGTTGCGGCCCATGAGGATGAACCAGCCGAAGAAGGCCACGATGAAGTCCTTCATGGCCACGGTCAGGCCGGCGCCCGCCAGGCCGAGGACCGTCGTGGTCTGGGCGGGCAGCCCGAACCCGATGAAGAGGATGGCCAGGCCGCAGAGCACCTGCAGCACCAGCTTCACCACCACCCGCAGGGTGCCCGCGCTCTTCTTCCCGTCCGCGGCGCGGTGGAACAGGTGGTCCACCAGCACGCCCATCAGGAAGGCCGCCAGGGCGAGGCCCAGGATCCACAGGAGCCGCGTGAGGGCATGGTGCAGGCTGGTCAGGCCGTAGCCGTCCACATGGGACTTCCAGGTGCCGTAGACCTCGGCCAGGGCCTTCTGGTCCTGGATGCGGCGGCCCATGTCCGCGAGCCGGCGCTGATCATCGGAATACTGCTTGAGGTAGGACACCGCCTGCTGGGCCTGGTCGCGGCCGGGTCCCTGTGGGCTCTCCCGCACCAGGTTCTTGGCCCAGTACTTCGCGGCCTCGCGGTCTTCCTGGTCCTTCTTGCTGGCTTGGGAGAGGACTTCGTGGCGCTGGGTCAGCGCTTGCGCCTTGGCCAGGGCCTCCTGCCGGGCGGTCTCCAGCCGGGCGCCCTTGGCGCGCAGGGCCAGGCCCTCGCCGATCCGTCCGGCGAGGCTGCTGAGCTGGAATGCGGGCGTGGCGGGGACGGCGGCCAGCAGCCGCGAGGACTCGCGGTCCGCGGCCTCGTGAGCCTCCTTGAGGCGCCGGATCCGGGCCTGGGAGTCCCCACCGGCCCGGGCGAGGTCCTCGGCGGCGGCATCGAGCTCGTCGGTGTCCAGCTCCAGCTGGGCCTTGGCGACCTCCAGCTGATCCTCCAGGGCGCCCTTGGCGGCCAGCCCGGCGCCGGCAAGCTGCCGGGTGAGCCGCTGGACCACCAGCCGATCGGCCTCGACCTGGGTCTCGGCCTTGGCCTTGGCATCCGCCAGGGCCTTGAGCTCCGGGGAGGCCTGGGCCGGGGCCAGGGCGGCCCGCCGCAGCGCATCGGCGAAGGCGAGGTCCACCTCGTGGTTGGCCAGGCGCTCGGCCTGGCGGGCCAGCTGGAGTTCCTCGCCGGTCAGGGCCAGGGGCAGGAGGCTCCGGGCCGTGAGCAGGGGCGTCTGGTCCACCAGCCGCTCCCGCCGGGGCGCCTGGTGCCGCAGCCCGCCTGGCTTGGGCGCGGCCGCCTCCTGGGTCGCCGGGGCCAGCGGCTCCCGCGTCCAGAACCAGCCGCCCGCCGCGAGGACAGCCAGGGAGAGCAGCACCGCTGCGGGGATCCAGAGTCGTTGTTTCATCAGGTCCAGACAATCATGATCGGCGGTCAAACGCAAAACCCCGGAGCCAGGCTCCGGGGTTCGTCGCGGTCAACCGCGTGGGAATCGGCGCTACTTGGGGGCCTCGT
This sequence comes from uncultured Holophagaceae bacterium, assembly GCA_903863195.1. Classification (GTDB taxonomy): domain Bacteria; phylum Acidobacteriota; class Holophagae; order Holophagales; family Holophagaceae; genus Geothrix. Next base: position 6,983 of record CAIPAY010000086.1, read on the forward strand.
CCTTCTTGGGGGCTTCCTTCTTGGCGGGACCTTTCTTCTTGCCGCCGCAGTCGGGGCACTCCTTGCAGGAGGCCGCCTTGTTCTTCTCGCAGCAGGCCATGCCGCAGGAGGACTTCTTGCTCTCGGGCTTCTTTTCGTCGGCGGCGAAGGCCACCAGCGCGAAGGAGCTCACCAGGATGAGGGCCAGGAACTTTTTCATCGAAGACTCCAAAGGGGTGGGACCTGGTCCCACCGGAACACCATACCTCATGGGAAAGGATTTTCCCAATTGATCGTTTTCAGCTGCGGAATAGATTCCCCATGACCATGACGGCCATGGCGGGGTTGTGGGCGAGGCGGCGCTTGAGGTAGTGCACGGCGTATTTCCAGTCCTCGGCGAAGGGCACGTAGAGGCGCACGATCTGCCCCCGCTTGACGATCTCCTGCTGGATCTCCGTCCGGGGCACCCCCAGCAGCATCTGGAACTCATAGGCGTCCCGGGCCACGCCCTGCCGGTCGAGGTGCTCCAGGCAGCGCCGGAGCAGGGGCTCATCGTGAGTGGCGATCTCGGGGTAGTGGCCGTGGTCCAGGAGCAGCTGCACGTGCTCGAAGAGCTTGTCCTTCATGGCCGGCTTGTCCTGGAGCGAGACTTCCGGCGGCTCGGTGTAGATGCCGATGCAGATCCGCACCTTGCAGCGCTTGGCGTGCAGCGCCTTGATGTCGTCTGCGGTGCGGAAGAGGCGGCTCTGCAGCACAATGCCGAAGTTGTCGAACTCGTCGCGGATGACCCGGAACATCCGGAGGGTGACATCCGTGAAGTGCCGGTCCTCCATGTCCAGGGTGACGTGGATGCCCACCACGGCGGCGGCGGCCACGATGCGCCGCAGGTTGTCCTGGCAGTAGGCCTCGCTCTCGTTGAGGCCCAGCTGGGTGGGCTTGAGGCTGATGCTGGCGAAGGGCCGGCCCTTCAGGGCCTCGACCATGCGGAAGTAGAGCTGGACCATGGCCTCCACGTCCTCTCGCCGGAAGACCTCCTCGCCCAGCAGGTCCACGGTGGAGTAGAGCTCCTGCTTCGCGTACAGCTCATCAGCCTTGGCCACACCGCTGGCGATGCCCTTGCCCGCGATGTAGGGCGAGGCGAAGACGCGGACCAGGCGGCCAGGCATGAGATCGATGATGCTGTCCTTGATACCCACGGCATTCCTCCCGGCGCGTCCGCTTGTCAAGACCCAAGGGTAGGGATGGGTCTGCACCCCTCAATCATAGCGGGACGGTCCCTCTCCGAGGATCAGGGGAAGGAGAGACTGGTGGTCGAGAAGCCCCCAGAAACCACCACCACCTGGGTGCCGGTCTTCATTATCGGCGTCCCGCCCGAGCTGCTGCGCTGAGCCGCCACGCCATAGCTCCCCGGAGCCAGCCCCGTGATCCCGGCCTGGTCCTGGGTCAGCCCCGTGACCACGGTCTGGGAACGCACGATGAGGGCCTGGACCCCAGAAGCGCCCGTGGCCACAGTCTGCCGGAGCTCGGCCCAGGTGCCCTGCGTCAGGCTGGAGGCGGGGGTGATGGACACGGTCAGGGCGCCCGGCACCTGGGCGTTGCTGAAGGCCAGGTCGGCCGTGTACGTGGTGGCCGTCAGGGCGTTGACCGGCGTGGCCGCCACCGCCGCGTAGCTGAAGCTGGTGCCCGCGGGCTGCGCAGTTACGAAGTAGACGCTGCCCATGGGCAGGCCCTCCATGACGTAGTTTCCGCTCCCATCCGTGTAGGTCCGGCGCTGGAGCGTGGCCAGCCCCGTCCCATCCGCGGTTTCCGCGAAGACCTCGACGCCCGCCAGCGACCCGACTGAATCCGCCAGATGGCCTGTGATGCGGGCCGAGAGGTTCAGGTCGTGGACCGTCCCCGTGGCCTGGAAGGCATAGCCGGTGGCAGCGCGCTGCTGCACCGCCTGCTGGCCGCTCAACATCAGCTGAACCGTGGTAGTCCCATCCGCGGGCACGCTGATGGTGCCGGTCAGGGTGGTCGTGGCAGGCATGGTCATGACGGCGCGGGCCGCGCTGGGAAAGGCGACATAGGCGGGCTGCATGGCGCCATCCAGGTAGTTCACCGTGGCCCAGGTCAGGCGGAACTGGGTGTAGGTCCCGGCCGTCACCGAAGCCGCGGAGACCAGCAGGGAGCTGTGCCCACCCTGCAGGGCCAGCAAGTCATAGCTGGCCCGCACATTGCCCAGGGCGGTCCAGTGGACCCCATCCCCGCTGGCCTCCACCTTCTCGAGGCTCACGACGGCCTGGGTGTAGCCAGGAAAGCTGTCCGAACCCAACCGCAGCGTGAGGCGGCCTGTCGGCGCTGGGGCGCTGGAGCCACCCCCCCCGCCGCAGGCCAGCAGAGCCGCCGCGAAGACCAGAGACAGGAGGCTCAGAAGGTGGCGCATGGTGACTCCAGACCGGGACAGCCGAAGCTTATTCTAGCCCGTGTCCCTCGGTGACCGCCCAGAGGCCCTCGGGGGCCTTTCATCAAGCCGATACCTGTGCTGATAGCAATGAGGTATTTTTCGAAAAAACCTAGTCATTTCAAGGTTTTTCTGGTGTTTAATTGCCTATTTTTAAATAGGATGAACCTAGTCACCATTGCGCTTGACGTGATCCCATGAGCCCCTTCGGCAGACCACGAAAAGAGGAGTTGCCCCATGCGCGAACAGCCGATCCAGATGCTTGAGCCTGGGCAGCAGCCCCGGGAGCTCGCCCTGCTTACTTCCGACGAGGCGCTTCCCTACGACGTGCTCCGGGCCATCCAGGACTGGAAGGCCGGCATGATCGATCCCTGGGCCGACGGCTTCTTCGGGGAAGAGGGGGCCGCCCCCGCGAGCGGCCGGAGCCGCCGGCGCAAGGCCAGCTGAGCCGCTCAGCCGCGCAGCACATTCAGGTAGTCCACGGCCTGGAGGAGGGCCTGGCGCAGTGCCTCCTTCTGGTCGTCGGGAAGGGCGGGGTCCCGCAGCCGGGCCTCGGTCAGGGCCGCGAGAGCCTCCATGGCCCGGATGGAGTCCAGCCTGGTCCGCTCCAGGGCGGCCCCGTAGGCTTCCAGCTCTTCGGCCGTGGGGTGCTCGGGGTCCGCAGGTGCCCAGGTGGGCAGCACGACCTGCCACTCGGGCAGCGGCTCGGATAGCCGCTCGGGGCTGCTTCCATCGGCTGGGTTCATGGGCGTTCTCCCGGGGTCGATGCGGTGGCATCCCCCTGCCATCCTACCCGGCGGGGTGCCCTGGGAGGGCCCAACCCCCGGGCCGGCACTGGTCACCCACTGTCCAATCCCCCGGCCCAGACTGGTCGCATGCTCCCCTCACCGACCGACCCCTGCCACCCCGAACCCCTCGCCGTGCCAGCGCCGGTCCTGCAGCCTCCCCCTCCAGGCCGACCTCAGGCCCCAGGCCTTCCCGGCCTCCGCCCCGTGGCCCTGGCGGGCCCCATCCCCCTGCCCGGCCTGGAGCCCTGGACCTGCTTCGGGCGGCAGGCCTGACCCGGCCGAAGCCCTGCCCTGGATCAGTCCAGTTCCTTGCCGGAGCGAACCTCGTCAAGCAGCGGTTTGCCGTGCCGCGAAAGCGCCGGTGGGGTGAACCAGAGGTCCGCGACACAGGCGGGACAGACCTCAAAGTCCTGCTCCTCGCTTGGATCCGGGAGTTGCTCAGCCATGCCAAGGAGGGCGGTGCCAATGAGCAGCAGCGCCACCAGCAGCAGGGTCGCACGGCTGGAGTTCAGGAGCCGCACAAGCAGATCCCCGGTGTTCTGGAGAAACCCGGAAGGCTCAAGCAAGGTCCGCATAGGAGCCTCCCTCGGGGCCTCAGGATGGCCGACCCTCGGCAATCCGGTGCACCACTGGGAGGAGCGTGCACCCGGGAAGCGTGCGGCGTAAGAGCATGATCATGCTTCCTTTTTCTTATGGGGCCCCGAAGCGGAGCCGCCCGATGACCTCAGTGCTCGGGCTGAACCGCGCGGGTCTGTGCCGTGATCTGAGCCCGCAGCGCCTCGGCGTCCCGCAACAGGACGCCCGCATTGACCTGGCGAGACGCATCCTGCAGGTGCTGGACCAGGGTCTCGGCGAACTCGAAGGAGAGCTGCAGCTGCGGGGCGGTCGGGCTGGACATGGAACCTCCGGAGTAGGCCAGAGCCCCAACATAGGCTCTCATTCCATTGACGCCATGAAATATTTAATGAACCCGGCCCCGCGGCCCCTCAGCCAGCGGTCTTCACGATGGGGAGCGTCACGTTGCAGTCGGAGCAGCGGTGGAAGAAGTCGCCGCGCCGGGTGCTGGGGAGGATGCGCATGGGCTTGCCGCAGGTGGCGCAGGGAATGCCGTGGGCCTGCGGGGCCGGAGCGTCCTGGAGCTCGGCCACCACGGTGGCGACAAAGCCGCGGATGTCCGCCATGAAGGCCGTGCGGGTCTCCTCGCCGCGGCGCATGCGCTCCAGGCGGGCCTCCCAGCTCCCGGTCAGCTCGGCGCTCCGCAGGGCCTCGGCCGGGAGGCCCTGGATCAGGCGGATGCCCTTGTCCGTGGGCACCAGCACGTTGCGCTTGCGGTCGATGTAGGTCCGCTTGATGAGGGTCTCGATCATGTTGGCGCGGGTGGCCGGGGTGCCGAGCCCGCAGTCCCGCATGGCCCCGCGCAGGGCCTCGTCATCCAGTTCCCGGCCCGCGCCCTGCATGGCCGACAGCAGGTCGCCTTCGCTCATGCGCTTGGGCGGCGTGGTCTTGCCCTCCTTGGGGTGCAGCGAGGCGGTCGCCACGGCGTCGCCCTTCTTCACGACCGGCAGCCCGCCCTCGACCTCGTCCTCGGCGTCCTCTTCGGCTTCGGCGGGATCGGCCACCTTCTCGACCTTCTTGCGGCGGTGCGGGGGATCCACCGCGGACCAGCCCTCCTCCTTCACGACGGTGCCGTTGGTCTTGAAGGTCTCGCCGTCCACCTCCGTGATGATGGTGGTCTTGGCCTCCACCCGGTCCGGGAAGTAGGCGCCCAGGAAGCGCCGGGCAATGAGGTCGTAGATCCGCAGCTCGTCGCCGGCCAGGCCCCGGGCGGGCTTCTCCGTGGGCACCAGGGCCGCGTGGTCCTCCACTTCCTTGTCGTTCACGAACCGCTTGTCCAGCTTCACGGGCCAGCGCTTGCGCAGCTCGTCCAGGAAGGGCTGCAGCTCCGTGAGCTGGCCCTGGGCCAGGGCCTTGATCCAGTGGGGGGCCTTCAGCGCGTCGGCCTCGGTGAGGTGGCGGCTGTTGGTGCGGGGGTAGGAGATGAGCTGCTTCTCGTAGAGGCTCTGCGCCAGCCCCAGGGTGCCTTCAGCCGTGAAGCCGAAGCGCTTGTTCGCCTCCTTCTGCAGGGCCGTGAGGTCGTAGAGCAGCTCCGGCTTCTTCTTCTCGGTGCGGCCCGTGGCGCTGCGGATCTTCCCGGGCTGGCCCTCCAGCCGGGCGGCCAGCTCCAGGGCCTCGGCCTCGGTGGTGAACCGCTCCACGGTCGTGTCACCCTGCTCCCTGAACCAGCGCCCCTCGTAGCTGCCGTTGGGATGGAGGAAGCGGGCCCGCAGGGTCCAGAAGGACTGGGGCGTGAAGTCCCGGATCTCCAGCTCCCGGCGCACCAGCAGGGCCAGGGTCGGCGTCTGCACGCGGCCCACACTCCACACGCCATCCTCGGCCCCGGCCCGGCGCATGCGGAGGGTCTGGGCCCGGGTGGCGTTGATGCCCACCAGCCAGTCGGCCTCCTGGCGGCTGCGCGCGGCCTCCCGCAGGCCCGTGTAGGCCTCGCCCGGCTTCATGCAGCCGTAGGCGGCCTGGATGGCCTCCGGGGTCAGGCTGGAGGTCCAGAAGCGCAGCACGGGCTTCTCGCACGCGGCCAGGCGGTAGACGAGGTCGAAGATCAGCTCTCCTTCCCGACCGGCGTCCGTGGCGTTCACCACGTCCGTGATGTCCGCGCGGTTGAGCAGCCGCGCCACCACCTCGAACTGCTCCTTCGTCTGGGCGATGGGCGCGTAGCGGAAGGGCTCCGGGAAGATGGGCAGCCGGTCCCAGCGCCAGGCCTTCCAGGCGGGATCATAGCCCTCGGGGTTCAGGGCCTCCACCAGATGCCCCACGCACCAGGTCACCACCAGACCCTTCCCCTCGATGAGGTTCCGCCCCCGCTCCGTGAGCCCCAGAGCCTCCGCCAGGGCACGCCCCATGCTGGGTTTCTCAGCGACGATCAGACGCAGGCAGCCTCCGGGCAGGCCTTCATTGTAGGAGGTAAGCCGCAGAGGCGACGGCTGTCTGCTACCGGAGCAGCTGTCTTTGGAAGGTAAGGTCTGGCAGGACCACAACCTCGGGCGTCAGGCCCACCCGCCTGATCTTCTTGTGCAGGAGGTAGTGCTGGAAGGCCCGGGCGCCCTGGATGCCGGGGAGAGAGACCAGGTTCATCGTGGTCTCCACATCGCCGAGGGCCCGATGGGCGATCCCCTTCTCAGAGCCGAAGTACCGGCTGAGGCTCTGCAGGGCCGTCGAGCAGATGGAGGGGTAGAGCTTCTTCCAGGGAATCCCGCGGCAGGTGCAGCCCCAGGTGTAGGTGTGCGTCTCCGCGACCACCTGGGCCACGAAGCCCTTGTCAAACCCGCTGTTGTGGGCGAGACAGAGGTCGGCGGCGGCGAGCAGGCCCGTGCAGGCACGACGATCGATCCGATGCCCCCGCACCATCGCATCCGTGATGCCGTGGACGGCCATGGCCTCAGCGGGGATCCGGCGGCCCGGATCCTGAAGGCCCTGGTACTGGTCCAGCCGCTGGATGATCCGGCCTGTCTCCCAGTCCACTTCGGCCAGCACGATGGCAATCTCGATGATCCGGTCCGAGGTGGCCGACAGCCCGGTGGTCTCCGTATCCACATAGGCGACTCGTAGGCTGGGCATGCAGGCTCTCCGAGAGTTGGGGCAGAAGCACCCCAGATCAGCCTTAGGTTAAATCGTACAGAAAAAACCCCGTGGCTCAGCTTCCACGGGGTTCAGTGCTGGTGGTCCCTCCCGGACTCGAACCGGGGACCCTCTGATTAAGAGTCAGATGCTCTAACCAGCTGAGCTAAGGGACCACGAAGACACCAGTCTATCAGGGCCGGTCGGGAACACAAGAG
>CAIPAY010000087.1 GCA_903863195.1 uncultured Holophagaceae bacterium
CTGGGGCTTCCGCATGGGGCACCGCCAGCTGCCGGACGTCATGCATCAGGATGGTCTGCGCTGCCCAGTGACCGGTCTGCTCATGGGCGAGACCATCGAGCAGCTGGCCCGGAAGCGCGGGATCACCCGCCTGGAGGCCGACGCCTGGGCCGCCGAGAGCCACTGGCGCGCCGCCCAGGCCGACTTCCAGGCTGAGCTGGTCGTGCATCCGGCCCTGGACCATGACGAGTGCGTCCGCTCCGAGGTGACCCCGGAGCGGCTGGCCCGCCTGGCCCCGGTCTTCGATCCCGAGGGTCAGGTCACCGCCGGCAACGCCTCGGCCCTCTCGGATGGCGCCGCGGCCTTGCTCCTGGGCCGGCGCGAGCACGCGGGCGACGCTCGGCCCCTGGCGCGGATCCTGGGCTGGAGCGAGGCCGGGGTGGCTCCCCTGGACATGGGGGAGGCCCCCGTGCCGGCGGTGCAGCGCCTGCTGGCTGCCCACGGGATGACCGTGGCCGACATCGACCTCTGGGAGCTGAACGAGGCCTTCTCCACCCAGCTGCTGGTCTGCCAGCGGCAGCTGGGGCTCCCGCCGGACCGCTTGAACGTGGCCGGGGGCGGGGTGGCGCTGGGGCACCCCATCGGCGCCACCGGCGCCCGCATCATCTGCACCCTGATCCATCAGCTGCGACGGCGCGGCGGCGGCCTAGGCGTGGCCACCCTCGGCATCGGCGGGGGCCTGGGGCTCGCCCTGCTGATCGAGACTCTGCCCTAGGGTCTTCTCAGGACTGCTGCGCTAGCCCGGTGCCTCGCCCAGCAGCTCCTTCAGCGCCCGGTAGTTGGTCTTGCCGGTGCCCAAGGTGGGGATCTGGTCGATGTGGCGCACCACGCGGATGTTGTGCAGGGACGACAGGCCCGCCGCGCGGATGACCGCGTTGGCATCGTCGCGGCCGATCCCGGCCACGGAGAACAGGATCAGGTCCGGGTTGAGCTCCTCTGGGGAGGCCTCCACGGCCAGGACGGGCTCAGTCTCGTCATCGCCCTGGAAGCGGCGGGACAGGGCCTCCTCGATGGCGGGGAGGGAGACCATCTCGCCCCCCAGCTTCACGAAGCGCTTGAGCCGGCCCGCGAACACGAGCACGCCGCGGTCCTGTCGCACCAGGTCGCCGGTGCGATACCAGGAGCTGCCCTCGAAAGTCTCGAAGGGCGAGTCCACATCGGGGTTGAGGTAGCCCCCGAAGATGCTGGGCCCCTTGACCAGCAGCATGCCGGGCTGGCCTGGCTCCACGCGACGGCCGGAGTCCAGGTCCACGATGCACCACGCCACGGACAGCAGCGGCTTACCGATGGTGCCGGTGCGGGGATCCTCTTCGCGGTTGACGGAGACCACCGGCGAGCACTCGGTGATCCCATACCCTTCCAGGACCGTGCATCCGGGCCAGCGCCGGGCGAGGGTCGCATAGATCGAATCCGGGCACTTCTCGGCGCCCGACACGACGACGCGGAGGGACTCCAGGTGCCGGTCTTCCGCCATGCGGAGGATGCCCCCGAGGAACGTGGGCGTGCCCACCAGCATGGTGGCGTGGTAGGCCTCGATGATCCGGGCCAGCATGCGGCCTTCGGTGGGGTTGGGGTGGTAGACCACCCGCAGCCCCAGCAGCAGCGGCAGGATCGTGGTGGTGGTCAGGCCGAAGGCATGGAAGGGCGGCAGGCAGCCCATGACCCGCTCGTCCTCCCGGAAGTGGAGGGCTTCGGCCGCATCCCGGATGTTCGCCAGGATGTTGCCGTGACTCAGCGGCACCGCCTTGGGGTTGCTTTCGCTGCCGCTGGTGAACAGCACCGCCGCGGTGTCGGGCGCCTTCTCCGCCACCAGGGAAGCCCAGCTGAAGCGCGCCTGGAGGGCGGCCATCAGCTTGGTCGGCAGGGAGATCTTCTTGCCGGCTTCGTCCAGCAGCAGCAGGCGGTCCTTCACGGCGGACAGGTCCACGCCCTGCGCATCCAGCCGATTGACGAGGGTGGACACGGTGATGACGTGCAGCACGCCCACCAGATCCAGTCCGAAGCCCATGCTCCGGGCGCCGGCGGTCCAGTTCACCAGCACCGGTGTCTTGCCGGCGAAGAGCAGCGCGAGGTAGATGATGCTGGCCCCGCCCGAGGCCGGCAGCATCAGGCCCACGTGGGTGCCCTGCAGCCGCTCGAAGAGGGGCTTCAGCACCATGATCGCGGTGATCACGTCCCGGTAGGTCTTCACGCCGCCCGCCTGGTCCGCCATCACCACGCGGCGGGGATCCCGCCGGGCCTGCTTGAGGAAGACATCGGTAATCGTGTCGCCCTCGGGCATCTCGATGGGCAGGTCGGTGCGAGTGTGGAACCAGGCGTGGGGCACGGCCTTCAACTCACCCTGGCGTAAAGAGACCGCGGCGCCCGTGGCGGCCAGCAGCACATCCCCCACGGTCTGCAGGGAGGCTGGGTCGCCGCAGGCATAGCCGTAGGCCCGCTGGATCCAGAGCTCGAGCTCGCGATGACCCAGGGCATCCAGCCCGAGGTCGCCCACCAGCGTCTGCGCGTCCTGGATCTCGGGGTGACCCGTGACCGCCTGCAGGTGGTGGCGAACCGCGTCCCGCACCTGGGTTGGCACGGTGCGGGTGTTCCCCTCGACCCGGGGCCGGGGCGGCTCCGGCAGCGTGCGCGGGGCATGGTTCCGCCAGAACCGGTAGGGGACGAAGGTGCGGGCCGTGGCCTCCCGGTTGAGCGCCCCTTCCAGGGCCTTGTTGAGAGCGGACCGGCCCTGGTCCAGGGGCAGGTCGCGGGCTTCCTCCAGCACCAGGCGGACCTCCCTGCGCGGCATGAAGAACAGGCCGTTCGCGCCCAGGTAGAACAGGCTCTTCAGCAGCTGCAGCCCCAGCCTGGGCCGCGTCCCTGCCGCAGCGCTGAAGCGACTGCCCCACAGGCCCTGCAGCCGCACCGTCACGACCCGGGCGCCGGGCGCCTGGCGGAGGATGGCCTCCACCACACTGTTGTCGGAGTAGTCTTCAGTGCGCTGGCGGGCCAGCCGTCCACCGGGGAAGAGCAGCAGGTTGCGGCCCGCGGCCAGCTGGGTGGCGAGCGCGGCCAGCTCGGCCTCCAGCACGGGTCGGCAGCGGTCGCCAAGGTCCGAGGGATCCGGCAGCGCCCGGGCGCCCAGCAGCCGGGCGAGCCAGCGCAGGGGCAGCGAGGCGGCATGGTCGCGGCCCGCCACCAGGATCGGCGCGAAGCGCGGCGCAAGCGTGGAGAGCAGCAGGAACGGATCCACCAGGGTGGGGTGGTTGGCCACGAACAGCGTGCCCGGCCCCGGGCGGGGCGACAGTTCCTCGAGTCCCTCGGCGCGCATCCGGTACCGCAGGCGCAGCAGAGGTCGGCCCAGGGCGAGAAACAGGGAGGCAATCATCGGAGAGGGTTACCTGCAGGCTGATGACGGGTGAGCGGGAATTGTAACGGGAAACACAGCCCGCTCCTAAACCTGTCCCGGGAGTTCTGCGAAGATGATGCAGGACCCAGCGGGGTCCTTCGAGGTTCCGATGGCCGTTTCGCCCCTGATCCAACTCACCGACATCACCAAGGTCTACCAGATGGGAGACATGGAGGTGCGGGCCCTGGA
>CAIPAY010000088.1 GCA_903863195.1 uncultured Holophagaceae bacterium
GAGGAAGATCCTCGCCCACCTCAGGCGACTTTTTGCGCTTATTTGGGCCTGGCTCACTGCAACCTTGAATCCGCTTCCGCGAATTCCCGGTTCGCTGGGAGCCGTCGCGTGAGGTCAGACCCCACTTTTTCAGGACGGACTGCCTTCTCTGCGCCCCTCTGCGAGAGTGGTTCTCTCTGCCCGCCAAGGGATCCCTGAGACGGAACGCGCTGGAGGGTGTTCTAGAAGGACTGGTGGCCGTCGGACGCTGTGAGGTTGGCCAGCTGGCGGTCGGGATGCCCGGCGCGGCAGAGGCCCGCCTGGTCCTCGATGCCCGCCTGGACCAGGAAGGGCAGGAGGCGCTGGAGCACCTGGGCCGTGACGTAGGCGTCCCCGATGGCCGAGTGCGCGGCCTCCACCTGGATCTCGAAGGCCCGGGCAAGGTCGAAGAGGCTGGGAGCCGTCGCCTCGAGGGAGAAGGCGGGATGCTCGGCGGCCCGGCGCCGGAGCCAGCCGTAGAGCGCCAGTGTGTCCACAGCCCGGTTGCGGAGCGGGGTCAGCGCCAGACGCCGGGCATCCCGGTTCAGGAAGGCGAGGTCGAGGGCGATGCAGTGCCCCACCAGGATCGTGCCCTCGAGGTAGCCGAGGAAGGACGGCAGGACCTCGTCGATGGGGGGCATCTCTTCCAGCTGCGAGGGCGTGATGCGGTGGACCACGACGGTGCGGCCGTCGAGGACCGCCCCCGGCTTCACCAGGGCCTGGAAAGTGTCCCCCACCCGGATCAGCCCGCCCCGCATGCGCAGGGCCCCGATGGAGACGATGTCATCGCGCCGATCATCCAGGCCCGTCAGCTCCGTGTCGAGGACGGTGAACGGGATCTCCTCGAGCGGGCGCTGCTTCTCGGAGGCTGGGCGCCCCACCATCCGGTCCCACCAAGCTGGCCATGCCATGGATCCGCCCTCAGAGGATGAAGCCCTTGTAGCGCTCCAGGACCTGGTCCTGGATCTTGAGGATGAGGCGGAACGTGTTCTTCAGGGACTGCCGCTCGAGGCTGCTGAGGGCGTCCAGGCGGATGAAGTTGTCAATGGTCTTCCCGGCCTCCATGAGGCGGTACTGGTGGTGGACCCGCATCAGGGTGACGAACTCGAAGGCCTGCTCCAGCTCGTCGACCCGCTCCGAGATGAGGGTGGTGCCGCCACGCAGCGCCTCGAGACGCTCAATGGTCGACGCGGCCCGGACCCCCTTCTCCAGCGAGAAGAGCCGGGCGATGTCCACCAGGGGCGCCACGGCCTTGATCTTCAGGTTCAGGCCATCCTTGTGCTCGCCGCTGCGCTCCACGGCCACGGTCCCGAAGAAGCCGAGGGGCGGCCGGTTGCGCACGAGCATGTTGGCCATGAAGCCCATGAAGGCCGGGTATTCCAACACCAGCGCGGCCATGTGCTCCCGCAGCTCCCAGGCCAGGGCCTCGTCCCCGTAGAGCGGCCTGAAATCGAAGAAGATGAGCGACTTCAGCACAGCCTCCGGGGTCGGATCGGAGATCCAGCCCGTGAAGTAGTGCTTCCACACCGAGAGCGGCTGCCGCCACTCGGGATTGCTGGCCATGTAGTTGGCGGGACAGGCCTCGAAGCCACAGCGCACCAAACCCTGGCGCATGAACACCGTGAAGCGGCGGAAGTAGTCCTCCACCTTGGGCCGCAGCTCTTCGGCCACGTCGGCATGGATCAGGGCGTTGTCCTGGTCTGTGCGGAAGGTCTGCTCCTTCCGGCCCTCACTGCCCAGCGAGAGCCAGCAGTAGGGGGCGGGCGGGGGCCCGAACTCCTGCTCGGCCAGGTCCAGCAGCCGCCGGACCACGCGGTCGTTGAGCTCCGAGATGATGCGGACGATGTTGGCGGCCCGGGCCCCTTCCCGCAGCAGGCCGCCGATGATGGTGAGCACCCTCTGGGACACGGGGGCCAGCCCGTCGAGGCTGGTCTGCCGCTCGATATCCTCGGAGAACGCCAGGGGGCTCCGGCCCTGCAGCACCATGAAGTCGTGGTTGGTGACCATGCCCCGGAGCGCGCCCTCCCGGGTCACGGCCACGTGGTGGATGTTGCCCTGCAGCATCTTGAGGACCACCTCGAAGCAGGGGTCCTTCTCGTCCACGGAGACCACGGGGTGGCTCATCACGTAGGACACAGGCAGCTCGATGGACCAGCCCTGGGCCACGATCTTGGAGCGGAGGTCCGAGTCCGTGAGGATGCCGATGGGACCGCCGCTGGGGCCGATGACCAGCGCGGCGCTCTGCCGGTCCTCCGCCATGCGGCGCGCCGCCTGGCAGACCGTGGTCTCGGGGCCGACCACGGTGGTGACCTTGCGGCAGATCTCCCCCACCTGGGCGGTGAACAGCAGGTGGTCGCTGCTGCCCAGGAACAGGCTCTTGCCCTGCATCTCGCGGGAGGTCATGTCCACGTACTTCGTGAGGTGGAACTGCAGCAGATACTCGGCGATGGCGGGATGGGTGAGGACCAGCTCGTTCAGCCGCTCCTTGGGCAGCAGGTAGCAGATGGTGTCTTGCAGGGCGATGGCCGTGGTCTTCTGCTGGCCGCCCATGAGGGACACCAGGCCAAAGGACTCGCCGCGCTCCCGGTAGTCGACGACCACCTCCTCGGCCCCGCCCTTGGGCTTCAGCGTGATCTTGACCACGCCCTTCTGGATGATGTGGAGGCTGTCCCCGGAGGGTCCCTCCTGCTGGAGGATGACCGCCCCCTTGGGATGGAACACCAGGGTGAGGCTCTCGGCCAGCTCCCGCAGCGCCGGTCCCTCCAGGAACTGATAGGGGGGAATCTGGGAAAGAAACCGGACCGCCTCTTCGATCAGCATCGCCCCACCCAGAACAACAGGGGAGAGCCCCCCGGATTCACCTTCGGCCTGGCTAAACATACCACCAGCGGGCGCTTCCGCTCGGGCCTAGCCCTTCTTCTGGAAAAGCTTCAGCAGGGCCTCGACGTAGGCCTGGAGGCTGGCCTTCCGGGCCGCCGCCTCGCTTCGGTCTGCTTCCGGCAGGGGCCGCAGGTGGGGGCCCAGGTCCAGGTAGGCATGGCGCCTGCTGGCGACCACCGACTCCAGGGGCGGCGGGTTGCGCTCCAGCACCTCCCAGGTGGCGTCGAAGACCCAGGGGAGGTAGCCCAGCTTCTTCAGGAGGGCCTGGTTGTTCGCGTAGTGGGCAGGCCCGTAGGCCACCCCGCCGATCAGGCCCAGGCCGGCGCCGATCGGGACAGCCGCGAGACCGACCCCCCCCACCGAGGCGGGGATCAGCGCCCCATAGAGGGTGCCGGTACCCGCGGTGGCGGCCCAGGTGGCCCCCAGCCCACGGTTCTCATAGGGGTTCTTGTGGCCCTCCAGGGTCAGGCGGAACACCCGGAGGGAGCCCGGGGGCGGCTCGGCCGGCGGGTCCACGGGCACGCCCAGTCCCGCGGCCAGCTGCGTGGCCACGGACCTCTCTTCCTCGGGCGTGGTGCCGTCGACCTTCAGGACCAGCTCCAGCCGCTGGACCGGCCGCTCCTGCATGGCGGTCTCCGGATGCTTGCAGGCCACGAAGAGCAGCGGCAGGAGCAGCGCCACCAGGCCAAGCGAGCATCGGCTGATCCCACGCACAGGCTACCCCCGGCCCGATTCTAGCATCCGGCTTCCGGGCGTCCCCGGGTGCGCTAAGCTGGTGCCATGCGCCTCTCCCTGCCCCGCCAGCGCGGCTTCACCCTGATCGAACTGGTCGTGATCATGACCATTCTGGCCCTGCTCGCCACAGTGGGTCTGGTGGGCTACCGCCACAAGCTGCTGACGGCCCGGGAGGCTGTGCTCAAGGAAAACCTCTTCCAGATGAACCACTCCCTGGAGCAGCACCGCGCGGACCGCGGCAAGTATCCCACCAGCCTAGGCCCCCTCAAGGAGCTCGGCTACCTGCGGGAGATCCCCGAAGACCCTATGACCCGCTCCCGGGACACCTGGCAGACCGAGCTGGAGCCGCCGGATCCGGACAATCCCGATTCGGAGCTGGGCATCTACCGCGTGCGCAGCGGCTCCACGGACAAGGGTACGAACGGCATCGCCTACAACGAGTGGTAGGATCCCTTCCCGCCTAAGCCACCCTACCTCTCAAGGCCCGCACCATGAGCCCATCGACCCTCCGCCGTCTCGACCAGCTGTCCGTCCTGCTGCTCCTCCTCTGGGCCGGCGCGGCCCTGGGCTTCGGGATCTTCAGCGCGCCGGTCCTCTTCCGGGAGCTGTCCAGCCGGGATGTGGCCGGCCGCATCGCGGGCATGATCATCAGCCGCCTGGACTGGGCCGCCTGGGCCGCCTTCGGTCTGGCAAGCCTCAGCTGGGGCGGCCGCTGGGTGGCCGAGGTGAAGGATGACCTGGTCGGCCCCATCCGCCTCTGGAGCGCGGCCCTGACTGTGGCCCTCCTCATGTGCCTGGCCAGCACCTTCATCCTGACGCCCAAGATCCAGGCCATCCGGGCCCGAATCAATGCCCCCATCGAGACCCTGGCCAAGGATTCCGCCGACCGCGTGGCCTACAACAAGGCCCATGGGCTCAGCCGCAACCTCTTCTTCCTTCGGATCCTCCTGGCCCTGGGCATGGCGGCCACCGTGGGCCTGCTGCCCCGCAAGAACCCCGAGCCGACCCCGGAAGCCTTGGCCTAGACTTCCGTCTCGACCTTGTCCGGAAGCTCCCAGGCCTCGAGTTCCCGGGGCCGGGGTGGTCCTGGAACCAGCTCCCGCAGCCAGGTCTTGATCTCCTCAAGGCCGGTGCCCTCGGTGGCGCAGGACTGCACGGCACCGGGGTGGCGCTTCTTCAGGTCCAGGCGCTGGGGACGGTGCAAGCGGTCCACCTGATTGAGCACCAGCAGCCTCGGCTGGGCCTCGACGCCTTCGGCCTCGCAGCCGATCTCCCGCAGGGTGGCTCCCACGATCTTGAGGTGCTCCTCCAGATCCGGGTGCGCAGCATCGGCCACCACGAGGAGGGCATCTGCCGTGCGGACCTCGCCCAGGGTGCTGCGGAAGGCCGCCACCAGCTGGTGCGGCAGCTTCCGGATGAAGCCCACGGTATCCGCTACCAGGCAGTGCCGGGGCTCCTGGGTGGCCTCGCCCGTCTCCGGGTCGAAGTCCTGGCCCAGGAAGGCCTTGCGGGTGGTGGTGTCCAGGGTGGCGAAGAGCAGGTCCCGGGGCTCCCCCTCCCCGGTGAGGGCCTTAAGCAGGCTGGTCTTGCCGGCGTTGGTGTAGCCCACGAGAGCCACCCGGGGCAGCCCCTGGGGACGGCCCTGCCGCTGAGTCTGGCGGACCCGCTCCAGGTGGGTCAGCTCCCGCTTGAGCTGGCTGATGCGGGTGCGGACCATGCGCCGGTCCACTTCGATCTGGGTCTCGCCAGGTCCGCCGCGCAGGCCCACGCCGCCGCCCTGCCGCTCCAGGTGGGTCCAGGCGCCCTTGAGCCGGGGCAACTCGTACTCGCAGCGGGCCAGCTCCACCTGGGCCTTGGCCTCCCGGGTCTGGGCGCGCTGCTCGAAGATGGCCAGGATCAGGCCCGTCCGGTCCATGCAGGCCAGGCCCGTGAGCTTTTCGATGGCGTTCACCTGGCTGCCGCTCAGCTCGTCATTGCAGATCAGGTAGCTCACGTCATGCCGGCGGGCCTCCTCGGCCAAAGCTTCCAGCTGACCGGAACCATAAAAAGTCTTGGGCGCGATCAGCGCCCGCCGCAGGCTCCGCCGGGCCTGCACCTCAAAGCCGCAGCTGCGGGCCAGCTCGGCCAGCTCCAGCAGGTGGTCCTGGATGCGTTCCTCCCGGTCCCCCTGACCCTGGCGGGCGATGAGCAGACAGCGGAGGGGGGTTTGATCCATACGCCAAAGCTGCCCTGCCTGCGGACAATAATCAAGCCCCTGTCCCCCAGGACGATGGGTTGAAAGAGGCGCCGTGCCAACCTGACGCCACTTGCAAAGAAAAGTCCCCACTCGCCCCAGGGAGCCACGCCTTCATGGCCATGTTCGGAATGAAGAAAACCAAGCCGTCGGAGGGATCCGAGCTGGTGCTGGCCTACCTGGAAGACGCGCAGCGGGTCCGGGCAACCCTGCTGCTGGTGGATCAACGGGGCCGGGAGGTGCCCGCCACCTTCGTCTCGGTCATGGACGACAAGGTCATCGTCGCGCCCCAGGGCTCCCTGACCGTGGACAAGGGGGGCGAGGTCAACCTGCTCTTCATCCAGGAAGGTCTCCGCTTCAAGGCCCCGACCCGGCTGCTGGAAGCCAAGCCCGGCTCGGCGAGCCTGGAGGTGCCTTCCTCCATCGCCCTGGCCGAGCGCCGGAAAAAGCCCCGGGCCCGGATCAACCCCCGGGAAGGCGCCACGGTCACCGTGCTGACGGGGCTCTTCGATGGCGTCGGCATGAACGGCACCATCGAGAACATCTCGGAGTCCGGCATCTGCGTGCGCGTGGACCGCGCCATGGACGTGAAGACCCAGCGGAAGATGCACATGGGCGCCAACATGCTGCAGGTGGGCCAGCCCCTCATGCTCATCAAGATGGTCAAGCTCCCCAAGTGCCCCACCCTGGAGCTGGGCGGCACCGTGGCCTGGCTGGACGCCAGCCAGGGTGTGCTGCTGGGCATCGCCTTCGAGCCGGGCAAGGAGGGGATGCTGGGCTCGGTCCGCAGCCTCGTGGCCAGCCGCGCCGGTGCCATCCCCACCTCGGTGCCCCCCAAGGCCCGCCGCCAGTCCGAGGCGGCCCGGGAAGAAGAGCAGGAAAAGTACACCCCCAAGCCGACGGCCAAGAAGGAGCCCGACCCCGCCCCCAAGGTCGAGGTCGAACCTGTAGCCGAGGTGGCGCCGCCCCCGCCGGAGCCGCCGCCACTCCCGTCTCCCGTCGCCCCTCCTGAGCCTGTGTCTGCCCCGGAACCGTCCCCCGTGGACGACCGCTCCCAGGCCCTGCTGCGGGTCAAGAAGCGGGCGCGCGGACTGCTCCTGGCCATGCCCGCCGGGTCCAGGCGGGACACCCTTGCCGCCTTCCTCAGCGGCGACGGCTATGGCCGCGTGCTCTGCGCCGATACCCTCACCGAGCTGCTCGAGCACGTGGGCCGGCCCGGCATCCACCTGATCCTCGTGGACGGCGGCGTGGCCGAGCTCCAGGGCCTGGCCCTGGCGTCCTTCCTGCGCAGCAGCCTCGACGACGCCACGCCCAAGGTGGTGCTGGCCGAGGACTCGGTGGACGCCGAGCTGGTGATTGGCGCCCAGGAAGCCAGCGTGGCGCAGATCCTCGTGAAGCCCTACGACCTGGACCTGGAGTTCCGCCGCATGCTCGAAGGGCACCTCGGCATCGGATAGTAAGGCTAATCTGGAGCCATGCCGCGCTTCGAGAGCATCATCGCCGACCGCTACCTGAAGACCCACCGCAAGGGGGCCTTTGTGCGGACCATGGTGCGCTTCGCCCGCGGCGGTACGGCCCTGGGCGTCTTCGCCATGGTGGTGGCCCTGGCGGTGATGAACGGCTTCCGCGAGGAGATCCAGGCCACGCTGTTCAGCGCCACGGCCCACTTCACGGTCTTCAACCTGGCCGGCGACATTCCTGATACCGAGAGTGCCCTGCGGACCATCCGCGCCGTCCCCGGCGTGCAGGCCGCCTCCCCCATCCGCCTGGAGAAGGGCCTGCTGCGCCGTCCCAACAGCGAGATGCCCCCGGAGACCGTCGTGGTGAAGGCCGTGGATCCCGCCACCGCCCACGGCACCTCCAGCATCTTCGACACCATGCAGCCCGCCCCCATCGAGCAGCTGAAGGAGGGCGAGATCATCCTGGGCAAGGAGCTGGCCCAGCGCCTTGCCTTGCGGGTGGGCGACACCGTGGCCCTGGCGGTCTTCCGCCTGGAGCTGGGCCTGGGCGGCCAGCAGCCGAAAGTGGCCGCCTTCCGCGTGGCGGGGACGTTCTACAGCCGCAGCTCCGAATACGACAAGGCCTGGGCCTTCATCCACTTGAATGACGCCATGCGCATGGCCCGCTCCGAGGGCCGGGCCGAGATGATCGAGGTGCGCACCCGCAGCATCGACGCCATTGCCGAGATCAAGCCCCGCGTGCTGGAGGCCCTTGGGCCCGCCTACCACGCCGCGGACCTGCGGGACTCCAACCGGTCCCTCTTCGCGGCCCTCACCGTGGAGAAGTGGCTCTTCGCCGCCATCCTCAGCCTCATCATCCTGGTGGCCGCCTTCAACATCGTGGCCTCCCTGGTGCTGCTGGTGACCGAGAAGCGCCGGGACCTGGGCGTGCTGCTGGCCCTCGGGGCCACCCCGAAGCAGATCCAGCGGCTCTTCGAGCTGCAGGGCCTGCGCATCGGCGCTGTGGGCACCGCCTGGGGCCTGGGCACCAGCGTCCCCCTCTGCCTGGTCCTGGACCACTTCCGCCTGCTCAAGCTGCCCGCCGCCGTCTACGACTTCATCACCTACATGCCCTTCCGGCTCAAGGTGCTGGACATCGTGCTGGTGGCCGCCCTGCCCCTGCTGGTGTCCTGGCTGGCGGCCCGCTACCCCGCCAAGAAGGCCGCTGCCCTGGACCCCGTCGATGCGCTGAGGGCCGAATGATCGGATACCCACTCACGGTCACCGACCTGCACAAGACCTACCCGGGCAACGCCCACCCGGTCTTCGACGGTTTCTCCCTGGATGTGGAGGCCGGAAGCCTCTGCGCCGTCGTCGGCGTCTCCGGCGTAGGCAAGACCACCCTGCTCAACTGCATTGCGGGCCTGGACCACTGGGAGGGGGGTCGCATCACCGTGGGCGAAGAGCCCGTCCCCGAGGGCGCCGAGGCCCGGGCCCTCTACCGCCGCCGCCGCGTGGGCCTGGCCTTCCAGCAGCCCCACCTGCTGCCGGAGTTCACGGTGCGCGAGAACCTGCGCATGCCCTTCCTCATCGACGGCACTTCCTCCGCCGAGGGCGAGGCCTGGCTCAGCCAGCTGCTCAGCACCGTGGGCCTCGGCAGTCTGGGAGAGCGGTTCCCCAGCCAGCTGTCCGGCGGCGAGGCCGCCCGGGCGGGCCTGGCCCGGGCCCTGGTGCGCAAGCCCGCCCTGTGGCTGCTGGACGAGCCCACGGGCAACCTGGACCCCGCCACGGCCGAGGAGGTCTTCGGGTTCCTCACCAGCCTCCACGCCGAGCTGCGCCCCACCACCCTCCTGGTGACCCACAACCCCGGCCTCGCCGAGCGCTGCATGCGGACGGTAAGACTGGGCTAGCGGACCTCTCTGCTCAGTTCCCGGAGCATCTCCACCAAGAGCGGGAAGCGTGCCTGACTGGCCTGATCAGGCGGGAGGTTCCCCTGAACAGAGGTGAGGAAGTTGCTGTCCTTGAGCCAACTTCCGAGAGTGTCCGCGACGAACTCCCGAAGATTCCGTGTGGAAGCCCTGATCTCATCGACCAGTCCATTCCGGCCATCCAGCAGCGTGATCACGTCTTCCAGGTCATGACTACCTAGAAAGTCTCCCTGCCCACGACCAAGAAAAGCTTCCAGTTTGGTCGCAATGAAGCATGGCGCCGAAACCAGCTGGATCTCTGTGCCGCCGGGCAGCCGATGAATGGTGGCTTCCCTCATGGCCTGGACGTGCCAGCGATTCGAGAACCCGAGGATGGAGGGATCTGTCGGCATCAAGTCAACGAGCAACCCCTCCTGAGTCCAGCGGCAGAGGGGGGCTCATTCTGAGCGGTCCGCCCTGAAGCCGAGCCCCAGGAGTTCCTGCTCCAGGGCGTGGTATTCGAGCCAGCTGCCGTTCTGCACGATGACATCCACATCCCGGGTAACCCGGATGGGCAGAGCACCGGGATCCGTCAAGAGCAGGCTGGTGGCGGCGCCGCCAAGGAAGACCACCCTCTTGCGGAGGTCCCCCAGGAGTACCGCCACCCCCTCGACCATCTCGACAGTCCTGGCTGCGTCGCTCATTGGATGCGCTCCGAGAGGATCTGCTTGGCCAGGTTCCGCTCCCTAGCCCGACCGCCCCGCATGGCATCCACCAAGACCAGCAGCTCGTAGAGCGCTGCATCCGCAAGCGCGGCTTCAGGGACGGAACGGTAGAGCGGACTGAACGACTCTCCGCGAACCGTGCCCTGGGGATGCGGCCACACCGGCACAGGTTCGTCTGTGGGCAGGATTGCCTCCGCCAGCGGGGGTGCCGCATAGCCTGTGGGCAGACCTCGGGTCCGCTCGCCACGGTCGGGGGCGAAGGCGTATCTCACGCCGTGGAGCAGGAACTCGAGGAGGGCCCCAGGGCTCGGCCGGGCATCGGCCTTCGCTTCAACCAGCAGGCCTGCGGCATGGGCCCGTTTCACGGCCCCATGAATCTCGGAAATACTCATCTTCAGGGCGTCCGCCAAGGCCGTGTAGGTCCACCCTTGCCCCTCAGAAACCCAGAGCTTCAAGACGACGAGCAGATCCTGCGGTTTGAGCACCACGGCCCAAGTATAGACAATTTTCGCGATTCGCGAAATGCGAAATTCGCTTTTCGCGAATCACGAATTCAGTTCAACCGATCCGCAGGAACCCCCCTGGCCCGCCGGTCTTCCAGGACCTCCGCCAGGATCACCGCCGCCGCGGCCGCGTCCAGCATCGCCTTGCGCTTCTCGGGCTTCACGCCGCGCTCGCGCAGCAGCCGCTCGGCTTCGGCGCTGCTGAGGTGCTCGTTCACCAGGCGCAGGGGCAGGCCGGTGCGCTGGGCCAGGTCCTCCCCGAAGGCCCGGGCGGCGGGGGCGGTCTCGCTCTCGGCGCCATCCTTGTGGCGGGGCAGGCCCACGGCCAGGACCTGGACGCCTTCCTCGCGGCAGAGGCGCGCCAGGCGCTCCAGGGTGCGCTCGCCCTCCTGGGGCCAGACCTCGAAGGGCGATGAGAGGATCTCCAGCTCGTCTGAGAAGGCGAGGCCGATCTTCTTGGTGCCGTGGTCGATGCTGAGCCAGCGCATGGCACCAGTGTGCCCCAGGCCCTTCCGGCCCTGCATCCCAAATGGCGCCCGCCCCGAACGGGTGTAGGCTTCCTTCAGCCATCCAGGATGGCGGGGAGCATGACCATGGTGTGGGACTACATCATCATCGGCTCGGGTTTCGGCGGCAGCGTCAGCGCGCTGCGGCTCACAGAGAAGGGCTACAAGGTCCTGGTCCTGGAGAAGGGCCGCCGTCTGCGTACGGGCGACTTCCCCAAGACCACCTGGAACCTGAAGCGGTTCTTCTGGGCGCCCTATGTGGGCTGCCGGGGCCTCTTCAAGATGACCTTCCTGCCCAACGTGACAGCCCTCTCGGGCGTGGGCGTGGGCGGCGGCTCCCTGGTCTACGCCAACACCCTGCCCATCCCCAAGGATCCCTTCTTCCAGTCCCCCTCCTGGAGCAGCCTGGCGGACTGGAAGACCGAGCTGGCCCAGCACTATCAGACAGCCCTGCGCATGCTGGGGGCCACCCGCAACCCCAGCCTCACCTACCCCGACGAGGTCCTGCAGGAAGTGGGCCGGCAGATTGGCCGGGGCGACACCTTCGAGCACACCAACGTGGCCGTGTACTTCGGCAAGAAGGGGGAGACCGTGCCGGATCCCTTCTTCGGCGGCGAGGGCCCCGACCGCACAGGCTGTGAGCTCTGCGGCGGCTGCATGGTGGGCTGCAACCACGGCGCGAAGAACACCCTGGACAAGAACTACCTCTACCTGGCTGAGAAGCGCGGCCTGGAGATCGAGGCCGACACCGAAGTCACCTGGGTGCGCCCCCATCCCGAGGGCGGCTATGAGCTGGAGGCCCGGCATGGCACCTGGGCCATCCCTGCCCTCAATGCCCGCAAGACCTACCGGGCCGCCAAGGTGATCTTCGCCGGGGGCGTGACGGGTACCGTGCCCCTGCTGCTCCAGCTCAAGGAGAGCAGCGACGGACTGCCCCGCCTCTCTGACCGCATAGGGGACTTCATCCGCACCAACAGCGAGGTCCTCATCGGTGTGGTGACGCCCCGCCGGGACAAGGACCTCTCCAGCGGCATCGCCATCGGGTCCATCCTCCACACCGACGAGCACAGCCATCTGGAGCCTGTGCGCTACTCAGCCGGCTCCGGGGTCTTCCGCACCCTCATGCTGCCCAACGCCCCGGGGGACACCCTTCTCCAGCGCATCCTCAGCGCCTTGGGCCTGATGGCCCGCCACCCCATCCAGACCGTGCGGGCCTACCTGGTGCCGGACTGGGCCAAGTACACGATGATCCTGCTCTACATGCGCACGGTGGACGGCCACATCCGCATGCGCCTGGGCCGCAGCCCCTTCACGGCCTTCTTCCGCGGGGCCATCACCACCAAGGGCGACGGGCCCCCGGCCAAGGCCTGGGCTCATGAGGCCACGGACCTGGCCCGGCGGGTGGCCCACCAGCTGGATGGCTACCCCACCAGCCTCCTCACGGAGACCCTCCTGGGCATCCCCACGACGGCCCACATCCTCGGCGGCGCCCCCATGGGGGACTCCCCGGAGACCGGCGCCATCGACCACCAGCATCGCCTCTTCGGCTACGAAGGCCTCTACGTCATCGACGGGGCGGCCATCTCCGCCAACATCGGCGTGAACCCGTCCCTCACCATCACCGCCCTGGCCGAGCGGGCCATGGCCCTCATCCCGCGCAAGGGGGAGGTCGCCGCGGCCTCATGATCCGCGAGCTGTCCTTCGCCACCCAGCTGGGTCGCCTCCGCCTGGGCTGGAGCCCCGGGGGCATCTGCCTGCTGCGCTTCGCCGAGCCCCTGGGCCCAGGCGAGGCCGCCACGGCGCCTGCCTGGGTCCATGATGCCGTGCGCCGGCTCATGGCCCACCTGAACGGCCAGCCCCAGGACCTGCGGGACCTCCCCCTGGACCTGTCGGACCTCACGCCCTTCCAGCGCCGGGTGGCGGACGTGCTGCGCGCCACCCTCCCCGGGCAGACCCTCACCTACGGCGACGTGGCCCTGCTGGCGGGGCGGCCCGGTGCGGCCCGGGCCGTGGGCCAGGCAGTGAAGGCCAACCCCATCCTGATCCTCGTGCCCTGCCACCGCGTGGTGGCCGCGAGCGGCCCCGGCGGCTGGAGCGCCTTCGGCACCCCGGAGCGGAAGGCCCGGCTGCTGGCGCTTGAAGACCCTAAAGCTTGTTGATGTCGGGGGTCTCCAGGATGGCCTTGGGCGCCCCTGCCAGCGCCGCCTGAAGCATGGCCCGGCCGAGCTGCTCTGTGGTGGTGAAGCTGTCCGGTGAGAGCGCCTTCAGGAGCGGCCAGAACGGCCCCAGCAGGACGTAGAGCAGGCGGTACAGGGTCGTCCGGGAGGTGATGCCGTGGAGGGGCCGGATGGCGCCGGGGCGGAAGAGGTAGACCCCCTTGAAGGGCAGCTGGAGCAGGGCGTTCTCGATGCGGCCCTTCACCCGGGCCCACATGACCCGGCCCTGTTCCGAGCTGTCGGCCCCGGCACCGGAGATGTAGCAGAAGGTCATGGCCGGGTTCAGGCGGACCAGGGTCTGGGCCGCAGCCAGCGTGAGGTCGTAGGTCATGCGCTGGTAGGCCGCTTCGCTGAGTCCCGCCGAGGTGACGCCGAGGCAGAAGCAGCAGGCGTCCAGGCCCGTCAGCTCGCCCTCAATGGCCGAGTAGTCGAAGAAGTCCGCGTGGAGCAGCTCCCGCAGCTTGGGGTGGGCCTGCCCGGAGGGGCTGCGCCCGATCACGAGGACCTCTGACACCCGCTGATCCAGCAGGCACTCGCGCAGGACCCCCTGCCCGATCATCCCGGTCGCACCGAAGAGCAGCACCTTCATCTGGAACCTCCCCAGTCCATACTGGACCTGATGACGCGCCCTTTCCCCGATGACCTGCTGGGCCTCCCGCACCGCCGGGACGTGCCCTTCGCCCGGCTCACCACCCTGGGCGTAGGCGGCCTCTGCCGCTGGCTCTTCGAGCCCACCACCGAGGCCGAGGCCCAGGCCTTCGTGCGGGCCTGCGTCCGCGAGGGGCTGCCCTGGCGGGTGCTGGGCGGCGGCTCGAACCTGGTGGTGCTGGGCGATGTGGAAACGCCCGTGCTGCGGCTGGCGCTCCCGAAGGTGCTCCAGCGCGAGGGCACCGAGCTGACGGCCCCCGCCAGCCACGGCCACATCGCCCTGGCCGAGGCCGCGGCGGCGGCGGGCCTGTCGGGCCTGGAGTTCGCCAGCGGCATTCCCGGCTCCCTGGGCGGCGCCATCCGCATGAACGCCGGGGCCTACGGCCGCGAGTGGGTGGACGTGCTGACCCGCTTCCGCTTCCTCACCCCTGGGGGCGAGCTGGTGGAGCGCGCCCCCGAGCCCGGCGACTTTCGCTACCGCGGGAGCTTCCTCACAGCTGGCCATGTGGTGCTGTCCGCCACGGCGCGACTCGCGGTCAGCGACCCCGCGGCGATCCGCGCGCAGGTGGCCGAGTACCGGGCGAAGCGCGGCACCAGCCAGCCCCTCTCCCGGCGCAACGCCGGCTGCATCTTCAAGAACCCCCCTGGGCAGAGCGCCGGGCGCCTCATCGACGCGGCGGGCCTCAAGGGCCTCCGGGTGGGTGACGCCGAGGTCAGCCCCGAGCACGCCAACTTCCTGGTGAACCACGGCCATGCCACCGCCGACCAGTTTGCCGAGCTCATGGAGAGGGTCCGCGCCCGGGTGCTGGAGGCCCATGGCGTGGAGCTGGAGCCCGAGGTGGAGATCTGGCGGTAGGGGCTGTCGGCTCTCAGCTGTCAGCTGTCAAAAGACCCATAACGATGGACCTGCCAAGCCCCATCCGTTGACAGCCGATAGCTGATAGCCGACAGCCACCCAAGGGCCCTACCGATGGGCCTGCCAAGCCCCATCCGTTGACAGCCGATAGCTGATAGCCGACAGCCAACCTGCTACCTTCAACCCCATGGCCATGCTCCCCCGAACCCGCCCCCGGCGACCCTGGTTTCCCTGGGTCCGGGCCGGCATCACTCTCGCGGTCCTGGGCCTCGCGGGGTGGGGGCTGCTGGAGTTCGGCACGCGCTACCTGGGTCTCCAGAAGCTGGTCATCGAGCAGGTGAACGTCAGCGGCTGCCGGGGCGAACGGCAGCTGGAGATCCAGAAGCTGGCGGAGCAGCTGGTCCTGGGCAAGCCGCTCTTCTGGGTGGATGCCGAGGAGCTGCGGAACCGCATCGAGGCCAAGCGCTGGGTGCGCGGGCTGCAGATCCGCAAGGACCCGCCAGACCGCCTGAGCCTGGCCATCGAGGAGCGCCGGCCGGTGCTCTGGCTGGTGCGGCCCAACGGGGTCTTCCTGGTCTCAGATGACGGCGTGCTACTCGACCGGGTCAGCCAGGCCAACCTAAATCCCATTCCTGTGGTGGTGGACCCCTCCAGCCAGACAGACCATGGACTGGCCCGCCTCGTGAGTGCTGCCCGCACGCTGCGGGAAAAACAGCAGGGTTTTTACGAGCGCATCACCGAACTACGGGACAGCCCCAAGGGGCCTGTAGCCTACATCGACGGGCTTCCGGCTCCAATCTTCCTCTCCCGCCAGGATGTCACAAAAAATGTCCCCAATTTCCAGGGGCTCTTCGTTGATCGCCTCTCCCAGCGGCCGGATCTGGCCCGGCTGCGGTACATCGACCTGCGCTGGGATGATGAGGTGGCCGTCGGAGAGCCCGAGGATGCCGCTGTCCCGCCCAAGGCACCGCGCTGACCGACAGAAATTCAACGTATGTTTTTTCCGTCCAGGAATGCTCAATTCTCGGGATGGAAATGGTATAAACCTAGAGCAAGGAAAAGGATCTTCATGCCTCAGCGCGCCGTCCTCCTCGGACTCGATCTTGGTGCTAGCAAAGTAGTGGCGGTGGTGGCCGTCCACGAGGAAGACGGGACGATCAATGTGACGGGCATGGGCCAGGCGGCCTCCCAGGGTGGTATCACCCAGGGACAGATCACGGACATGGACATCAGCACCCGTGCGGTCGTGCGGGCCGTCGAAGAAGCCATGAACACCGCGGGACAGACCCGGGTGGACGGCATCCGCGTGGCCGTGGACGGCATCCAGTTCAAGGGCGAGAACCTCCGCGACTCCATCACCATCTCCAGCAGCGACAAGATCATCTCCGCCGCTGACCGGGACCGCGTGCTGGAGCAGGCCACCAACGGCTGCAAGCTGGCCAAGGAGGAGCTGGTCCTCCATCGCATCCCGCAGATGTTCCACATCAAGGGCCAGCGCGACATCCGCAACCCCGTGGGCATGTTCGGCGAGACGCTCGAGGCCGAGGTCCGCATCATCGTGGCCCCCAATCCCGTGGTCACAAACATCCAGCTCGCGCTGAAGAATGCAGGGCTCCACGGCGCGGACTTGATGTACTCCCCCCTGGCAAGTGCCGAGGCGGTGCTGAGCCGGGAGGATCGCGACAACGGCGCCGTAGTGGTCGACATCGGAGAACAGCTCACCCACCTGGGCATCTTCCTGCACGGAACCCTGTTCCACTCGGCGATCATCCCCATCGGCGGAGCGCACTTCACCCGGGACCTCGAGATCACCAAGCACCTCGGCGGCATCGCCGCAGCCGAGCGCATCAAGATCCGCTTCGGCACGGTGCTCCCCTCCCTCGTGCCTGCCGAAGAGTCCGTCGAGCTCGAGGAGGAAGGCCGCACGGTGTCCCGCCGCGAGATCGCCGAAGTCCTGCAGGCTCGCGCCGCGGAGCTGCTGAACCTGGTGCTCGCCGAGATGGGCCGCACCGGCCTCATGCACGAGATCCACGGCGGCGTCCACCTGGTGGGCGGCGGCGCCCTGCTCACGCACCTTGCCATCCTTGCCCAGACCCTGCTGGGCCGTCCCAGGGTCGTCCTGGGTCGGATCCAGGGTGTGTCCGGCCTGCCCCAGGCCACCGGCAATCCCTACTTCGTGAACGCCCTCGGCGCCGTCAAGACCCTCGCCCGGGACCTCGCGGAGACCCGCGTCAAGCCCGACCGCGGGGGCAGTATGCTCGAACGAATCCGGAATTTCTTCTAGCCCATGACCCCTTCGGGAGCCCCGATGTCTGAGACCCCCTACCTGCCCTGCCCCCACACCCTGCCCGGCGCCAACATCAAGGTGCTCGGCGTGGGTGGCGCCGGCTGCAACGCCATCAACCGCATGATCGACAGCGGCGTCACCGGCGTGCAGTTCATCGCCATGAACACCGATCAGCAGAGCCTCGCCCAGAGCAAGGCCCACCTGAAGCTGCCCCTGGGTCCCCAGAGCAGCCGGGGCCTCGGGGCCGGCGGCAACGCCGAGCGCGGCGCCGTGGCGGCGGAAGAGAGCCGCGAGGAAGTGCTGGCGGCCCTCCAGGGCGCCGACATGGTCTTCATCACCGCGGGCATGGGCGGCGGCACCGGGACCGGCGCGGCCCCCGTGCTGGCCAACTACGCCCGGGAGCTGGGCGCCCTCACCGTGGGCGTCGTCATCACGCCCTTCGCCTGGGAGGGCCGGAAGAAGGGCGACCTGGCCCTGGACGGCCTGGCCAACCTGCGGGAGACAGCTGACACCGTCATCGTGGTGAGCAACGAGCGCCTCAAGAGCGTCTGCGACGCCCGCGTCACCATGAAGGAAGCCTTCCGCGTCGCCGACGGCGTGCTGATCCAGGGCGTGCGCGGCATTGCCGACCTGATCCTGAAGCCCGGCATCATCAACGGTGACTTCGCCGACGTCGAGGCGGTGCTCCGCAACGGCGGGGAGGCCCTCATCGGCACCGGCGCTGGCCGGGGTGAAGAGGCCGTCATGGACGCCCTGCGCAAGGCCCTGGCCTGCCCCCTGCTGGAGCGCGCCCAGAGCGGTGCCGCCGCCAACGTCATGGTGTCCATCACCGCCGACTGGGAGGTCATGGAGGCTTCGGCCATCGAGACCGCCATGAACTACCTGCAGGAGCACTACAGTGGCCGCCCTGACATCAAGGCCTGCACCGTGGAAGGCGAGGGCATGGAGGACCGCGTCCTGGTCACCGTGCTCGCCAGCGGCTTCGAGGACGACCAGCTCCTCCGGGACCGCCGCACCAGCACCCATCTGGGCGGCACTTCCGAGATCCCGGTCCAGACCTACAGTGCGATGCTGCCCGCGATCTCCCAGCCCCTCCCGCCCAACGTGACAAGCGGCCGCGTCTACGGTGACGTGCCCGCCGGGGAGCCCCAGGGCCCCACGCCCACCCGCCTCATGCCCCAGGCCCCCACCCCCAGCGGCGAGCTGACCGGCGGCGCCGAGGACCTCCACATCCCCGCCATCATCCGCAACCGCCAGGGGCTGCTGCCCATGGAGTAGGCCCCCAGGGGTCTGGACTCAGCTCAACCGCAGGAACTTCCCCCGGGCGAGTCCCAGGAGGAACTGGGCGGTCCGAAGCTGGGTATCGGCCTCACCGGGGTGGGTGACCTCCATGACCGCCACCACCTGGGCCACGGTCCGGATCCCGTCGCAGGCCCGCCAGACGGCGCTGCCGCGGGCATCGAGCCGCACGCGGTAGGCGGGCTTCTTCATCAGCCGCAGCAGCCAGGCCCAGCGTGGCGAGACGATCTTCGGCCGGATCAGCACCAGGTTGCCCGCCTCGCCCGGCTCCGCCGCCACCGCCGGCGTCGGCACCAGGGCCAGGAAGGCCTCATCGGGAAATGGGTTCATGGTGGATCGCTCCATGCCAGTGAGAGGTGCAAGCCAAGGCCCGGCAGAGCCGGGCCTTGGCGCGGGGGCCCGGGGGTGTGCGCGCAGCGCGGAACCCCCGGACTCTAGAAGTTGGCGCTGGGCGGTGCGGGCTCGTCGGCGGCGCCGGCGTTGGCCAGGGGCACCCGCACGAGGTAGACGGCGATCCCGGCGAGGATCAGCAGGCTGATCCAGAAGGCGCCCGGGGCGTTGGTGGGACCCCAGACGAAGCGCGTGAGCTGGAACTTGACCTCGTAGAAGGCAAAGGCGGCGAAGACCAGGCCCACCAGAGCCTCCCCGGCGATGAGGCCCGCGGCCAGCAGCACGCCGTTGTTCTCGGTGCGCACCTTCTGGGCCTCGTTGAGGCCGCGCTTGGCACCGACCATCTCGACGACGCCCTTGATCAGGCCGCCCAGGAAGATGGCGAAGGTCGTCTCCAGGGGCAGATACATGCCCACGGACACCAGCATGGGACTCTTTACCTGCATGAGGATGAAGGCGAGGCCCATCATCATGCCGACGATGATCAGCGGCCAGGCCATCTTGCCTTCGACGATGCCGCGGCTGAGCAGGGCCATGAGACCCGCCTGGGGAGCGGCCAGCTGCTTGGAGCCGAAGCCGGCGTCGAGGGAGAGCACCGCCTTCTTCTGGTCGGCGGGGAGCTGCTTCACCTGGTCCAGCGTGTAGGTCGCGCCATCCGGAGCCGTCACCACCTGCACCTGCTGAGCCGTGAGCTCGGCGATGCGCTTGGTGCCCTGGGCGGAGATGTCGCCCTCGTGCAGCACCATCAGGGGAATGAACAGGACGGCGGAGGCCAGGGCGACGCCGAGCAGGTCGCCCATCTCCATGCGCCAGGGCGTGCCGCCCAGGATATGGCCGGCCTTGAGGTCCTGCAGCATCTCGCCGGCGACGGCGGCGCTCACACAGACCACAGCGGCCACGCCCAGCACCGCGGCGACGCCCTCCCGGCCCTTGACGCCAAGAACCACCATCACGAGTGCGGTGATTACCAGAGCCGTCAGGGTCAGGCCGGAGATGGGGTTGTTGCTCGAGCCCATGATGCCGACGAGGTAGCCGCTGATGGCCGAGAAGAAGAAGCCCAGGATCACCACCACCAGGGCCGCCACGAGGGAGACCAGGGGGCTCACCTGGAAGATGCGCCAGGTGATCAGGAAGGTCACCAGGGCGGCGAAGCCCAGGCCGAACATGACGTAGGTGAAGGGCAGGTCCTTATTGACGCGGTCGACCACGTGCTCACCGGAGGCGGCCTTCTTGACGTCCGAGATGGAGCGGCTGAGGCCGGTGGCGAGGCTCTTGCGCATCTTGAAGAGGGTGAAGCAGGCGCCCATGAGCATGCCGCCGATGGCGATGGGGCGGACGATGAACTTCCAGACGGACACCGACAGGGCGATCCAGTCGCCTTCCGCGGCACCCTCAGGCAGAACGCCCGGCGCCAGGAAGTAGGTGATGATCGGCACCAGCAGGCCCCAGGCGATGATGCCGCCGGAGAAGTTCAGGGCGCCTAGCTTGGGGCCGATGATGTAGCCCACGCCCATGTAGGCGGGGCTGATGCCGGGCGAGCTGAGCAGCATGCCGCCGCCGACCTTGGCCTTCCAGCCGTGCACGAGGTTGAT
This sequence comes from uncultured Holophagaceae bacterium, assembly GCA_903863195.1. Taxonomy (GTDB): domain Bacteria; phylum Acidobacteriota; class Holophagae; order Holophagales; family Holophagaceae; genus Geothrix. The sequence goes on from CAIPAY010000088.1 coordinate 20,235, forward strand.
GGCCGTGGCCTTGAAGCCCACGAAGCGCTCCCAGGTGGTGGCGAAGAGCTGCACCTGCACCAGGGCCTGGATCACCGCGCCGAGGCCCATGGCCCCGAACAGGAACTTGGTGCCACTGCCACCGCGGGCGCCGGCCTTGTGGATCTCGGCGGCGGCCACGCTCTCGGGGTAGGGCAGCTCCGCGTCCTCGACCATGACCCGGCGGAGCAGGGCCACGAACATGATGCCGAGCACGCCGCCCGCGAACATGATCAGCGAGCTGGTGACGTAGTTGCCCATGGTGAAGAACTTCGGCCAGATGCCGCTGATGACGAAGGCGGGAATGGTGAAGATGGCGCCGGCGGCCACGGACTCGCCGATGCTGCCCACGGTGCGGGCCATGTTCTCTTCGAGGATGGTGCCCTTCATGAGCTTGATGAGGGCCATGCCGATGACCGCGGCCGGGTAGGTGGCGGCGATGGTCATGCCCGCCTTCAGGCCCAGGTAGGCATTGGCGGAGCCGAGCACCACGGCCATGACGAGGCCGATGAGCACGGCCCGCAGCGAGAACTCCCGCAGGTTCTGGTCAGAGGGGACAAAAGGTTGCATCGGTGCTCCTGAAGGGCGCTTGGGGGAATCGATGAAAAGCTGCGTGGGTCGCCGATAGTCTAAACCGGATCCCTGCGGGAGCCCACGGCCTGCCGGTTAGGGTGGCAGATCAGCACAGACCAGTCATGCCCCGGATGCCGCAAACCCCGGAACCACGCCCTCCGCCCGAACGGGTACTCTGAAAGCTCCTCTTCGGTCCGCCCATGTCGCCCACCCTCACCAGCAAGGCCAACCCGCGCTTCAAGGAGCTCCAGGCCCGCCTCCGGCCCGGCGGCGCCCGGCGCGGCGCCACCCTGCTGCTGGGCGAGAAGCTCATCGAGACCTGGGCCCAGGCCCGGCAGACCCCCGCCGGGGCGCGGCTGAAGCCCGCCCTCTGGCTGCGGCTAGAGCAGGCCGCGCCCCATCCCCTGGAGGCGGCCCTGGCCGTGCCCACCCAGGTGCTGGGCGAGGCGCTCATGCGGGAGCTCGCGGACGCCGGCAGCCCCCCGGAGCACGCCCTCCTGGTCGACCTGGGACCCGAGCCCACGGGACCGCTGGCGCCCCGGGTCATCGGCGCCTGGGGCATCCAGGATCCGGGCAACCTCGGGGCCATCCTGCGCAGCGCCGCGGCCTTCGGCTTCCAGGAGGCTCTGCTGGGGCCGGGCTGCGCCGACGCCTTCCACCCCCGGGCCCTGCGGGGAGCCATGGGCGCGGCCTTCCTGCTGCCGTTGCGACGGGTGGCCGCCCTGGTCCCCGACGAGGGCCACTGGTTCGCCCTGGACGGGGGCCCCGGCGCCCTGCCGCTGGCCGAGGCGGACCTGACGGAGCCGCTGCGCCTCTGGGTGGGCAACGAGGGCCATGGCTGGGCGGATGTGACCCTGCCCGAGGGCGTACAGCGCCTCGCCATCCCCATCCAGGGGCTCGAGAGCCTCAACGCCGCCGTGGCGGCGGGCATCGCCTGCTTTGAAGCCGCCCGGCGGAGCGGACCCCGCCCGTGAAGACGCCCTGGCTCCTGCGCCCCCTCGAAACCGCCGTGCTGGCGTCGCTCTTCGCCCTGGCCTTCCGCTATCCGGGCGCGCTGGGAGGCTGGCTGGAGCCCGTCGCGGCCCTGGCCTTCCCGGTGTTCCTGATGGAGGCCGTCTTCCGGGGCCGGCACGCCTTCTGGACCTGGCTCACCCTGCTCGCGGGTCTGCTCATTCTCTACGCCTGGGTGCCCCAGACGCTGGCTTCGAAGGGCGGCCTGCCCTTCGGGGTGGCCCTGCTGGGGACGGGGCTGCTGAGCCTCTGGGAAGCCACGGGCCTCTGGGCCGTGACCCTGGGATCCCGCTGGCTGGGCCGCCGGAGCGGCCCCCTGGGCGCGGCGCTGGGCGCGGCCCTGCTCCTGCTGGCCTGGGAGTCCTGGGGCTTCCACGTCTATCCCTGGACCTGGGGAGCGGCCTTCGGTGCCCTGCCCTGGACCGCCCGCAGCGCCGCCTTCCTGGGCGCTTCCGGCCTGTCGGCCCTGGCGTGGGGAGCCGGTGCCTGGACGGGCGCCGCCCTGGCGGAGGGCGCTCCCCTTCGCCGTGTCCTGGCGGGTCCGGCCCTGGCGCTGGGCCTGCTGGCGCTGGGTGGCGGGGCCTGGCTGCTGCTGCCCCGAGGCCCCCTCCGCAGCCTGGATGTGGCGCTGATCCAGCCGAACTACCCCGCGGGCCAGCGTGCGCCGGGCATGGAAGCCGACATGTGGCGGCGCAGCGACGCCCTGCTGCGCGCCAGCGGACTTCCGCGCAAGGATCGCCCAACCCTGCTGCTCTGGCCCGAGAGCTCGGTCCTGGGCCGCGATGACCGCCAGCCCGACACGCGCCTCACTGCCGAGGCCGCCCGCCGCGGCGTGGCCTGGCTCTACGGCACCGAGGGGGGCCTCCTCAACCTGGTGCGCGGCGAAGCCGCGGGCCAGCCGTCCTTCCTCTTCGCCAAGACGGAGCCCATGCCCTTCGGCGAGCGGGTGCCCGGGCCCGAGCCCTTCCGCCGCTGGCTGGACCAGCAGCTGGGCTTCGTCTCCCAGGAGGCCGGCGAGCTGCGCGAGGGCTGCGCCTTCCCGGTGCCCGCGCCCGACGGCCCCCTGCGCGTGCATCCCCTGCTCTGCAGCGAGGCCCTGCTGCCGGAGCGCACCCGCCGGGGGCTGCTGCTGGGCCATGCGGAATTGCTGTCCAACCACACCAACGACGGCTGGTTCGAGCGCAGCATCGCCACGGACCTGCACGCCGCCCAGATCCGCCTGCGGGCGACTGAGCTGGGCGTGCCCCTGGTGCGCGCCACCCTCACGGGCAAGTCCGGCCTCTTCCGGGAGGACGGCCGGTTCCAGCTCTGGGGCGGCCCCCTCAGCGAGGACGCCTACGCCCTGGAGCTGCAGTGGCGCCCGGTGCACACCCCGGCCCGCTCGGGCTGGCTGCTGCCCCTCCTGGCCAGCGCCCTTGCGCTGGGAATCCTCGCCTTGCGAGTGCTCCCGCGGCTAGGATGGGGAACCTTGTCATGGAAAACCTGATGGATCGCGACTTCCTCACACCCGACCCCATGTCGACCCCCCATGGAACCATCGCGTTCCGGGACGAGACCTGGAGCATCGACCCGCGCGAGCTCCAGATCTTCTTCCAGGCGGAGGAAGTCTACTGGACCGCCGACCGCACCATCGAGCAGTGGCGACGGCTGCTCGCCTGCTCGCACCTGCTCACGGCTCGGCTGGTGCCGGAGGGCACCAAGGGCGGCCGCCTGGTGGCCGTCACGCGACTCTGGTCCGATCATGCCTACGAAGCCAAGCTGTACGACATGGTGACGGCCCGGGACATGATGCAGTACGACATCCCCGGAGAGATGGTGCAGTGGGGCCTGCGGCACCCCTGGGTGGGCGATGTCACCCGCTTCGTGCTGGAGACCCGTGACCGCCAGCACTTCTACCCCCGCTTCGGCTTCCGGCTTGGCACCGAGGTGGACAGCATCCACATGCGGGTCATGACGGTGGACCTCAAGATCCGGGGCCTACGGTGAGCGAGACCCTGCCCGGACTGCCCGACATGGCCATGCAGCCGCTCATCCTCGCCAGCGGCAGCCCCCGTCGGCGCCAGTGGCTGGAGGCCATGCGCATCCCCTTCGAGCTGCAGGCCCCCCACGTGGACGAGACGCCGCTGCTGGACGAGGATCCCTCGGATCTGGTCCTCCGCCTGGCCGAGCTCAAGGCCGAGGTCGTCGCCCAGCGCAACCCCGGCCGCTGGGTCCTGGCCGCAGACACGACTGTGGCCGTGGACCACCACACCCTGAACAAGCCGGTGGATGTGGAAGACGCCGTGCGGATGCTCCTGCTGATCCAGGGCCGGGCCCACCAGGTGCACACAGGCCTCTGCCTCCAGAAGAACGACACCGTCCACAGCTTCGTGGACACCTCCCAGGTCTTCTTCCGCCCCCTCAGCGAGGCGCAGATCCGCTGGTATGTCAGCACCCGGGAGCCCATGGACAAGGCCGGCGCCTACGCCATCCAGGGCATCGGCGCTCTCTTCATCGAGACCGTGGAAGGCAGCTTCTCCACCGTCATGGGCCTGCCCGTGGAGCGCATGGGAGCTCTTTTCGGCCACCTGGGCCTGCTGAAGCCCTGGATGGGCTTCCCGAGCTAGGCTCCCGCGGGCAAAGACGAGCGTCGGACTGGACCCCTCCGGCCCGGGGGCAGCCCTGCCTGGACCCCTGGCAGAGCGACCGGAATCAGGGGATCTATCATGGAGGAAATCGTCCTTTCGGATGATGTCGATATAGACAACCCCAAAATCGTCTTAAATGCATGGAAGTGTCTCAGAAAAAATAGTTAAACATTCGTTTCAGGGTGTTCTATCATCGTGACCGACAGCACAACTTACCCAGGTTGCTGTCAGCACAGCCCTGAACCGTTCCCTGTTTATTTTCATTAATTATTTCTACATATGCGTTTACCGCAGTCGTCCTGGCCCGCCCACCGGCTCTGACAACGTCCCACCCATTCCCCGATGGTCTCCCGGCCTCACCCGCGGACCAGCGCTTCCCAAGGGGTTGTGCATGCACCCGTTCGACCGAGCGTTCCGCTTCGTCCTGCCGGCCGCGGCCGTGGCGATCCTCGTCACGATCCTCTCCGTGGGCTGGCTCACGGAGCCGGACCGCTTCGCCAAGGGCTACGCCCCGGAACAGCCCATCCCCTTCAGCCATCAGCTGCATGCCGGCACCCTGCGCATGCAGTGCCAGTACTGCCACTCGGGCGTCGACAAGTCCCGGCACGCGGGCATCCCGAGCGTGGACCTCTGCATGGGCTGCCACAAGGTCACCAAGGCGGATCGCCCAGCCATCCAGAAGCTGGCCCGTATCGCCCAGACCGGCGAACCCCTGCCCTGGCAGCGGGTCCACACCCTACCGGACCATGTCTTCTTCGACCACCGGCCCCACGTGAACGCGGGCATCGCCTGCCAGAGCTGCCACGGCGAGGTCCAGACCATGAAGGTGATCACCCGCGAGATGGGCATGCGAATGGGCAACTGCCTGGCCTGCCACCGCGACCCCCACGCGGCGCTGCCCGCGGGCTCCAAGATCACCCGGGGCGCCGAACACTGCGCCGCCTGCCACCGCTAGCACCCAGGGGAGACCGACCATGGCCGACGCCGACCGCAAACCCCTCCTCGACCGGGCCGCCGCCCTGCTGGCGGGCCCCTTCCTGCTGGGCCGCCAGGCCCTGAGCCTGGCCTTCCTGTCTGACCGGGAAACCCCCTCGGAGGAGCCTGCCTTGGCCCTCCAGCGGATTCCCGTCACGCCCCCCGAACACGCCATCAAGCGCCGTGGATGACCCGATGAAGACCCGACTCCCCGATCATGGCCCCGTGGAAGCGCCCCGATTCTGGCGCACGCTGGAAGAGCGCGTGGAAACGCCGGAGGCCCGCCAGGCCGCTCACGACGAGTTCCTGCCGGGCGCAGTCCCGGCCTACGATGACGTTCACGGCCTGCCCCCCCAGAGCGGCGTCTCCCGCCGCGACTTCCTGGGCCTGGTGAGCGCGGCCGCCGCCCTGGCCGCCACCGTCGGCTGCGACCGCAAGGGCCAGGGCACCGTGGTGCCCTACACCAAGCGGCCCGTGGAGGTGACCCCCGGCGTGGCCAACTACTACGCCAGTGCCTTCCAGGAAGGCCGCCGGGTCTACCCCGTCCTGGTGAAGACCCGGGAGGGCCGCCCCATCCACCTCACGGGCAATGACGAGCACCCCGGCGTGCGGGGCAAGACCAGCCCCCGCGCCATGGCCGATGTCCTCCGGCTCTACGATCCCGACCGCCTGCGCGCCCCCAAAGCCGAGGGCCGCACCCTCGGCTGGACCGAGGCCGAGGCCCGGCTCCACGGGGCCCTGCAGGCCGCCAAGGCCGCCGGCAAGCCCGTGCTGCTGCTCTCGGGCGCCGTCGTCTCGCCCACCCGGAAGGCCCTGCTGGCGGACCTCAAGGCCGCCCTGCCGACCCTCGAGCACCTGGCCTACGAGCCCGCCGCCGGGGACGCCGCCGAGGAGGCCGCCCGCGCCAGCTACGGTCAGAGCGTGGCCATTCAGCCCCGCCTGGCCAAGGCCAAGGTGATCCTGTCCCTGGGCGCGGACTTCCTCAATGGTGAGGATCCGGAGACCCTGGCCGCCTGGGGCGCTCAGCGCCGCCTGAAGAGCGCCAAGGAGCCCATCAACCGCCTCTGGGTGCTCGAAGGCCCCCTGACCCTGACCGGCACCAACGCCGACCACCGCTATCCGGTGGCGCCTTCCCGCCTGGCAGCCCTGGCCTTCACGCTGGCCCGGGAGCTGGCCGCCAAGGGTCTGCCCCTGCCCGCAGGTGCGAACCTCTCTGCCTTGCCCGGCGGGGCTCCGGCCGATGTCCCCACCCAGGCCTGGGCGAGCCTGGTGAAGGACCTCCAGCATGCGGGCCGCAACGCCGTGGTGCTCTGCGGCGCCCAGATGCCCGCCGCTGCCCATCAGGCGGCCCACCTGCTCAACGCCATGCTCGGCTCTGAGGCCGTGGCCCTGAGCCCTGCCGAGCCCCTGGCCACCACCAGGGACCTCGAGGCCGCCGTCCAGGGCATGGCCGCCGGCCGCTACGCCGCCGCGATCTTCTGGGATGTGAACCCCGCCTTCACCTATGCCCGGGCCGCCGCCTGGAAGGAGGCCGTGGCCAAGGTGCCCCTGCGGACCTGGATCGGCCTCATGGAGGACGAGACCGCCGCCCAGTGCCAGCTGGTCCTGCCGGAGAACCACTGGCTGGAGAGCTGGGGCGACTACGCCACCCCCGGCGCCACAGTGCTCCAGCAGCCCACGGTGGGCACCCTCTACGACACCCGTCAGGGCGAGGACGTGCTCCTGGGCCTCCTCAAGGCGCTCGGGTCTGCCCCGGCCGCGGACTACCACACCTACCTCCGGGCTCGCTGGGAGAAGGCCGTGCTGCAGGGCGGCACCTTCGAGCAGGCCCTGCACGACGGCCTCGTGAAGGTCGAAGCCAAGACCGCTGCCCTGGCCTTCAGGGGCGCTTCGGTGGCCTCCGCCGAGCGCGCAGCGAAGGGCGCCGAGGGCTTTGAGCTCGTGCTCTTCCCGGGCTTCGCCCCCCATGATGGCCGCCACGCCAACAACAGCTGGCTGCAGGAGACGCCGGATCCCATCAGCAAGATGACCTGGGACAACCCGGTGGCCGTGTCCGTGCAGGACGCCCAGGCCCTGGGCATCCAGGAGGGGGACTTCGTCACCCTGACCCTGGAGGGCACCACCCTCCGGCTGCCCGCGGTGATCCAGCCCGGCCAGGCCAAGGGCGTGCTGGCCCTGGCCCTGGGCTACGGCCGCACCACCGGCGGGGTTGCCAAGGGCGTGGGCGCCAACGCCTACCCGCTCCTGGGTCTGGATCCCGCCACCGCGAATGTCCGTCCGGGCGCGCGCCTGGCCAAGGCCGGCGGCCGGAAGGAGCTCTCCCGCACCCAGAGCCACCACCGCATGGAGGGCCGCGACATCGTGCGCTCCCTCACCATGGACGAGTTCCTGCATCACCCCCAGGGGCACCACCACCAGCCCGAATTGGTGACGCTCTACGAGGAGCAGAAGTTCCCGGACCACAAGTGGGGCATGGTCATCGACCTCGCCGCCTGTGTGGGCTGCTCCGCCTGCGTGGTGGCCTGCCAGTCCGAGAACAACGTGCCCGTCGTGGGTCCCGAGCAGGTGGCCAAGGGCCGCGAGATGCACTGGATCCGCATCGACCGCTACTACGAGGGCGAGCTGGAGAACCCCAAGGTGGTCCACCAGCCCATGCTCTGCCAGCACTGCGACAGCGCGCCCTGCGAGAACGTCTGTCCCGTGAACGCCACCAACCACAGCCCCGACGGGCTGAACCAGATGGCCTACAACCGCTGCGTGGGCACCCGCTACTGCGCCAACAACTGCCCCTACAAGGTGCGCCGCTTCAACTTCCTGGAATACACCGCCTACAAGACCGAGCCCGAGACCCTGGCCTACAACCCGGAAGTCACGGTGCGACCGCGCGGCGTCATGGAGAAGTGCTCCTTCTGCGTGCAGCGCATCAACGACGTGAAGATCCGCGCCAAGGGCGAGGGCCGCTCGATCCTGGACGGCGAGGTCACCACTGCCTGCATGGCGGGCTGCCCCTCGGACGCCATCGTCTTCGGCGACCTCAAGGACCCCAAGAGCCGCATCGCCCAGCTGGTCACCGCCACCCGGGCCTACAAGGTGTTGGAGGAGGTGGGCGCCAAGCCCGCCATCACCTACCTGGCCGATCTGAAGAACCCCGTCGAGGGAGGTCACCATGCGAACTGATGCCTCCGTCCACGCGGTCCCGATCCCCGAAGGCCTGCTGGAGCCCGCGCTCACCGTGGGCAAGGTCACGCCGGGCAGCCTTGACGACCAGGTGCTGGCCTTCCCCGAGACCAAGCCGCCGAAGCAGTGGTACCTGGCCCTGGCCGTCACCCTGACAGCGCTGGGCATTGGTCTGGCCTGCATCGGCTACACCTTCACCACCGGAATCGGCGCCTGGGGCAACAGCAGCCCGGTGTTCTGGGCCTTCGACATCATCAACTTCGTGTTCTGGGTGGGCATCGGCCACGCCGGGACGCTGATCTCCGCCATCCTCTTCCTCTTCCGGAAGCGCTGGCGCAACGCCATCGCCCGCTTCGCCGAGGCCATGACCATCTTCGCGGTCATGTGCGCCGTGATCTTCCCCCTCATCCACGTGGGCCGGCCCTGGCTCGCCTACTGGCTGTTCCCCTACCCGAACGAGCGCGCCCTGTGGACCAACTTCCGCTCGCCGCTGCTCTGGGACGTCTTCGCGGTGAACACCTACTTCTCCGTGTCCCTGATGTTCTGGTACCTGGGCCTGATCCCCGACATCGCCTCCATGCGGGACCGCACCACCAGCAAGCTGCGCAAGACCATCTACACCGTCCTGGCCCTGGGCTGGCGCGGCGCCGCCTCCCACTGGCAGCACTACGAGAAGGCCTACCTGCTGCTGGCGGGCCTGGCCACGGGCCTGGTGCTCTCGGTGCACTCGGTGGTGAGCTTCGACTTCGCCACCTCCGTGGTGCCCGGCTGGCACATGACCATCTTCCCGCCCTACTTCGTGGCGGGCGCGATCTTCGCCGGGTTCTCCATGGTGGTAATCGTGCTGGTGGTGGTGCGCGAGACCATGCAGCTCAAGAACCTGATCACCATGCGCCACCTGGACGTGATGAACAAGGTCATCCTCGCCATGAGCTGCATCATGGGCTACAGCTACATGATGGAGGGCTTCACGGCCTGGTATTCCATGAACGAATACCTGCACCACGGCTTCATGAACATCATCACCGGCACCTACGGCTGGGCCGGCTGGATCACCATCAGCTGCAACATCTTCATCCCCCAGCTGCTCTGGTTCAAAAAGTGCCGCAGCAGCTACTTCTGGATGATCCTGGTGGCCATCGGCGTGACCATCGGCATGTGGTTCGAGCGCTTCGTGATCATCGTGATCTCGCTGCACCAGGACTACCTGCCCTCCGCCTGGCGCATCTACAAGCCGACCATGGTCGACTTCGGCATCCTGCTGGGCACCTTCGGCCTCTTCTTCACCCTGGTCCTGATCTTCGCCCGGGTGCTGCCGGTCATCGCCACCACCGAGGTGAAGGCCATCCTCCCGGACGCGCAGCCCAGTCACGGGGGCAGCCATGAGTAAAAAATTGAAAGGAAACCACTCTCGCAGAGATCGCGGAGACAGCGGAGGGGCGCAGAGGAAATCGTTCGAGGGATTGTCCTCCTCCTCTCTCTGCCCCCTCTGCGACCCTCTCCGAGAGTTTTTCCTGTCCCCGGGGGCCTGCCATGTCCGATAAAAAGGCCTACGCCGTCCTCGGCCTCTTCGAGACGCCCGACGCGCTGATGCACGCCATCCCCAAGCTGCGGGCGGCGAAGCTCGGCACGGTCGAGGCCTACACGCCCTACCCCATCCACGGCATCGATGACGCCCTGGGCCTGCGCCGCTCTCCCCTGGGCGGCATGGTGCTGGTCATGGGCGTGCTGGGCGCGCTCACCGCCTTCGGGTTCCAGTACTGGATCAGCGCCATCGACTACCCGATCATCACCGGCGGCAAGTCGGCGGCCTCCTGGGAAGCGTTCATCCCCATCATGTTCGAAGTGACGGTGCTCTTCGCCACCTTCACCGCGGGCCTGGGCATGCTGCTGCTGCTCAACCGGCTGCCCTTCTTCGGCCATCCCGTCCTGTCCGCCAAGGCCATGAAGGGGATCACCCGCGACCGCTACGCCCTGGCCCTGGAGGCCGAGAGCGAGGCCTTCGACAGCGCTGCCGCGGCCCAGGCCCTCGAGGCCGCGGGCGCGGTGGACATCGAGGTGCTGCCCGCCCCGGACCGCAGCCCCTTCCTCACCAGCGACTACATCCTGCGCACCCTGGGCGGCATCTTCGTGGCCTGCCTGGTGGCGGGCCTGGGGATCTATTCCCTCATCAAGTGGTTCCCGCTGCTGGCGCCCATGAAGTACATGCAGGACCAGCCGCGCCTCAACGCCCAGAAGGCCTCGAATTTCTTCAAGGACGGCCATGGCATGCAGCCCCCGGTGCCGGGCACTGTGGCCCGGGGCTACCTGCCCACGGCCACCGGCACCCAGGACGCCTCGGCCACCCTGGTGAACCCCCTGCCGCGCACCAAGGAAGTCTTCGCCCAGGGCCGGAAGGTCTATACCAACCGCTGCGAGGTCTGCCACGGCGCGCTGGCGAACGGCGCAGGCAGCCTCACCGCCGCCTACGGCGCCAAGCCCGCGAACCTGCAGGCCCAGCAGTTCCGCGACTACCCGGATGGCAAGATCTACTGGGCCATCGTGAACGGCAAGAACGCCATGCCCGCCCATGCGGCCTACCTCACCGAGCCGCAGCGGTGGGCGGTGGTCCACTACGTGCGTGCCCTCCAGCGCGCCCAGAACGCCACGGACGAGGACCTGAAGGTGGTCGCACCATGAGCCAGCAGAAACCGACTCCCCCCATTCTCCTGGGCGCGGTCGCCCTGGGCGCCGCCGGCGTCCTGGGCACCTACTTCGCCGCGGGTCCCGAGCGCTTCTGGGCCAACTGGGTGCTCTGGTTCGTCCTGATGTTCACCCTGGGCCTGGGGTCGCTCTTCATCGTGGCCCTCGAGCACCTGGTGAGCGCCCGCTGGAGCGTGCCCATCCGCCGGATCCCCGAGCGGCTCGCCACCCTGCTGCTGCCTGCCATCCCCGTAGGCCTCATCGCCCTCGGCGCGGTGCCGGTGCTCTACCCGGGCGCCCGGCCCGAGGCGGCCCACCACCCGATCCTGGCGGGCAAGGCCTTCTGGCTGAGCCTGCCCTTCTTCTCCATCCGCACCGTGGCCGCCTTCGTGCTCTGCGTCCTCGCCCTCGCTGTGCTGGTGGGGGGATCACTCAAGCAGGACGTGAGCCGGGACCCCGCCTTCAACTTCCGCGCCCGCAAGTTCGCCCCGGCCTTCATGGCCATCTTCGCCCTGGTGATCACGATGGTGGCCTTCGACTGGATCTCGGGCCTCACGCCCGAGTGGTACAGCGACATCTTCGGGGTCTACATCTTTGCCGGGGCCTTCCTCAGCGGCCTCGCGGCCACGGCGCTCGCCCTGCTGTATCTCCAGGGCGAGGGCCGGCTGGAGGGGGTGCGCCAGGACCACCTCTACAACCTCGGCGCCTTCCTGTTCGCCTTTACGGTGTTCTGGTCCTACATCGGCTTCGCCCAGTACATGCTGATGTGGTACGCCAACATGCCCGACGAGGTCATCTACTACAAGGTGCGCCTCACCGGCGCCTGGCGGGCCATCACCTTCGCGCTGGCGGCCCTGCACTTCATCCTGCCCTTCTTCGCCCTGGTCACCCGGGACGCCAAGCGAGATCCCAGGCGGCTCCGCCGCGTGGCCCTCCTCATGCTCGGCGCCCACGTCCTCGACATCTACTGGCTCATCTTCCCGGCGCTCGGCGGGAGTCCGCGCTTCAGCTGGCCCGAGCTGAGCTTCGCCCTCTTCTTCCTGGGCGGGATCCTCCTCTGGGTCCGGGGCGCCATGCAGAAGGGCGAGGACATGCCGGTGGGCGATCCCTTCCTCCGCGAGGGTCTGGAGTTCCGCCTATGATCGACCAGTATCTCTCCCCCGCTGAGCTCAAGCGCCTGCTGACCGCCCTCATGGTGGTCATCGGCTTCATCTTCATCGCCGCCTTCTTCGGCTTCACGGTGCTGCCCGGCCTACGCTACCAGGCGCACACACTGCCGGACGCCCCGGTCCAGGCCGTCCAGGGCGAGACCGGCTGGCTGGACCCCACGGACTACCCCGCCATGGCCCGGGAGGTGATTCCGCCCATCGATCCCCGCACGGTGCTGACGCCCAATCCCGCGCTGATGGCCCGGGGCAAGGCGGTCTACGCCCAGACCTGTGCCACCTGCCACGGTCCCGACGGCAAGGGCGACGGACCCGGCGGCACAGGCCTGAACCCCAAGCCCCGCAACTTCACCCAGGGCACCGCCTGGAAGAACGGCACCCGCCTGGAGGACGTCTACCGGACGCTGGACGAGGGCATCAAGGGCAGCTCCATGGTGTCCTACAACTACCTCTCCAAGAAGGACCGCATGGCCCTGGCTCACGTGGTGCAGTCCCTGGGCACCTTCGAGCACGGCGCCAGCGATCCCAAGGCCATCGCCGCCCTGGAGAAGCTCTTCGCCAGCGCCGGTGAGGTCATCCCCACCCGCATCCCCGTGGGCCGGGCCGTGGACACCCTCACCCGGGAGTATGCCCAGACCCACCCGGTCCCCCCCGCCTCGACTCCCCGCTGAGAACCGCCATGAGCCTCCCCTCCCTCCGCCGCCTCCTGCTGCCGCTCGCCCTCCTGGCCCTGGCTGCGGGCCCGGCTGCCCTGATGGCCCAGGCCCCCCCCCCCCGGCCAGCGCTCCCGAGGAGGTGGGGATCGACGAGAAACTCGGCGCCAGCATCCCCCTGGACCTGGTCCTCAAGGCCGAGGACGGCACTGCCGTCACCCTGCGTTCGCTCATCAACAAGCCCACCATCCTGACTCTCAACTACTTCCGCTGCGCCGGCATCTGCACCCCGCAGCTGGGCGGCGTGGCCGAGGTGCTGAACCGCACCCAGGCCATCCCGGGCCAGGACCTCCAGGTGCTCACCGTGAGCTTCGACGAGCGGGACGAGCCCGAGGTCGCCGCCCAGAAGCGCACCAACTACCTGGCTGAGATCACCCGCCCCTTCCCGCCAGCGGCCTGGCGGTTCCTCACCGGCCCTGCGGCCACGACCCGCGCCCTGGCCGACGCCGTCGGGTTCAAGTTCAAGCGCCAGAACGACGACTTCATCCACGCCGCCGCGATCATCTTCATCAGTCCCGAGGGCCGGGTCACCCGCTACATGTATGGCACCTCCTACCTGCCCGCCGATGTCCAGCTGGCGGCCCAGGAGGCGGCCCGGGGCGAGGCCCAGCCCACCATCAACAAGTTCCTGAAGTTCTGTTTCAGCTATGACCCCGCGGGCCGTCGCTACGTGCTGAACACCACCAGCATCGGCGCCATCGTGATCCTGCTGGCCGCCGGCGTGTTCCTGCTGGCGGTGGTGCGGCGCGGGCGCAAGGACAAGACCAAGACCGAGGAGAACGCATGAGCGGCACCCACGCCACCACCCCAGAGCCCAGCTACCTGGTGGACACCGGGACGCGCACGGGCGTCCTGGCCTGGCTCACCACCACGGACCACAAGCGCATCGGCCTGCTCTATCTCTACTCGATGATGACGTTCTTCTTCGTGGGCGTAGGCATAGGCCTGGTCATGCGCCTGGTGCAGCTCACCACCTTCCAGAAGCTGATCACGGCCCAGACCTACAATGCCCTTTTCACGGTCCACGGCGTGATCATGATCTTCCTGTTCGTGGTGCCCGGGCTGCCGGCCATCTTCGGCAACTTCTTCCTGCCCATCCTCATCGGTGCCAAGGACGTGTCCTTCCCCCGCCTGAACCTGGCCTCCTGGTACTTCTTCATCGCAGGCGCCATCCTCGCGGTGCTGTCCCTCTTCACGGGCGGCGGCGCCCCGGACACCGGCTGGACCTTCTACGCCCCCTTCAGCCTGAAGACCGGCACCAACGTCAGCCTCGCGGTCTTCGCGGCCTTCGTGCTGGGGTTCTCGTCCATGCTCACGGGCATCAACTTCATCACCACGATCCACCGCATGCGGGCGCCTGGCATGCACTGGTTCCGCATGCCCCTGATGTGCTGGGCGCTCTACTCCACGGCCTGGATCCAGCTGCTGGCGACCCCCATCGTGGCCATCACCCTGCTGCTGGTGATCCTCGAGCGCTTCTTCGGCATCGGCATCTTCGACCCGGCCAAGGGCGGCGATCCCCTGCTCTACCAGCACCTCTTCTGGATCTACTCCCACCCGGCGGTCTACATCATGATCCTGCCGGCCATGGGCGCCATCTCCGAGATCCTGCCCACCTTCGCCAAGCGTCCCATCTTCGGCTACAAGGCCATCGCCTTCAGCTCCATGTCCATCGCCGGCGTGGGCAGCCTGGTGTGGGCCCACCACATGTTCACCTCGGGCATGAGCGGCATGGCCCTCATGATCTTCTCGCTGCTGACCATGGTCGTGGCGGTCCCCAGCGCCATCAAGGTCTTCAACTGGGTCAGCACGCTCTATAAGGGCAGCATCGACTTCCAGCCGCCCCTGCTCTTCGCGCTGACCTTCATCTTCCTGTTCTGCATCGGCGGCCTCACGGGCGTCATGCAGGGCGCCCTGGCCATCAACGTGCACATCCACGACACCTACTTCATCGTGGGCCACTTCCACTACGTGATGTTCGGCGGCACGGGCATGGCCCTCTTCGCGGCGCTGCTCTACTGGTTCCCCAAGATGTTCGGCAAGATGTACTCGAAGAAGGCCATCTACGCCTCCTGGTTCCCCATGTTCATCGGCTTCAACATGCTGTATTTCGGCATGATGATCCTCGGCATGATGGGCATGCCCCGCCGCTACTACGTCCACCTGCCGCAGTTCCACACCATGCACGTGATCGCCACCGTGGGCAGCTGGCTCCTCGTGCTGGGCCTGGTGATCTTCTTCGCCACCCTGGTCTACGCCACCTTCAAGGGCGGGAAGGCCGAGGCCAACCCCTGGGGCGGCGTCACCCTGGAGTGGACGATCCCCAGCCCGCCTCCGCTTGAGAACTTCGACGTCATCCCCACCATCACCCGGGGGCCCTACCACTTCGAGCAGGAGGAGCACCGATGAGCGGGCACGTTCACCGCGACGACCTGGGCTCGCGCCTTGGCATGTGGCTGTTCCTGGTCACGGAGATGGTCCTCTTCGGGGGCCTCTTCATCGGCTACTCCTACATGCGCTACCGCTACCCTGCGGAGTTCCACCACGGCGGCATGGAGCTGAACGCCACCCTCGGCGTGATCAACACCCTGGTCCTGCTCACCAGCAGCCTCACCGTGGTCCTGTCCATCGTGGCGGTGCAGCGGGCCGAGAAGCAGCGCGCCATGGCCCTGCTCGGGACCACCCTGGGCCTGGGTCTCACCTTCCTGGTGATCAAGGGCTTCGAGTGGAGCGCCAAGTTCCACCACGGGCTCTACCCCAACTCGGCCCACCTGGCCACCCTGCCCCCCGGGGAGCAGGTGTTCTTCGGGCTCTACTTCACCATGACGGGCCTGCACGGCGTGCACGTCATCGCCGGCCTGTCCGTGCTGAGCGTGATGCTCTGGTGGGTCGCCACGGACCGCATCCGCCAGGACCGCTACATCCACCTGGAGAACAGCGGCCTCTACTGGCATCTCGTGGACGTGATCTGGATCTTCCTCCTCCCGCTGTTCTACTTGGCCGCTTGATATTCTCCGGGGGTCACCACCCCCGGACCCCCACCTCGCCTCCAGCCAAGCTGGGTGCTCGGTCTTAGGAACCTCCCATGAATGACACCCTGCACTCCCACGAAGCCCCCATCGAGCACCCGGGCTATGGCACCTTCATCGGGGTCTGGCTGCTGCTGCTCCTGCTCACCGGCTGCCTGGTGGGCCTCAGCCATGTGAGTCAGACCTACGCAGTCTGGGGCCTCATGACCCTGACTCCCCTGAAGGCCGGCCTGGTCTTCTACTACTTCATGCACCTGAAATACGAGGGGCCGGTGTTCAAGATCGTGATCCTGGTGACCCTCGGCACGCTGCTGATCTTCTTCGCCCTGCTCTTCTCCGACGTCGCTTTCCGCTGAGGCTCCCATGGACTGGATGAACCAAGCCGCCCTGTCCGCCCAGAAGTCCGACGCGGTCTTTTTCTACGTGTTCGGGCTCTCGGTGGTGTTCCTGATCTTCATCACGGTGCTGATGATCTATTTCGTGGTGCGCTACAGCAAGAAGCGCAACCCCGTCGCCAGCCAGATCGAGGGCCATGTGGGCCTCGAGATCCTCTGGACCACCATCCCCCTGGTGCTGTTCCTGTCCATCTTCTACTACGGCTGGACCAACTACGAATACATGCGCCAGGCCCCCCGGGACGCCATGGCCATCAAGGTCACCGCCCGCCAGTGGAGCTGGTCCTTCGAGTATCCCAACGGCAAGCAGACCAAGGTCCTCTTCGCCCCCCTGGGCAAGCCCATGCGCCTGGACGTGCGCAGCGCCGACATGATCCACGGGTTCTTCGTGCCCTCCTTCCGCCTCAAGATCGACGCCGTGCCCGCCCGCACCAACACCACCTGGTTCCAGGCCACCAAGCCCGGGTCCTACGACATCGAGTGCACGGTCATCTGCGGCGTGGACCACAGCCTCATGCTGAGCAAGGTCGTCATCGTGCCCGAGGCCGAGTTCAAGGCCTGGTATTTCGGGGGCGAGGATGCCCCGGAGCCCGGCAAGGCCCTCCGCGCCGCCGAGGCCCACCCCGACCTGGCCAACCAGCCCATGGGCCTGGCGGTGCTGACCGCCAAGGGCTGCCTCGCCTGCCACTCCGTGGACGGGAAGCCCAAGGTGGGCCCCACCCTCAAGGCCATCTACGGCCGCGAGGCCCAGGTGCTGGTCGCCGGCAACCTCCACACGATCACCGTCGACGACGCCTACCTCCGCCGGTCCATCACCGACCCCGGCGCCCAGGTGGTGCGCGGCTATCCGCCTGCCATGCCCAAGACCGCGCTCACGGCCCAGGAGCTGGACGAGGTCGTGCGCTACATCAAGACCCTGGACTAGCCGATGAGCGCCGCCGCCCTCCCCCTCCCCAAGTCCAACCCCATCGCGAACCTGCTGGAGCTCACCAAGCTCCGGATATCGGGCGCCTCCACCTTCACGGCGGCAGCGGGCTACGTGGCCTTCCTGCGGGGCGCCGACAGCGGCCTGATCACCACCCTGCTCGGCATCCTGCTGCTGGCCATGGGCAGCAGCGCCCTGAACGAGGTGCAGGAGCACCGCTTCGATGCCCTGATGCCGCGCACCGCCACCCGCCCCATCCCCCGGGGCGACCTCACGCCGCTGCAGGCCACGGTCTTCGCCGTGTCCCTGGCCGTGGCGGGCTTCCTGATCCTGCTCCTGGCCCACAACCTGACCTCGGCGCTCCTCGGCGCCCTGGCCCTGGGCTGGTACAACGGCTTCTACACCCCCCTCAAGCGCGTCAGCGCCTTTGCGGTGGTGCCCGGTTCCCTCATTGGCGCCCTGCCCCCCGCCATCGGCTGGACCGCCGCCGGTGGCAGCGTGGCGGACCCTTCAGTGCTCGCCCTGGCCTTTGTCTTCTTCATCTGGCAGGTGCCCCACTTCTGGCTGCTGGTGGGCCTCCACGCGGAGGGCTACGAGGAAGCGGGCTACCCCACTCTGGTGGGCCTCTTCGGGCGGCCCCGGCTGTCCCGGCTGACCTTCACCTGGACCTGCGGCACCGCCGCGGCCTGCGGCTTGCTGCCCCTCTTCCGGGTGCTGGTCTCCTGGCCCGCAGAAGTCATGCTGGGCCTGGGCGCCGTCTGGCTCGTGGCGGGCTCCCTGCCCCTGCTCAGGCCCGGCCAGGATGCGGTCCTCTACCGCCGCGTGTTCATGAACATCAACCTCTTCGCCTTGGTGCTGACCGCCGCCGTGATCCTGGACCCCTTCTTCGCGCGGTAGGGGTGGCGGGCTGAAACAATGAGGCCAGCTCTGTGGAGCTGGCCTCGTTGTTAGGATCCCCTGGGGTGCGGGACCGGCTAGTTTGCCACCTCGGCCACAGTCCCCACCACCGTCACGGCCACGGGGAACCGGCCGGTCGGGTAGAGGACAGGCGTGGGCATGAGGACGCCGGTGAGCGGGTCCACGGCGCAGACCGCCACGTTGCCGCTGCTGAAGTTCGTGATGAACCCCCACTTGCCGTTGCGGGTGACCACCAGGTTGTCGGCGCCGGTGCCACCGAACAGGTCGGTTCCGTCCAGAGGGGTGAGGGCGCCGGTCACGAGGCTCAGGGTGTAGGCCGCATAGTCATTCCCGGAGGTGGCCAGGGTGATGTAGACCACGGGCAGCACGGGATTGGCGGAGACGCCGTGGTAGGAATCGGCCTGCTGGATGCCGGTGTCCGTGGTGATCGGTCCGGTGAGTCCCCCGCTCTGCAGGTCCAGCTGGTAGACGTAGACGAAGCAGTCCTGGGGGTCGCCGCCGGCGGTTCCCTCGCTCTTGGTGATCAGGAACTCTCCGGAGTGGCTGAGCGCCAGGGTCAGCGGACCGTTGCCCACCGTGAGGCCATAGCTGCCATTCGGGGACAGGGCCCCCGTGGTGGGATCCAGGTTGAACACCTGCAGGGAGGCGGAGTCGCGACCCACGGTGAAGAGCAGCGTGCCCGAGGGATGGATCAGGATGCCGCCGGTGCCGGTGTTCGTGGCCATGCTGGGCCGGGGCGTGAGGACACCCGTGGTCCCGTTGATCCGGAAGGCCGAGATCACGCTCTCGCAGCGCACATAGACATACTTCCCGGAGGGATCCACGGCCGCCGCCCAGGGGTTGCTTCCTGTCGGATAGATCCCAATCAGGGTCAGCGCCCCGCTGGTGGCATCTATGGCGTAGGCGGTGAGGGTGCTGGAGGAGGCCACCCCATCGCCGTTCACGACGAACAGGAACTTGCCGGAAGGATCGGTGGTGACGTGCAGGGCGTCGGTGGTGTCGTCCCAGGGGGACCCGGCGAGTTCCACCAGGGCGCCCGTCGTGTCATTCAGCGTGAACCCGGCGACACCCCCGCCCGCATTGGCCACATACACGAATTTCCCAGTGAATGTGTTGAGGGAAAGGGTCACGGTCCTGGTGGCAGTCAGGCCGACGGAGTTGGTGACCGTGAGGGTGTAGACGGTGTTCTCGAGCGTCGGAAAGACCGCCACCTGCCCACCGGTGAGCACGGGACCAACGCCGTTATCGATGACCCCATCGCCGTCGAAGGCGAAGGTCAGGAGGGTTCCCTGGCCCACCGTGGGCTTGGTTGTGGCTGCCTTGAAGAGGCTGATGGTCGGAGCAGCCACCACGGTGACCGTGCAGTCGGCCACGGTCGAATCACCGGCATCGTTCGTGACGGTCAGGGTGTAGGTGGTGGTGACGGCAGGATTGACCACCACGGAGCCGTTGGCGGTGATGGGCAGGGACCCGGGCGTGATCACCCCGGTGCCTCCCGTGTAGGAGCAGGAGAGCGTCGAGGCTCCGGCGGAGGCCACATCCGTGGGAGTGGCCGAGAAGATGGTGATGGCGGGGAAAGCCACCACGGTGGTGGTTGCGGTCCCGGCCGCCGAAGCGGTCCCGGCGAGATTGGTGGCAATGCAGCTCAATCCAACATTACCGATGGAACCCGCGGTGAAGGTGAGGCTGGTGGTCGCGGCACCGGCGGTGATGGTGCCGTTGGTGAGGGTCCAGGCGTAGGTGCAGCCATCCTGGGGCGAGGCGACGGAGGCCGTATAGCCCGCCTTGCCGGCCGTGGCACTGGCTGGGACGGTGAGGCTGGGCACGGTGGGGACGACGACAATGGCCGAGCT
This sequence comes from uncultured Holophagaceae bacterium, assembly GCA_903863195.1. Classification (GTDB taxonomy): domain Bacteria; phylum Acidobacteriota; class Holophagae; order Holophagales; family Holophagaceae; genus Geothrix. The sequence continues at coordinate 40,297 of CAIPAY010000088.1, forward strand.
GGCGGTTCCCGGAGCAGAGGCTGTTCCACCAGCGTTCGTGACGACACAGCTGAGTCCGACCGTGCCAGTGGTGCCGGCCTTGAAGGTGATGGCGGTGGAGGTGCCCCCCGCAGTGATCTCACCGTTGGTGATGGACCAGGCGTAGGTACTGCCGGTCTGGGCGGGGATGCTGGCCGAGTAGCCCGCCTGCCCGGTGGTGACATACACCGGGGCCGTGAGGGTCGGGGTGGTGGGCGGCAGCACCACGCTGACGGTGGCGGTGGCGGACTTGGTGGGGTCATCGGCGGAGGTGGCCCGGATGGTGACCGTCTGGGCCGTCCCGGGGGCCGTCCAGGCACCCGTGCTCGGGTCGATGGTCCCGCCCGTGGCGGACCAGACGACTTCATTGGTCGCACCGCCGGTGACCGTGGCGGTGAAGGTGGTGGCAGTTCCCGTGGTCCGGCTGACGCTGCTCGGGCTGAGCGCGGTCACAGCCACCGTCTGGGGATCGAGGACCAGGGTCTTGCTGGCCGTGGTGCCCGCGAGGTTGGTCACGGTCAGGATGAAGGTCTTGGTGGCGGTAATGGTGCCACTGCCGAAGTGGCTGCCGCTGCTGATGACGCCCACGCCGTTGTTCACACTGCCGATGCCGTCCGTGAAGGTCGGGGTGATGAGGGTGCCGCCCCCGTAGAGCACGGGGTTGGTGGCAGCCACCAGGCTGGTGGCCACGGGCGCGTTGACGATGGTGGAGCTCGCGGTCCCGGCCGTGGAAGCGGTCCCGGCGGCGTTGGTGGCCACACAGCTGAGGCCCACCGTCCCGGAAGCCCCTGCGGTGTAAGTGATGCTGGCGGTGCCGTTGCCCGCGGTGAGGGTGCCGCCGGTGAGGGTCCAGGCATAGGTGCAGGTGCCCTGCACCGCCACGCTGGCGGTGTAGTTGGCCTGATTGGTGGTGACGTAGCTCGGGGCCGTGAGGACTGGGGTGGTGGGTGTCGCCACCACGGCGACTGTGGTGCTGACCGACTTGGCGGAGTCATCGGCGGAGGTGGCCGTGATGGTCACGGTCTGGGCCGTGGCGGGTGCGGTCCAGGCGCCGGTGCTGGCGTTGATGGTGCCGGCGCTGGCGGACCAGACCAGGCTGTTGGTGCTGCCGCCCGACGCAGTGGCGCTGAACGTGGTGGCGGTGCCTGCGGTGCGGATGGGCGCCGCGGGACTGACGGCGGTCACCGCCACGGTCTGGGGATCCAGGGTCAGGGTCTTGGTGTCGGTGGCACCGGCGGCGTTGGTCACGGTGAGGGTGAAGGTCTTGCGGGCGGTGATGGGGCCGCTGGAGACCACCAGCCCGCTGGTGGTGGAGGCGATGCCGCTGTCCACCCGGCCGGAGCCGCCGCTGAAGGTCGCCGTGAGGTTGGTGCTGCCGCCGAAGGGCACCGGGTTGGTCTCGGCCACGAGGCCGAGGGCCACGGGCAGCGCCACCACGGTGGCGGAGGTGCTCATGCTCTTGGTGGGATCATCGTTGGAGGTGGCCGTGATGGTCACGGCCTGCTCGGTGGCCGGCGCCGTCCAGACACCGGTGGTGGCATTGATGGTCCCGGCGCTCGCGGTCCAGGTGACGGTCCCGGAGGCACCGCCAGTGACCGCGGTGCTGAAGGTCGTGACCGTGCTCACGGAGCGGGTGGGACTCCGGGGGAAGAGGCTGGCAAGGACCACCACCTGCGGGTCCACCGTCAGGGGGGCGGTGACCTTGGTGCCGGCCGCGTTGGTCACGGTCAGGGTGAAGGTCTTGGTGGCCGTGATGGCGCCGGTGGCAAAGGCCGTCCCGCTGGTCACAGTACCCACACCGTTGTCCACGGTGCCGACGCCATTGGTGAAGACGGCCGTGAGACTGGCGGGCCCGGCAAAGGGGACCGGGTTGACCGCCGCGGTCAGCGAGGTGATCTGGGGCAGGCCGACCACGGTGACGACCGTGCTGGCCGACTTGGTGGGATCATCCACCGAGGTGGCCTTGATGGTCACGGACTGGGCCGTGGCAGGTGCCGTCCACACGCCGGTGGCCGCGTTGATGGTGCCCGCGGTGGCCGACCAGACGAGGCCGTTGGTGGCCCCGCCGCTGGCGGTGGTGCTGAAGGTCGTGGCCGTGCCCACGTCCCGCACCGGGGCCGCGGGCGCGAGGGCGTTCACGGCGACGGTCTGGACATTCAGGGTCAGGCTGGCGGTCGCCGTGGTGCCGGCGAGATTGGTCACGGTGAGCGTGAAGCTCTTGGCGGCGGTGAGGGCGCCGCTGGCGAAGGGGGTGCCGCTGGTCACGGTGCCGACGCCGTTGTCCACGGCACCGGTGCCGCTGCTGAAGGTGGGGGTGAGGGTCGTCGCTCCGCCATAGGGCACGGGGTTCACGGCAGCCACCAGGGCGCTGGCCACGGGGGGCGCCACGCTGGTCGGGATGAAGGGCCCGATCGTGACACTGGTGCCGGCGGCATTGGTCACGACGCAACTGAGGTTGACGCTGCCCGAGCTCGCCGGGGTGAAGGTGATGGCGGGGCTGGTGGCACCCGCGGTGATGGTGCCGTTGGTGATGGTCCAGACATAGGTGCAGCCCGCCTGGGCGGGGATCGAAGCCGTGTAGCCCGGCAGCCCGGCCGTCACGGTCGCAGGCGCAGTGATGGTGGAGGCGACGGGGGCCGCGACCACGGTCACGCTCGCAGTGGCCGTGACCTTGGTGCCGACGCTGTTGGTGACGGTCAGGGTGTAGGTGGTGTCAGCGGTGGGACTGACGGTCACGGCCGTGCCGCTCGTGACGGCACCGACGCCCTGATCCACGGCCCCCGAGCCGTTGCTGAACACCCCGGTCAGGGTGGTGCTGGTCCCCCGGGTGATGGGCGACTTCGCGGCCTGGAAGCTGGTGATGACCGGGTCCGGCGGTGGCGCCGAGCTCCCGCCCCCGTGGCAGGCAAACAGCGCCAGGAGGGAGGCGATACCAAAGGCACGCCCCAGCAGGAGGCCGGGGCGGAAGGAGTGCTGCATGGAGTTGAAGCTCATGGGGGCTGCCTGGAAATCCGGATCACTCCGGTGGGTGTGCCTTGACCAGCGCTGCCGCGGAACCTGGAGAAGACGCCAGGTCCCGCGGCAGGTGGGTGTTGGTTACTGGCCGGTGAAGCGAATGCCTGTGATGGCGGCCGTCACGTTCGAGTAGTTGAAGCTGGCGGGGGCCCAGGTGGCGAGTGCGCCACCCGAGGCGGTGATGGTGCCCGTCCAGCCGGTCGGAACGGTGAGGGTGAAGTTACCCGTCGCGGGGGTGACCACGGTGGTGCCTCCCGTGAAGGCGATGGCGACACCGGCGATGCCCGTGCCGGCCCGGTTCACGGCCCGGCCCGAGATGGTCTGGACCGTGTTGAAGTTCTGCCCGGTCAGCGAACCGCCCAGGGCCGGAATGGTGAGGCTGAGGGGGCCGAAGGTGTAGCCGCGGAGCACCGGCGTGATGGTGCCCGTCCAGCCGGCCGGAAGGGTGATGGTGTAGGTTCCGGCGGCAGTGGTGGTCGCCGTTCCGCCCGCGTTGCTGAAGGTGAGGCGGACGTTGGCCAGGGGCGTGGCGCCATTGGTGACCCCACCGCTGATCGTGAAGACCGCAGCAGCCGTGAAGTTCTGGGCAGCCGGGGCAACCGTTACATTGGTCAGGTTCCGCAGGGCCGGGGTGAAGGTATAACCGGCCAGCGTCGGGGTGATGGTGCCGGTCCAACGGGAGGGTACCGTGGCGGAATAGATGCCGCTGGCGTTCGTGATGACAGAGCCCGCCCCGTTGCTGAGCGTGACGGCGACATTGGCCAGGGGTGAGCCGCCGGCCAGGATCTGGCCCGTGATGGGAATGGCCGGCACTGCCGTGAAGTTCACGCCGGCCTGGTTCGTGGCGGCGCCCACCAGGTTGAAGGCGGTCGGCGAGAGGAAGTAGCCAGTCGCCGTGGCGGTGACATTACCCGTGAAGGGCGCGGTCGCCCACACGGTGTAGTTGCCGTTGACATCGGTCTGGGCGACCTGGCCCGTGCTGAGGGTGATCGTGGCCCCAGCCAGGCCGAGGGCGTTGAGGGTGACCCGGCCGGAGATGCTGAGGGCCGCCGTTCCGGTGAAGTTCACAAGAGGGGTATCCACCGTCACGGCAACGAACGGAGAGACCGTGGAGAAGGTGTAGCCCGTGAGCGAGGCGGCCACGGTCCCGGTGAAGGGATTGGGCAGGTAGAGACTGTAGGTGCCGTCGGCCAGGGTGGTGGCGGTATGCCCCGAGCTGGCCGTGAGCCTGACCCCCGCGAGGGCAGAGCCGCCGGTGTTGAGGACGGTGCCGGTGAAGAGGATGGCACCGGAGACGGTGTAGTTCTGGGTCTGGTCCGTGGTGATGGCCGTGTAGGTCTGGGAGGCCGGGGTGAAGTACTGGCCCACCTGGGTCGGGCTGATGGTTCCGGTCCAGGGTGAGGGGACGGTCACGGAGTACTTGCCCGCCGCGTCCGTGACAACCGAGGTGAGAGGCCCGTAGAACACCTGGACATTGGAGGCGGGGCTGCCGCCGCTGGTGGTGATGGTGCCGGAGACGGTCACGACTCCGGTGGCGGCATAGTTGGTCGTCTGATTCGCGCGCACAGCGGGATAGCTGGAGAAGGCCGGGGCGAAGGAGTAGTTCGCCTTGGCGGGCGTGGCGGTGCCGGTCCAGAACTCATCCACGGCAACCGTATAGGTGCCAGCGGCATTGGTGGTGGCGCTGCCGCCCCCGTTGCTCAGGGTGAGGGTGACACCGGGCAGGGGCGTGCTTCCGGAATAGACGGTGCCGCTGATGGTATACACCTTGCGGGCCACGAAGTCGAGGCTCGACGGGCTGGTGTTTGTTCCCGGCCAGGTCTGGCTTGCCGGTGTGAAGGCATAGCCGGCCAGGGTCGGGGTGATGGTGCCAGCCCAGGCAAGGGCGAGGTTATGGCTGTAGCTGCCGTTGGCGGCGGTGGTGGTGGTGCCGCCCGCATTGCTGAAGGCAAGAGAGACGCCCGGCATTGGCGCACTGGTGGTGCCGTCGAAGGTGCCGACGAAGCCCGACAGGGTGAGCCCTGCGGTGCTGCCCTTGGAAACGGCGGTGGTATAGGCGGAGCTGCCCTTCTGGTTGTAGGACGCCACCCGGTAGAAGTAGGTGGTGCCGGGGACGACAGCGAGATCGGTGTAGCTGTTCTGGTTGGGGACGGTGGTGGCGATCTCGGTCCAGGGACCGCTGGCACTCGGGCCGCGCTCGATGGAGAAGCCCGTCTCATTGGTGGAGCGATCATTCCAGCTCACCTTGAGGCCACTACCGGCGGCAGCGACACCCAGGTTGGTGGGAATGTTAGGCACTGTGGTGGCGACGTTCAGCACCATGGGGCGCATGAAGTCGTTCTCTTCGTGGCCGAGGATGTGGCAGTGCCACACGTATTCCCAGCCAAAGTTCTGGTGGGTGTTGGGGCCGGAGATGGGGTTGCCGGTGAGTGGGTCGGTGAAGGTGACCTGGACATTGTTCGGCTGGGTCACATCCAGCTCCCGGCTGCTGAGGGGGACCACAAAGGGCAGCCGCGGGGACAGGGGCCGGAAGGCGACGATGATGTCCTCCAGCGGGCTCATCTTCACGGTTTCCTTCCAGCCAAGCTCATTGGCCTCGGGCATGCGCACTGCGCCGTCCCAGCCCACCCGGTTGATCACCTGCACGTCGAACAGGTGGAAGTGCACGGGGTGCGTGTCCACGCCGTTGTGGGTGATCTTCCAGTACTGCGTGGTGCCGTCCTCGAGGATCTCGGTGGCGTTGTCGGTATAGCCGAGGGGGATGGTCGTCTGGATGTTGAAGTTTGTGCGGGGCAGCTCGATGCCGAGGGTGGCGTTCATGCGGCCGTAGTTCAGCTCGAAGAGCTCCTGGATGGCCTTGGACTCGAGGAGGGGCTGGGTGCTGACCCCGTTCTCCATGGCCGGGAAGGGGTAGCGCGCCTGGAAGTCCTGGATGCGGAAATACACATCATTCGCGAAGCTCGCGTTGGTCCCCGCGGTGAGGGGCTTGTTCAGGGCCTGGTAGTAGGCAAGCTGGGGCACGATGGGCAGGTGCTGGGCCTCGGCGAAGGCGCCCTTGTAGGTGTCCGTGGACACGAAGGCCTGGACCAGCCTGGCCACATCAAAGGTCGGGGCCGGGGTGGTGTTGGCCACCACGAACTGCATGACGGTGCGGGTGTTGGGGCCGTAGCCAGCCAGGGTGGTGTTGGCGCCGCCGGAGTCGCGCTGGTCGGGGTCGCCGGTGTAGTAGTCGAGGCGGGCGTCGAAGGCCGGCACGGGGGCGGGCGCATCGTTGTAGAGGATGAGGGTCTTGCCGGCGAAGGCCGAGAAGTCCACCACCACGTCCGCCCGCTCGGCGGGTCCGAGGAACAGCCCGTGGTCGGCGACGTTCAGCACCACGATGTCGCGGCGGTTGTAGTTGTAGGCGACAGGCTGCGGGGCGATCACTGCCGGGGCGGCCAGGAAGCCACTCTCATTGCCGATCTGCACGAAAGACGGTCCCGCGGTGGCGGGATCGGGCACACCGCCGGCGCGGCCATCCGTGGGCCAGGAGGCCGGCCAGGCCGGATTCGGCGCGGCATCGACCATGGAGACTTCCGTGGGCGCAGCGGGATCGGCCAGGAAGAAGGAGAGGTTCCAGAAGCGGTCGTTGGCGCCGTTCAGGATGCGGAAGCGGTAAGCCGTGGGCTGGACCGTGATGGTCGGGTAGGCCACGCCGTTGATCACGGGCGTGTCCATGAAGGCTTCAGGGGTCAGGGACGGATTGGGCGTGCCGGGGATCTCGGTGCCGTTGGGATCCTGGGGAATGGGCTCGGCGCCGTGCAGCAGGCCCGCGGCGGCAGTCAGCGGGGGCCAGAACCACGGACCGTAGTCCCAGCGACCCATGGCGTTGGCCCCGGAGATGTCTGCAGGGTTCTGGTTGGGGATGTAGACGTGGGGATACCAGAGGCTGCCGTCGCCGCCATAGGCCGAGATACTCCAGGTGGGGTCCGTGGCAGGGGAGCCATCGGGCATCCGCACGCCGACCGTGCCCAGGGTGCTGGTGTCCACGAAGGTCTTGTCCTGGATGACCAGGGGAATGCCATAGGCGTAGACGTTCTGGACCTGGCCGGTCTGGGCGTTGAAGAGCGGGGGGTTGACCGGGTGAGTGGCCGCATTGTAGGGCGCTGTGTCCCAGGGATCCTCGGAGATGGGCAGGGTCGAGCCCTGGCTGGGGAGGATGCCCGCGTTGATGAGCCGGGTCTCGACGGGGTCCACGATCAGGTAGCCAGCGGCCTCACCCACGTAGACGTTGAGGCGGGTCAGGCCGTAGGCGTGGTCGTGATACCAGAGCATCCGGCCGCTCTGCTGGTTGCTGTAGAAATAGGTGGCGATGCCATCGCCGTTGGTGCCCGCCCCCATGTCCGGCACGTTCTGGAAGGCCGCACCCTTCTTGTAGCTGGTGGTCTCACCCGCCGGCGTGACCCACTGGTGGGGCGTGCCATCGCTGATCCAGGGGTTGAGGCCGCCGTGGAGGTGGAACTCGGCCCGGTTCTCGGTGTAGACCTCGCTGCCGCCATTGGGCCCGAGACCGGCGCCCATCATGGTGGTGTCCACAGGGATGAACAGGTCGCCGGGGCGGCGGCCCGTGCTCGGGTTCACAGGTCCGAAGGGGAGCAGGTTCCGCACCTTCATGCGGACCGCCCGGTCCTTCTTGGCGATGATGATGGGGCCGAGGTAGCTGCTGTTGAGGGTGTTCCCCGACAGATCCTTGGCGCCGAGGGTGTTCAGGGCCGTGGCCGTGTGGTCCTGGTAGCCGCGCAGCCGGGTGGGGTTCAGGTCGGAGTGCATCTTCTGCATGTACTCGACCACGTCGACCTGGTAGTAGTCCGAGTTGGAATAGGTGGCCCGATCCGGCACGGCGAAGGGGATGTAGTTGCCGAGGTTGTTGGCCTGGGCGGCGCCGAGGCCCGCCAGACCGTCCACGAACTTGCGGATGGGCTTGGTGTTATGCCAGTTGGTGGCGGTCCCGAACATGTAGTCGGGCTGGCGGAGCTGGAAGCCGGGCCCGGGCTGGGCCACGGGGGCCTCGACACCGGACGCCTTCTGCGCCAGCGCGGTGACCATGCTCACGCCGGCGGGGTTCACGCCCAGGGTGGCGGGGTCAACCTTGCCCCCCTTGGCCTTCATGGCCGCCTTGGTCCGCACGGCCGCGGCCTCGCGGGCCTGGGCCAGCACCGCCCGGCGCGTGGCCCGTTCCACGATGGAGACCCTGTCGCCCCCAGGAGCGGCCGCCGAGGTCCGGGTCACCGTCTGCGGCGCCTCGGCCTGCAGGGCCATGCCCACACCCAAGGTCAGCGCAAGGCTCAGCAACTGCGTGAAATTCCGTCGCATGGTTTACCCCAAAAAAAGTGCATCTCAATCGACTTCGACAACCGCGTGAGCAACTGACATTTCGAGCACGAGAACCCAAAGCTGTTGGGCCATCACCGCACTGTGCCCCACAGCCATAGGCGGATGTCTTGATATCGGATATTGGGTGGGGTTAATAAGTTAGTCCAGTAAGCAAAAGAAGTTACGTATTAATACGTATGACTGTATTTCGACCCAATAAACCCCTTTATCGTCCGATATATAATCGGAAATTTAAGATGTGGTCTACGCATAATCTCTTTTATTTTTTCTAGTACTATTGATCTAAATCACACGCCGGGAGTGGGGTTTTCTCCCAAAGGGGTGGGCGGGGCGCCCGCTGGCACGCCTACAGGCAGCCTGTGTCTGTCCCGACAGCAGGGAGAGCGCCTGCCCATACCCTCTGGAAGCCAGGGGCTCGGCTAGGTGGTTTGTCCTAAACTAGGTCTATCTTCACGTTTTCAAATTAGTTAACAACGGCGCGGGAATTCCCATCTCCCTTTAGGGGATCGGGATGAAAGCGTGCTTTTGCCTTTGTCGTGTTTCGTTTTTTTTGCGCTACAATAAGGACGCGATGATCGTCTCCCGCATCTACCCCATTACGAACATCC
>CAIPAY010000089.1 GCA_903863195.1 uncultured Holophagaceae bacterium
GCCGACACATGGATTTTCAATCCATTGCTCTACCAACTGAGCTACCCAGGCACGAAGGATCAGGATAGCAGGGGAGGTCGCATTTTCAAGTGTCGGATGGGCCTGAATTGGTGCATCCTCAATGGTTCGACCCTTCATCTGCCGCTCCCGAGGTTCGTCATGGCCCGTTCCACCAAGTCCCGCGAGATCCAGGTCCAGAAGCCGGCCCAGAGCCTGGCCCACTTCCAGACGAAGCTGGGCAGTGGCGAGGAGGAGGACGGTGGCCTGCTGAAGCCCATCCTCATCGGCGTGGCCGCCCTCGTGGCCCTGGGGCTGATCTATGGCGGCTGGGGCACCTGGCAGAATGCCTCGGCCGAGAAGCATGAGGCGGCCCTGGCGGCCCTGCAGATGGAAGTCGAGGGCGATGGGGTGACCCCCGTGCCGCCCGCGGAGGTCGAAAAGCGCATGCGCGAGCGCCTCGGCCGCCTGGAGGGTCTGGTGGCCTCGGCCCCGTCCTCGGGAAAGGCCGCCACGGCAGGCCTGCTGTCCACCTGGCGCCTGGCCCTCGAGGGGAAGGCCCCAGCCACGATCAAGGCTGATGAGCCCTGGGGCCAGATCCGGCTGGCCCAGCGCGCCATCGCCCTGGGCCTGACCCAGGAAGCCCGCACCCAGCTTGAGCCCCTGCGCGCCAAGGCCACCCCGGGCGAGTCCTGGGCCGAGGCCTTCTGGGCCTGCCAGCTGGACGCAGACCGCCTCGCGGGGGACCGGGCCCAGGCCCTGAAGGACCTCGCGGACTACAAGGCCCGCTTCAAGGGCCGCGGAGACGCCTCCGCCCTGGAAAACCTGGTTCAGAGCATCTGAGGCACACCCCAGAAAGGAGTCATCCCATGCGGATGTACGACCTGATCTACAGCAAGAAGCTGGGCGGAGCCCTGTCCGCCGAAGAGATCGCCTTCTGGGTGAAGGGGGCCTCGGGCGGCACCATCCCCGACGAGCAGAGTGCCGCCCTGCTCATGGCCATCTGCTGGCGCGGGATGACCACGGAGGAGACCCTGGGCCTCACCCTGGCCATGCGGGACTCGGGCAAGCGGCTGGACCTGTCCGCGGTGCCCGGCCTCAAGGTGGACAAGCACAGCACCGGCGGGGTGGGCGACAAGACCACCCTCATCCTCGGCCCCATCGTGGCCGCCTGCGGGGTGCCCTGCCCCATGTTCAGCGGCCGGGGCCTGGGCCACACCGGCGGCACCGTGGACAAGTTCGCCGCCATCCCGGGCCTGAAGGTGGAGCTGTCCGAGGCAGAGTTCCTCCGCAGCCTGGCTGAGACGGGCTTTGCCAACTCTGCCCAGACTGCCGACATCGCCCCGGCGGACAAGAAGCTCTACGCCCTTAGGGACGTGACGGCCACCGTGGAGAGCATTCCCCTCATCACCGCCAGCATCATGTCCAAGAAGCTGGCCGGCGGAGCCGACGCCCTGGTGCTGGACGTGAAGTGCGGCCCGACGGCCTTCATGAAGACCCTGGAGGACGCCACGGCCCTGGCCCAGAGCATGGTGGCCGTGGGCAAGGCCCATGGCATGCAGATGCGGGCGCTGATCACCCGCATGGACGCCCCCCTGGGCTGGGCCATCGGCAACGCCCTGGAGGTCATGGAGTGCGTGGAGATCCTCCGCGGCGAGCACGGCGACACGGAGCTGGCCCAGATGAGCTTCCGGCTGGCCGCCGAGATGCTGGTGATGGGTGGAGCTGCCACCTCGCTGGAGGCTGCCCAGACCCTGGTCCAGGCAAGCATTCATAAGGGTACGGCCCTGGAGACCCTCCGGCGCTTCGTGGCCCTGAACGGCGGCGACGCCCGGGCCCTGGACGACTTCAGCCGGTTGCCCCAGCCGGGCCAAGTGGTGCCGGTGCTGGCCGAGCGGGCGGGCTACGTGGCCGCCATCGACGGCCGCGCGCTGGGCATCCTGGCCATGGACCTGGGCGCCGGACGCCGGGACCGGAACGACATCCTGGACCTGGGCGTCGGCCTCCGGGTGCTGGCCCAGGTCGGCCAGAAGGTGGCGCCGGGCGATCGGCTGTTTGAGGTCTATGCCAAGGCCGGGGCCGCCGTGGCCCAGGAGCCCTTCCGGGCCACCCTGGAGTGGTCCGGGGAGCCGGTGGAGCCGCAGCCCTGGTTGCTGGCGGCCTTGAGCTGAAGTCCGGGATCAATTCTTAACAAGTTCAGGGATCCCCTGAGGGACTGGGCACTGCCTCCCCACCCTGGGAAGGCAGTGACAGACCCAATCATCTGTTTTTTACCCTTAGGTCTATTGATCTATAACTCAATAGACACCATTAGCCACTATTAACCCCCGAGAACCGCAGGCCCCAGGCGCCACCCGCGTGGGCGGTCAAGTGCATGGGCGGGCCAGATGGTTCCTGGGTTTTGTTCAGGACAATAGAATTTTTTCTAGACAATCTGTTAGAGTCTCTCCTGGTCTCCAAAAGCTCTTTCTCACTGTCTTCGATCCAGACGCCTTGTTTTCCCGCCTATTTCATCGGGGGGAAACCCTGGAAATTTCTGGATTGTCGAACCTTTTTTTTCGTCGGGCACCCCCCTTTCCGTCCCGACTTTCTGGAGGATGCTATGCATCTGTTGAACAATCGCCTGGGCCGTATGACGGCCCTTCTCGCCTTGGGCGGGGCAGCTCTGTACTCGCAGGGCACGCAGACTGCCAACGTCACCGGTTCGGTGGTGGACGCCGCGGGCGCCCCCCTGGCTGGCGTCGTGGTCCGTCTCAGCTCCCCTGCCCTGCAGGGTGTCCGCACCTACAGCACCGATGCCGCCGGCAAGTTCATTGCCCGCCTGCTGCCTCCCGGCCTCTACACCGTCCAGTTCACCAAGGAAGGCCTGGAGACTCGCAAGATCACCGAGCAGCTCGGCATCGACCAGACCTTCAGCCCCAAGGTCACCCTGACCAAGCTGGGCGGCGCTGTGGTTGAAGTGATTGCGGCTGCGCCGGCCGTGGACAAGACCGACGTGAAGACCGCCACCAACTACCGGGCCGATTCCGTCGATCTCCTGCCCAGCGCCCGCACCCAGGAGGGCGTGGCCCTCCTCACCCCCGGCGTCACCTCCGGCGTCGGCGGCCGCGTCCAGATCCGTGGCGCCATGACCTCCGGCAACCTCTACCTGCTCGACGGCCAGAACATTGCCGACAACGCCTACAACAACCGTGGCGTGGCCCTCATCGATGACTCCATCGAAGAGACCCAGATCGTCACCGGTGCCATGTCTGCCGAGTACGGCGATGTGGAAGGCGGCATCATCAACTCCATCACCCGCTCCGGCGGCAATGAGTTCAGCGGCTCCCTGCGCTGGGAGCTCTCCGATCCGGCCTGGAACGCCACGCAGCCCTTCCAGAATCGCGCCGCCATCACGAACGTCCTGAGCGAGACCAAGACCCTGCAGCTGAGCGGTCCCATCATCAAGGACAAGCTCTGGTTCGCCGCCTCCTACTTCACCACCAACTCGAATGTCGCCGGCGTTATCGGTGAGTCCAGCTCGGGCACGAATGCGGACCTGGCGGGCAGCCCCCTGGGTGTTTTCTCCCAGAACAGCCCCGATGGCCTTGGCAGCAGCTACACCAGGAACAACGTCGAGATCCGCCGCCAGGCCAAGGTGACCTGGGCCATCAACCAGGATCACACCCTGGTCGGTTCCTACATGAAGAACGCCATCAACCAGACGAACCGGAACTACTACGCCGGTGAAGCGCTGGCCCTGGTGCCCCAGATCTCTGTCTCCGACTTCCTCAACATCGCCCTGCGGTCTGCCTGGAGCTCCAACTTCACCACCGAGCTCCGCTTCGGGAAAAAGCACCAGAACCTGTCCGCGGGCGGCACGCCCAACGGCCAGAGCCCGATCTATGCGGATGAAAACGGCGGCTTCTACAACAACGGCATCTTCAACAGCGCCGATGGCGGCGACAACCGGGACAACCGCACCCTGAACCTCAAGGCCAGCCTCTTCTGGAACGGCGCAGGCAGCCACCAGACTGACTTCGGTCTCGATTACTACAAGGGTATCCGCCGAGCCAAGAACGAGCAGAGCCCCACGGAGCTCATCTTCGAAGTGGGGGGCACGGACCTCGTGCACCGCACGGCGATCCCCGTTGCGGTGTGGGCCTACTACAGCACGCCCGGTGAGGCCGACAACTTCTCCACCGGCCTCTACGTCAACGACAAATGGACCTTGGACCAGCACTGGAACTTCCAGCTGGGCCTGCGCTGGGACAACTACAAGGCCCAGAACGAGAGCGGTGCCCGCACGGCCGGTGCCAGCGGCATCTCCCCCCGGCTTGGTCTCAAATACGATCTGTTTGGCGACAGCAAGCATATCTTCGGCTTCAGCTATGCCCGCTACAACGCCAAGGTGCTGGAGGGCATCACCAACTCGGTCACCGGTCAGGGCAACGCCAAGGAAATCGACTACTACGCCAAGTCCTTCCTGGCCGCCGGCGACTACGTGGAAGCGAACCGCACAAGCTTTGCCGCGCTCCAGAATCTTGCTCTTTACAACATGACGTCAGCTGGGATCGCCTACTACAATGACCCCACGCTCAACGTGAAGCTGAACGACAAGATGAAGGCTCCGACGGTAGATGAGCTGCAGGCCAGCTACGCCCTGTCCTTCAATGTAGCCGGCCTCGGGGATGGTTTCCTCAAGGTCACTACCGTCTACAAGAACTGGAAGAACCTCATCGACATCACCACCGGCAACCAGGGCACCGTGCTGGATCCCACCGGCACCTCGCTCTACATGAAGGTCTGGGACAACAATCCCGACGCCACCCGCAAGTATCGGGGCCTGGAGCTCGAAGGCCAGCTGAACCGCAACGGCTGGACCTATGGTGGCAACGTCACCTGGAGCAGCCTGAAGGGCAACTATGAGGGCGAAGGAACTTCCACCCCCGCCCGCGGCGAGAGCATCAACAGCTGGAGCGTAACCAACGGTGTGACGAAGTTCGACAAGAACGACCTGCACCCCGAAGGCTACCTCACCGGTCATGACCCCATCCGCATCCGCGGGAACGCCAGCAAGTCCTTCACCAACCAGTTCGGCAAGACGACGGTTGGCTGGGTCTACCGCTTCGATACCGGCTCTCACTTCAGCTACACCCGCAGCATCACCGCGGCACGGCTGGCGGGAACGGGCGCCCTGCCCGGCCAGGCCGGCAGCACCTTCACCCAGTACATGGATCAGGCCCGAGGCGCGGGGGTCTACCCCGGGTCCTCCTACCTGGACCTGGCTGTCACCCACGACTTCCCGCTCTTCAAGGCCGGCGGCAAGGACGTGACCGCCTTCGGTAAGCTGGTGTTCTCGAACGTGCTCAACCACCAGCAGCAGATCGGCTTCAACACCAGCATGAACTCTGCCACGGGGACCTACGGCACGGCCACCGGCGGCGTGAACTCCCCCTGGGTTAAGAGCAGTGCCTTCGGCACAAATGGAGCCAGCTCCTCCAACTACGGCAGCCCTCGCAGCCTCTCCATCTCCGCCGGCTTCCGCTTCTAAAAGCGCACCGGCACGACCCAAAGCGGGGCCCGAAAGGGCTCCGCTTTTTTCATGGCTGACGCCCAGCCTGACGCCCAGCCTGACGGCCAAAGAGGATGGAGACGTCGCTTAAATGGCACCAATATTAAATTTACAAGACCCGGGACCCCGGGGAAAATGTTTTGTATCGGACGGGGAACCTGTCCTATTCTTTCGACACTATCGCCAGACCCTCGGCCATCATCACCACCCCATCGTGTCCCTTAAGTATTTTGTAGCAACCCAAGGCTCTATCCGCCTGGCTCCCTCCTCCCCCCGCCCCTCCCTACCCCTCTTCAAAGGAGTCTCCATGAATCGAATCTTCTCCAGGCTGGGCTTCACGGCCGTGGCCATCATCGCGGGCAGCGGCTTCGTCGCCCAGGCCCAGGACGCCACCACCGGTGCCATCTCGGGAACGGTGACGGGTCCGAGCGGTGCCCTGGTCGTGGGCGCCAAGGTCATCATCGAGGGTGGCCGTGGCCAGATCGTGCGTGTCACGGACGCGGCCGGTGCCTTCCGCGCCTCGGGCCTGATCCCGGGCCAGTACCGCATCACCGTGACGGCTGCCGGCTTCGAGACCGCCAGCAAGCTCACGGCCAGTGCCTCCATCAACACCCTCACCCCCCTTCGCGTCACGATGACCAAGGCGGCTGGTGCGGTGGTGGAAGTCGTGGCGGCGTCCCAGGTGATGGACACCACCACCCAGACTTCGGGCACCACCTTCAGCTCTGAGACCGTCTCCAGCCTGCCCCTGGGTCGCGCCTTCTCGTCGGTCGTCAACCTGGCCCCCGGCGTCAGCAGCAGCGGCATCGACTCCAACAACCCCTCCATGGGCGGCTCCTCCGGCCTGGAGAACGCCTATGTCATCGACGGCGTGAACACCACGGGCACCGGCTATGGCGCCAATGGCAGCTACTCGATCACCTACGGCTCCATGGGCACCGGCATCAACACCGACTTCATCTCTGAAGTGCAGGTGAAGACCTTCGGCATGGACGCCGAGTTCGGCGGCTCCACCGGTGGTCGCGTGAACGCCGTGACCAAGACTGGCGACAACACGTTCAAGGGCCAGGTCTTTGGCTACTTCGACGTGGACAGCCTCCAGGCCAAGAACAAGACGCTCCCCATCCTGGATCCCACTCGGACCATCTCCCCCAGCTTTGACGGCTCCAGCCGCACCGAGCTTGGCTTCACCGTGGCCGGCCCCCTTATCAAGGACAAGCTGTTCTACTTCGTGGGCTACAACCCCATCCGCAGCGAGGTCAAGCGCACCCAGGCCGACCCGAACCGCACCTACTACGGCCGCCAGTCCACCACCAAGACCGAGACTGACACCTACTACATGAAGTTCAACTGGGCGATCACCTCCTCCCAGGGCCTGGAGCTGAGCATCTTCGGCGATCCCGGCAAGAACCCCACGGCTCCCCAGTTGGCCTCCCACTACCAGAACGACCCCATCACCTGGGTGGGCCTGGAATACGGCGGCAACAGCTACAGCCTGAAGTACAACGCGGTCTTCCTCACCGACATGCTGGTGGAGGCCCAGGTCTCCCAGGCCAAGTCGAAGTTCAAGGCCACCCTGGATGCCAGCGCCAACAGCCACTACCGCGTGATCGACTCCTACAACAGTGCCGTGGTCTTTGGTGGTCCTGGCTCCTTGGAAGTCGCCGAGGACAAGAACCGGCAGATGAACCTCAAGGTCACCAAGACCTTCGGGGACTTCGAGTTCAAGGCCGGCTACGAGTCCGAGAAGCTTGAGCACTCGGGCGGCTTCTCCTACCAGGGCCTCGCGGGCCAGGTTGACTCGCACACGGCCGCTGGCGGCCTCGCCTACACCAGCGGCGCCCTCGTGTCCCGGCAGGCCTACGTGCTCAACACGGCGGCCATCGTGAACACCGGCAGTGCCCTCGTCATTCCCACGCCCCTCATCGGCACCAACGTCCAGTACTTCTACCGGGTGAGCCGCTCCCGCTACACGCCGCCCCTCACCGTGACCGAGAGCCCCTGGCAGGCCTACTTCGTCCAGGGCAAGTACTCCTGGAACAACCGCCTCTTCGTCAAGGCCGGCTTCCGCTGGGAAGAAGAGGACATGAAGGGCAAGAACGAGACCTACAAGTTCAAGGCCGCCGACTCCATGGCGCCCCGCCTGTCCATCACCCTGGACCCGGCCGGGGATGGCAAGAACAAGATCTACGCCTTCTACGGCAAGTACTTCGAGAAGGTGCCCCTCGACCTGAACGTCCGCTCCCTGTCCCAGGAGATCGGCGCCAGCCGCTCGGACTGGTATAACCTCTCCGCCGACGGCAGCCGCCTCCTGAATCCGATCCAGACTGGGGTCAGCATCATCGCCGTCAATCCCTACACCGGTGCGGTGCCCTCCTCGGTGGTGGCCGGCGTTCGCGTCCCCACCGCCACCACATCCCACTATGTCGGCAGCGCCGGCTTCCTCACCCCGGTCATGCCTGGCACCAAGCTGCCCTACACCAATGAGTACGTGGTTGGCTGGGACACCAAGGTGGCCGATGGCCTGACGGTCAGCAACCGCATCATCTACCGCTCCCTGGGTCGGGCCCTGGAAGACATGGGCATCGACGGCGGCAACAACCTGCCCTACTACATCGCCAACCCCGGCGAGAACTCCGCCGGCATCACCGCCGAGGCGCTCAAGATCGATCCCACCCTCGTCGGCAGCGGCACCAAGGCCACCTGGCCCAAGCCGATCCGCGACTACTGGGCCTATGAAGTCGATGTGAACTACACCTCCAAGCGTGTGGCCGCCTTCTTCAACCTGCGTCTCTCCCGCCTCGAAGGCAACTACGAGGGCCTGTTCCGCAACGACAACGGCCAGAGTGATCCCAACATCACCTCGCTCTATGACTTCTCGCTCGAATACCTGAAGATGCAGGAATCGGCGGACACCCGCGGCCTGACCGGCAATGAGCAGTACGCCCGCGGCCCCCTGCCCAACGATCGCGCCGTCATTGCCAATGCCGGCCTGACCTACAACTTCGACAACGGCTTCAGCAGCACCGCCCTGGTCAAGTTCCAGACCGGCACGCCTCTGAGCGCCTTCTACGGCCTGCAGGACTACGACAACGCCGGTGAGCTCCCTGCCGGTGGCCGTGGTGCCATGGGCCGCACCCCCAACACCGTGGCCATCGACTACAGCGGCCAGTACCTCATGAAGCTTCCCGGCACCCAGAGCATCAGCTTCCGGGTGGACATCTTCAACGTCTTCAACTCCCAGAAGCCCACCTCGTTCGATCAGAACCTGGATGTGTCCTACGGCGTGCCCAACGGAAACTACGGCAACGTCACCGCCTACCAGACCGCTCGCCGGGTCCGCCTGGGCGTGAAGTACCAGTTCTAGACCGCAGTCGCACCAAAAAAAGGGAGGCCCACCGGCCTCCCTTTTTTTGTGCCCTGGCCAACTTGCGGCTCAGTCCTTCGCCACCCACTGGATGTCGGCAACGCCGGCCACGGCGTTCTCGGCGCGGGCCAGGGCGAAGAGCCAGTCGCTGAGCCGGTTCAGGTAGGTGGTCACCGTGGGGTCGACCGTCTCCTGCTGGGACAACGCCACCACCTCCCGCTCGGCCCGTCGGCAGACCGTGCGCGCCAGGTGCGCGTGGGCCGAGGCGGCCGTGCCGCCGGGCAGCACGAAGGCCGTCATGGCGGGCGCCAGGGCGGTCAGGCGGTCGATGTCTGCCTCCATGTCGGCCAGGGACCAGGTGGGCGTGCTCATGTGGCGGCCCAGCAGGCCCTGCTTCTCTGCCGGGGTCGCCAGGATCGCCCCGAGCACGAAGAGGTCGTGCTGGAGACGCTGGAGGCGCTCGCCGTCGGCGCAGGCGGGCGTCGCGTGCAGGCGCAGCAGCCCCATGACGCTGTTCAGCTCATCCAGGGTGCCGTAGGCCCCCAGCCGCGGGTTCGCCTTGCTCACCCGGTCCCCCCCGAACAGGCCCGAGGAACCGTCATCGCCCGTGCGTGTGTAGAGCTTCATGGTCGGACTCCCCGGGGCTGTGGTGGCAACCCCAGCCCTGATTTTGGCAGGAAGTGGCTCGCGTGGGAGGGATGCCGGACCGGTGGCAGGTCCGCGGGTTACGATGGATGCGACCAACAGCCAGTTCCAGACGGGGTTCCCATGCCTGTTCAGTGCGCCCAGCTCGCCGCCGACCTGATCCACCTGTTCCCCAGAGCCCTGGGCGACCTCCAGGCGACCCTCAGCCGGGTGACGCCGCCGGAGCGGGCGGGGGTTGGCTGCCTGGTCTTCGCAGCGGACGAGGCCATGCTCCTCCAGGCCCTGGCGGCGGGGGCCAGCGCCATTGCGCTGCCCTTGAAACTGGAGAAGGCCATTCCCCAGGGCGCCCCCGGGGCCTTCCTGCTGGCGCCGAATCTGAAGCTGGCCATGGCCCTGGTGCTGCAGCGCTACTTCGATGACTCCCAGGCCAAGTTCGACCAGCCGACCCCTGTGGACCCTCGCGCCTTGGTGGCGCCCGATGCCCTCATCGGGGAGGACGCCACCATCGCCGCCGGCGCCTTCGTGGGACGCCGCGCCACCATCGGGAAGGGCGCGCGGATCGGCCCCGGCTGTGTCATCGAGGACGATGCCAAGGTGGGTGCCGACACCATCCTGCATGCCCTGGTCTTCGTGGGCCAGCGCTGCGAAGTGGGTGCCCGCTGTGTGATCCACCCGCACACCAC